>JASHQT010000504.1 GCA_030039005.1 Bryobacteraceae bacterium
CCCGCCGCGCCCCGTGGAGCGACCCGCGGACCTCGTGCACGTCCCCGATTCAAGCAAAGAATCACTCAAACCGGAGCCGAACACGATGCCTGCCGCCGCCGCAGCCACTGCCGCGACCCCACAAAAGCCGTCCCAGACCCGCGATCGCGAGCTGATCCGCTACATCAACCTCAAGCTCGCCGCGCTTGGGCAGCCCACCAGCCGGAGCACAGCCGATCCGGAATTCCTCGAAATCGCCGGGCCCTTGCTGCGCAATTACCACCAGAAGGACCAACTGCTCGGCAATCGGCTGTGCCCCGCCGACACGCGCGTCCAATCGTTTCTCGACAGTTACCTCGCCGACGTCTGCCCGCATGGAGCGGCGCGGCTGCCGGTGGACACGTTCGTGCTCGACCGCGAAGGCATGGCGCGCATCCTGTCATTGCCCGCGAGCGCCGATTTCTTTTCCTCGCCTTGCCTGAAGTCCTACCGCGTCGCGCAGGGTGTGCTGCACAATCCGAAAAGCGACAAGCGCACCACGCAAGGTTTGTTTCATATCGCCGAAGGCGGGCTCGCTGTTCCCGCCGATAAAACCGCGGTTCCCAAGCAAGCCTTTGCCGCGCTTTGGGCCGCGGCACTGGGTCCGCCCGAAGCCATGATGGTGCTGCCGTTCACCGCCGACCAGGACGAGCAGGCGCACTGCTTTGTTTCACTGCTGCTGCGTCCGCTGGTGTGCCCGGCTTCTGGACGGGATTCGGAAAAAACGATGGAGATCCGGTTTCTCGCCCCCGGGAGCCTGGTGAGCAATCTCGATTTCGTCGAAAGCATCTTCGGCAACGCGGGCGATCCCTATCTTCCCGAGAACGACGCCGCGCTCGACGCGCTGCATTGGACCGGTCATACCGGCTGCGTCGTCGTTGCGCCGCATCTGGTGGGGATCAAAAAGAAAGACATCGGACTGCCGCACGCAAGCGATGCCACTGAACGCCAGCGCCGCGACGGCATGTGCTGGAAAACCGAAGACGAGCCGTATAACGGCGGCGGGGCGTTCAAAATCACGTGCCGCGACCAGCGCGGCCTGATGGTCACCATCCTCGCCGACAATTATTACGGCTATTGCAAAAAAGAAGTCAAAACGCAGATCAGTTTCGCGGCCAATTTATTCGGGTTGGCCGAGGAAGAGCACGCCGGGGGCGCCATCGCGTTCGCTACGTACGTGCTCGGCCAGGAATTCCACGCCGGCAAGACCGTCAGCTTGCGCAAAGCGAAATACGAAGGTGCGATCCGCCTGCTGGGCGATCTCGCCGAGCCGCAGCCCGAAGGATACACCAAAGACCGGCGCTTCTCCGACGTCTATTACGTGCGCGAGGATGCCGTCTTCAACGCGCTCGAAGGCAACATCACTTGGCAGCACGCTGATCGCGAGCAGCGCCTGACGCTGCGCAAGAACGCAACATATTTTCTTCCCAACGGCTTCCGCATTCGATTAGAGAAGCAGGCCGGTGGAACCGCCTGGCGATTGGTGGGCGCACGGCCGCGCGGCACGCTGTGCCACAAGCCTTGCACCGTATCGGGCGGCGGGAAGTCCGAAATCTCGAAATCCATCGCCAACACACTGCTCAAGGGACCGGTGTTCGTGCGTGATTATCACCGCGATATGGACGAAGTGGCCGAGATCTTCGCGCGGGATTTTTCGGGGATCTACCGGCGCCGCCTGCCAGACGCGCGCACCAAGCGCCCGATCCTGAGCCCGGAGCGCACCATGGGCTCGGTGATTCAATTGATGACGCCGTCGCCCGAATACACCGACGAGCACAACGCCTGGCTGCGCGAACTACCGCACATCATCCAGCAACTCCTATTCACGGTAAAGCGCTATTATCGGCCCGAATGGGGCGACAACTGGCGCGAGCATTTCACTGTCGACCGCGTCAACGGCGTGCTGGGGCATGAGCTGAAGCTCGACAATCAGGTGCTGGTGAGCAATTATCTGCGGGTGGGCTATGATCCGGACGGTTCCTGGCGCGTGTTCAAGCTGCGGCCGGATTTCCATCCCGCCGACAAAGTCCAGGTGGAAGACGACATCACCGCGTCCGTGGTGCTGCCGCGCGAGGCGCTGAACGATCTCGATGCCGAATATCCGAATCCCAGCGTCAAGCTGGTGGTGAATTGCGAGCGCCGCTTGTTCCAGCGTCCCGACGATGCGATCCATCGCGGCGAGGACAAGCAGGCCGAAGCCGATATCGCGGGAGATGGCAACTTCTTTTCGAATTTCGAGCCCTTCGACAGCGAGCAGGCTACCGCGCTGGTGGATCACGTGGCGGAATTCGATCGCTACACCGCGCCGATGCAATCGCGCCTGGCCAACTTCGTGCGGGATTCGAATACGGAGTACGTCGTTTCCTCCGCGCATCCTCGATTGGTGAACGGCAAGCCGTCCACCAATCCGCGCTATTTGCAGACGCGGCCCGATCTGGTGAATCCGCGCGATGCGTATCTGGCCGAAATCGCGGCGCGACTGGCGCGCGACATCCCCTTCACGCGGCCCGTGTACCAGCCGGTGAATGCCGTTCTCGCCGGACGCCGCAACAGTCCCGCCGATCCCAAGGCCGGCACACCGCCGCTGGCCGTCTACGGTCCGGTACATTATCAGGAATTGCCGGAGCTGTTCATGGATTTCATCGCCAGCCTCACCGGCAAGTCGCCCGCGACCACTGGATTCGGCAGCGAAGGCGCGCTCACCAAGGGTCCGTTCAATGCACTGTGGCCCGTGGTGGATTTGAATAACGCGTTAGTGTCCTGGATTTTGACCGGATACGCGGGATTTACGACTTCGGCCGGCTACGCGGGCCCGCATTTCCGCGTCGATCACGATGTCAGCCTGCTGGTCCCCGAGATCTGGTGCCGCATGCGCGTGCACGAGCGCGATCCCGAGTTTTTGAAGGCGGAAGGATATCTGGAAGCGGTTTGCGATCTCAACTTGGAAGGCCGAACGGTGCGCGCCAGCCGTCTGGGTTATCGCATCACCGAAAAGTTTGTGGATCATTTCCTCGGGCGCATTTTCGAAAATCCCGACGCGGTATTTCCCGAAGCGATGCTGCGGCCCGAGAAGCAGGATCTGGCGCAGTTCGCCGCGGGCGTGGATGCGATCGTGGAGACGCAGACGCGCGTAGCGCGGCAGTATTTTGAAGACGGCAGCGTGGATGCCGCCTGTCCGCCGCTCAAGGCGCTGCTGCACATTATGGCGCACGGCTCCTACGAAGGCCTGGGAACAGAAGCGCCCGAAATTCGCGGCCTGTTCACGCGCCAAGCGTTGCTCGAAAGCGCCTGGTATCGCGAGCGCTTAGAAACCAAGCAGCGGCGCGACGTCGCGCTATGGACGCGGCACATCGCCGCGCTCGAAGCCGCGGGTTCGGATAAATGCTCGACCGAAACATGCAAAGAGGCGCGCTGCCAGCTCGCGCGGGTCAGCTCGCCCGCGTACCTCGAAGAGCTGGAAGGGACGATTGGCGCCGATCCTTTCCATTCGCAATCCTGACTCCATCCGCTCGCATCCTGTGCGAGCTCTACGGTAAGTTGGCCGCGGCGAAGAAGCCGACAGGCTTCAATGCGACGATTTTCCAGTGCTTTTTTTCCTTGCGCAATTCGCAATGCACTACTTCGCGCCGGCGGACCAGCGGCCCGTCCTGCTCCAGACTCCGGATTTGCAGCACCCAGTCGAGATCGATCTTGTAGGTGTCGCCCTGCTGGTCCTCGGTCAACGGCACAACGGACGAGGAAACCTCGGAATCGTGCACGAGAGCAGTCACGTTGGACTTCAGCGTGTCGTAATCCGGCATGCTTTTGCTGATCACCGACATGAACTCGGCCGCGTTCCCGCTTCTGGCCCCACCGCTGTCATCGCCAGGTTCCCCCGTGAGCGCGGCGGCCATCTTGGAGATCACCTGCATCACGTCATCGTGGGCGTCGGCGCCGGCAAACAGCGCGGCCATGCAGAGCAGCACGATGCTACGTGCGATAGCTGGCATTAATCTCAATGTACTTCCCGGTCAGATCGCACGTCCAGAAGCGCGCACTGCCCGCGCCGCGCCCGTGGATGGTGAATTGAATCCCGCACTCGGGCTCATCCAGTTTCTTGCTGAGATCCTCCTCGGAAAAATCCGCCGCCAGGCCGCCCCGGCACACCGGCACGCCTTGGAGATCGATATCCACCTTCGACGGATCCAGCGCCACACCGGCGTTCCCGGCGGCGGAGATGATTCGGCCCCAATTGGGATCCGAGCCCGCAATGGCTGTCTTCACGAGGGGAGAATTGGCGATGCTGCGCGCGATTTTGACGGCCGCCTCTTCGTTCGCGGCGCCGGTCACGTCGATGGTGACCAGTTTGCGCGCGCCTTCGCCGTCACGCACGATCTGCCGCGCCAGGTCTTCCATCACCTCCGCAAGCGCTGCTTCCACTTTCTTGATCTCTTTTGGATTGGGTTGAATACCGGATGCGCCGTTGGCGAGCACCAGCATGGTGTCATTGGTGGACGTGTCGCCATCCACGCTGATGCGGTTGTAGCTGCGCTCCACGGCCGTGCGCAGCAGGGGAGCCAGCGCGGAAGACGGCAGAGCCGCGTCCAGCATGACAAAGCCGAGCGTGGTCGCCATGTTGGGATGAATCATCCCCGAGCCTTTAGTCATGCCGGCGATCTGGATGGATCCCTTTTTCAAACGCACCGAGGCGTGCGCGGTCTTCATCACCAGATCGGTGGTTAAAATCGCGCGCGCCGCGTCTTCAAAGCGCTCCGGGGCAAGGCCCGCCGCCAACGCGGGAAGCGCATTCACGATCAGGTGCTGATCCAGCTCCACGCCGATCACGCCGGTGGACGCGGGAAACACCTGCACCGCCGGAACGTGAAGCTGATTGGCCACGGCATCGCAACAGGCCAGCGCCACCCGATCGCCCGTGCGCGTGGCACAGTTCGCGTTCCCGGCGTTGATGAGCACCGCGCTCACCAGCCCGCGCGACTTCGTCAGGTTCCAGCGCGCGATCCGCACCGGCGCAGCCTGCACACGATTCTGCGTGAACACGGCCGCGGCGGCGGCGGGGACATCGGAAACAATCAACGCCAGGTCATCCTTCTTCACTTTGCGGATACCGGCGTACACGGCCGAATATCGATAGCCCAGCGGCAGTTTCACGCCAACTTGCCCCCTAATATTTCGTCGTCTTTCAAGTGTTGCCCATTCAAGAACGCTTCCGCGGAGATCCGCTTGCGGCCTTCCAGTTGAACCTCGAGAAGTTCCAGCGTAGCGCCCGTGCCACAGGCCGCCAATAGCCGTTTATGCCGCGCGGCCATTCGCCCCGGCGGACCCGTGAGGGTTTCCTCTGCCACGCGCGATTTCCAGATGTGAAACAATTGGCCGCGAAAGAAGCTGTACACGCCGGGCCACGGGAGAAATCCGCGCGAGCGATTGAAAATCTTTGCCGCCGGCCAACTCCAAGCGATCTCGCCGTCCTCTTTCTTGAGGATCGGCGCGTAGCTGGCCTCTTCGGGATTCTGCTTCTCCGGCGCCGGATGATCGCGCAAGGTCTTGAGCAGAAGCTCGGCGCCCGCGTGAGCGAGCCGCGGACCCAGCTCCAGTGCGTTCTCCTCAGGCCCGATGCGGGTCTCCCACTTGAGCAGCATATCGCCGGTATCTAGCCCCGCGTCGATCTGCATTGTAGTCACGCCGGTGCGCGATTCTCCGTTCGCAATGGCCCACTGAATCGGCGCCGCGCCGCGATACTTGGGCAGCAGCGAGGCATGCACGTTGATGATGCCGCGCGGCGGAAGATCGATGATCGCCTGCGGGATGATCTGACCGTAACCCACCACCACCATCGCTTCGGGCTGCATCTGCTTCAACTGCTCGATCACCTCCGGCCGCCGGATTCGCTCCGGCTGATGCACCGCGAGGCCCAGACGCAGCGCGGCTTCCTTCACCGGCGATGCCGCGAGTTGCCCTCCGCGACCCTTCGGCCGGTCGGGCTGCGTGAACACCGCGACAACACGATGGCCCGCTGCGACGATCCGCTCCAGAGTGGGAACCGCAAACAGAGGGGTGCCCAAGAAGATCAGGACCATTCTCCAGCCTTCGCGAGCTTGCGCACCTTGCGCCGGATCAAATCGCGTTTCAGAGCGCTCACGTGGCTGATGTACAAACGGCCGTTCAGGTGGTCGATCTCATGGCAGAATGCACGCGCCAGCAGTTCCTGGCCGTCCATCTCGAACCAATCGCCTTTGGCGTTTTGCGCGCGCACCCGCACGCTCTTGGGGCGCGTCACCTGCTCGCGAAATCCGGGCAAGCTCAAGCAGCCCTCTTCGCCGGTCTGAAACTCTTGCTTGTGAATGATCTCGGGATTGATCAGCACGATCTTCTGTTGCGGATCTTCGGCCACCGACAAGTCGATCACCGCGATGCGTTTCGCTATGCCGATCTGCGGCGCGGCCAAGCCCACGCCTTTGGCGGCGTACATCGACTCGAACATGTCCTCGATCAACTGATTCAACTCCGGGGAGTCAAAGTCGGAGACCGTCTCGGCCTGCTTTTCGAGCACTGGCTCGCCAAACAACACGATCGAATACGTCATCAGAAGTTTCTTACCTGCTCCCTGTAGCCTTCGAAATTACGGCGAGTTTCCTCCAGAGAATCGCCGCCGAATTTTTCCAAAAATGCCTGGGCCAGCACGATCGCGACCATGGCCTCGCCGATCACGCCGGCCGCCGGCACTACGCACACGTCGCTGCGCTCGTAAGCGGCGAGCGCGGGTTCGCGCGTCGCCAGATCTACGGATTCGAGCGGACGCCGCAGGGTCGAGATGGGCTTCAGAAACCCGCGCACCAGAACATCCTCGCCATTGGTCATGCCGCCTTCGAGGCCCCCGGCACGATTGGCCCCGCGCGTGAAGCGCCGCTCTTCCCGATTGTAGTGAATGGTGTCTTGCACGCGCGAGCCGAACGAGTGCGCTCCTTCCTCCGCGAATCCAATCTCCACGCCCTTGACGGCCTGCATCGAGACGATGGCCTGCGCCAGCCGCCCGTCCAAGCGCGAATCCCAGGTGACGTGCGAGCCCAGTCCCGGGAGCATTCCATGCGCGACCACTTCAAATACGCCGCCCACCGTGTCGCCGGTGCGATAAGCATGATCGACGACCTCTTTCATGCGAGCCTCCGCGGCGGGATCCACGCAGCCGAGCAAGACCTCATCCTTTTGGCTGAGCGTGACCAGTTCCTCCCAAGCAGCCTGGCGTTCCAAAAGCGCTTCCCCAACGGCGATCACGTGGCTCAACACGCTGATGCCAAATTGCCCCAGAAGTGCTTTGGCCAATGCGCCCACTGCCACGCGCGCCGTGGTTTCGCGCGCGCTCGCGCGTTCCAGGATGTAGCGAGCATCCGGGAAATTGTACTTCAGGCTTCCAGCCAGATCCGCATGCCCGGGCCTGGGCCGCGAAACCGGCTTGTGTTTAGAAGGATCCTCGTCCGAGCCCTCCACCGGCAGAGCGCCGGTCCAATTCTTCCAATCTTTGTTTTGAATGATGATCGCGATAGGAGCGCCGATGGTTTTCGAATGGCGTACGCCCGCGACAATTTCGGCGCGGTCTGTTTCAATCTTCATCCGCCCGCCGCGGCCGTAGCCCTGCTGCCGGCGCCATAATTCGCGATTGACGGCGTCGAGCGAAATGGGAATGCCCGCGGGCAGGCCCGTGAGCGTGGCCACCAGGCACTCTCCATGCGATTCACCGGCTGTTTCGAAACGGAACATGTCGAGGGGAAAACTTCATGTTAGCGGAAACCCGCGCGAAGCTGTGAAACTCGTCCGTTATCGGATCGTTTCAACCGCCACAAACTGTCAGCGGGTGGTCATTTTTTCCACCGCACGTCGAACGGCCCATCGGAAACCGCGCAGGTACAGCGACGTTACGCTGGCAAAAGAATTGCCGTACTTGAGGCCGGAGACATAAATATGAAAACGCTAGCAATGGCATTCTTATTCGCGAGTGGGATGTTGATGGCAGCCGAACAGCCGGTCGAGCAGCCGCAGCCGCAACCCGTTTCAGATCACGTTGGGTATCTGGACCGGATCGCGTTGCGCACGCAGGATCCACCGGTGAAAACGCACAGCCGCAAGCATGCTGATAAGCCGACAAAATACCTCGTCACCGTAAACAAGTCGACCATCGTTGCTGTACCGCGCTCCTCGCTCGAAAATCAGCAGTAATCCGGAGCGAGAAAGTCGAAATCGCAGCCGCGATCGGCTTGCGTAACGTGATCGAGGAACAAGCGGCCGTAACCACGGTCGTAATGCCGCGGAGGCGGCGTGAACAAGCGGGCCCGCCGCTCTAGTTCTTCCGGCGCGATCAGTAGCTCCAGTTTCCGTTCGGGAACGTCGAGCAGGATCTCGTCGCCGGTTTGAACGAGAGCCAAGGGCCCGCCTACCGCCGATTCCGGGGCCACATGCAGGACCACCGTGCCGTAGGAGGTGCCGCTCATCCGGGCGTCGGAAATTCGCACTACGTCCGCAACACCGTCATTGAGCAGCTTGCGCGGCATCGGGATGTGGCCCCATTCGGGGAAGCCTGGCGCGCCCTTGGGCCCGCAATTGCGCATCACCAGGATGGTGTGGCGATCAATCGGCAAGTCCTCCCGTTCGATCTCCTGGAGCATCTGGTCCCGCGTTTCGAACACATAGGCCCGGCCGCGATGGCGCATCAGATCCGGCGATGCGGCGGCCTGTTTGATTACCGCACCGTTCGGCGCGAGATTGCCGTGCAGGATCGCGATGCCGCCTTCCGGATATAGCGCACGATCCAGCGGCCGGATCACGGTGTCGTTCAGTGGGGCTGCGCGGCCGATGTTTTCCCCCAGCGTTTTGCCGTTTACGGTGAGGCAATCGATGTGCAATAGGCCTTGAATTCGATGCAAGACGGCCGGCACGCCACCGGCGTGAAACAAATCCTCCATGAGATGTTTGCCCGACGGCATCACATCCACGATGCACGCGGTGCGGCGTGAAATGCGGTCGAAATCGTCCAGCGCAAGGCGAATGCCCAGCCGCCCGGCAACCGCGATGAGGTGAACGACGGCGTTCGTGGATCCGCCCAACGCCATCAAAACAGTGATCGCGTTCTCAAAGGCCGCGCGCGTCAAAATGCGCGAGGGCTTCAACCCGGCCTCGATCATTTCCACCGCCGCGCGCCCGCTCAGCTCGGCGATCGCCATGCGCCGCGCGTCGGGGGCCGGAATGTTGGCGCTGCCTGGCAACGTCATCCCCAGCGCTTCGGCCAAGCTGGTCATGGTGGAGGCTGTGCCCATCACGGTGCAGTGACCGGCGGTGCGCGCGATGCAGCCTTCGATTTCACACCATTCTTCGTCGCTGATCCGGCCCGTGCGATAGAGGTCGAACAGCTTCTTGCCGTCGGTGCCGGAGCCGAGCCGTTGCCCGCGCCAAACGCCTGCCAGCATGGGACCGCCCGGTACGACGATGGCGGGAATATCGGCGCTCGCCGCGCCCATCAGTTGCGCGGGTGTGGTCTTGTCACAGCCGCACAACAGCACCACCGCATCCAGCGGATTGGCGCGAATGCATTCCTCCACGTCCATTGCCATGAGGTTGCGGTACAGCATAGTGGTGGGCTTCATGAACATCTCACCCAGCGAGATGGTGGGAAATTCGAGCGGCACGCCGCCCGCCGCCCATACCCCGCGTTTCACAGCCGAGGCCACGTCGCGCAGGTGGGCGTTGCAATTGTTGAGCTCGCTCCAGGAGTTGCAGATGCCGATCACCGGCTTGCCGTCGAAAACGTCGGAGGGAAATCCTTCCGAGCGGAGCCAGGCCCGCCGCCCGAAGCCATAGTATTCCGGAGCTTGAAACCATTCCCGGCTGCGATTGTTTTTCATGAAAATAGATAGCGCGCATCTGGCGCGCGCAACGCCCAGTGTACTCAAACGGGTCGCCCTGCGGCCCGCCTGTGCTAGGATGAAGGGGATTTAACACTTTTGCGGACTTGAATATTGGGGATTTATGAAAGACCGCTCTTCCGGCGCCCCCGATCTTGCGGGTGAAGCGTACGTAATCATCCGTGAGCGGATTTTACGGGGCGAAGTAGCCATCGGCCAAGTGATTTCGCGGCGGAAAATCGCTGTGGAACTGGGCATGAGTTTTTTGCCTGTTTCAGAAGCCTTCTTGCGGCTGGAGTTCGAGGGACTGCTCGAAAGCCGGCCGCGCGCAGGTACTCGCGTGCGCATTCCGAGCCGCGAAGATGTGCGCGGGCACTATCTGGTGCGCGAGGCGCTGGAGGTGGAGGCGGCGCGCCTGTTCACCGAAATCGCCACGCCGGAGGAACGCTCCGAGTTGCTGAAGCTGGGCGCGCGCGTGGACGCGCTGCGTTCGCAAACCGACGGCAATCGTTTTTACTACCTGAATCTGCACGAAAAGCTGCACCGGCGCATCGCCGAATGCACGCGCTGCCCCGCTCTTTGCGACGCCATCGAACGAACGCGCGCCCTTTCGTCCACCTGGCTGTGCGTGGGCCGGGCGTTCAACGGCACCCCGTCGCGCAGGCATCAGGATTTGATGGAAGTGCTGGTGGGAATGGACAAGGACGCATCGGCCTCGGCCATGCGCGAGCACGTGATCACCAGCATGCAGCGCGCTCTGGAGCGTCTGGAGCCGTATTTCCGCGCGCGCAGCACGCAGGGCAAGACGTATTCGCGCAAACATTTCCGCATCGACCACGCGGTCCCCGCTGAGATCGCCGGCGACACGCAGGTGTCGACTGCCGAGGCTTGAAGCGCCGAGCTTTGAGCGCCAAGCTCTCTTGGTTGTTAGCCGGGTGGGCGTCTCGGGGATGTTCGCGCTGGCGGCATTCTACTGCGCCGGGCCTTCCGTATAATAAAGAGGGTCCTCATCCAGGGCCCGCCGCTTCAGAAGTCCATCATGTTCGATAACTTATCCGACAAGCTCCAGCGTGTTTTCAAGAACCTGCGCGGGGAAGGCAAATTAACCGCCGAAAATATGGAGGCCGCCCTGCGCGAGATTCGCGTGGCGCTGCTGGAGGCCGACGTTCATTTCCGTGTGGTGAAGCAGTTTATCGAGGCCATCAAAGAAAAGGCCATGGGCGAGGAAGTGCTGTCGGCGCTCTCCCCCAGCCAGCAGGTGATCAAGATCGTTCGCGACGAGCTGATCAAGACGCTGGGCAGTCACCAATCGAAGCTGCGGACAGCGAACGAGCCGCCGACCGTGATCCTGATCGTCGGTCTCCAAGGATCGGGCAAAACCACCACCACGGGCAAGCTGGCGCGCTGGCTCTCGAAGAACGGGCATAGCCCGATCATGGTTTCGGTCGATGTCTATCGTCCGGCCGCGCGGCAGCAGTTGGCGGTCATCGCGCGCGACATCAAGCTGCCGATCTATGAAGGCACGCCCGAAGAAATCAAGCCGCTGGAGCTGGCGAAATCGGCGCTCAAGGAAGCGCGGCAAACGGGCCGCGACGTAGTGCTTGTGGATACCGCCGGCCGGCTGCATATCGACGATCAACTGATGGTGGAATTGCAGCAGCTCAAGGACGAACTGGCGCCCACCGAAATCCTGTTCGTCGCCGACGCCATGACCGGACAGGACGCCGTGAAATCGGCCGATGAGTTCCACAAGCGCTTGGGCATCACGGGCATCATACTCACCAAGATGGACGGCGATGCGCGCGGCGGCGCGGCGCTTTCCATTCGGGCCATCACCAATCAGCCGCTCAAGTTCGTGGGCGTGGGCGAGAAGTTCGACGCGCTGGAGCCGTTCCATCCCGATCGCGTGGCCCAGCGGATTCTGGGCATGGGCGACGTTCTGAGCCTGATCGACAAGGTCCAGGAGAACATCGATCAGAAACAGGCCGAGGAGATGCAGCGCAAGCTCATTGAAAACGAGTTTACGCTGGAGGATTTTCGGGACCAGTTGCGGCAGATCCGCAAGCTGGGGCCGCTCGAATCGCTGCTGGGCATGATGCCGCAGCTTGGGCCGATGAAAGACCTCAAGAACATGAAGGTGGATGAGAACGAGATTACGCGCGTGGTGGCGATCATCGATTCGATGACGCCCAAGGAACGCGCTAATCACATGATCATCAACGGCGCGCGCCGGCGGCGTATCGCCAAGGGCAGCGGCACCAGCGTGCAGGAGGTCAACAATCTCCTGAAGCAGTACGCGCAGGCCCGCAAAATGATGAAAAGCATTACCGGCGGCGGGTTCCTGGGTAAGCGGCTGGGCAAATTGAAGCTGCCGATGCTACAGTAAGAGGAAGCATGTTAATGATTCGCATGGCGCGATTCGGCGCCAAGAAGAAACCGACGTATCGCGTCGTGGTGATCGATAAGGAGCGCGCTCGTAACAGCCGCTCGGTGGAAGTGGTGGGATTGTACAATCCCGTCGCCCAGCCGCCCGTCGTGAATTTGAACCGCGAGCGCATCGAGTATTGGATGAAAAACGGCGCGCAGCCGTCCGACACCGTCAGCCGCTTGTTGAAGAACACGCCCGCGCCGGAACCGGCCGCAGTCTAGCCGAGCTGGCGGAAAATCCAGAGAAACGCCGCAATCGCGGCGACGAAGATAATCGCGACAGTCAGCAGTTGTTGGGCATTGAGACCCAGTAGCGGGCGTGCGGCGCTCGACGGTTCCGTGGTGGGAGGCGAATCGATCAACGCCGCCCGGCGCCGCCTGTGCAGCAGGTTGAGCTGCCAGATGGCCCAGCCAAGAAATCCGAAGTAGAAGACGGCGAAGTAGATGCGCACGCGCGCGAGCTCCGGGCTCTCGAAGATCGCTTTATAGATCAGGGCCGTCAAACCGGTTTCGGCGAGGATGGCGGCGTAAAGGAAATACTCGAAGGCCGTGCTCGGTTTGCGTGTCGGGGTCGACTCCATGGGGTGCAGCCCACCTATCGGCGAATCCCGCCACTCCATAGATAGGTAAAAAGCCCGAACTGTTACGTACGACTAAATGCCTTCTCCAGCGCCACCGCCAGCACCAGCACGGGATTGCCCGAGCGCTGATAAGCCTCCAGTACCTTGGCGTGCAGGACCGGATCGGATTGCGAGCGGTCGAGCAGCGTGTGCGGCTCGCTGAACCACTCGGCCGGGCTCTTCTGATAAAGCCCTGAGTTGCTGACGAAATCGGCGAAGTCGGCCAGGATCAGCTCGCGCTGGGAGCCTGTGGGCACGACGTCGAGGAGCGCGATGTAGACCAGGCATTTCTCGTGATAATAGATCGCATCGGAGGGCTCCTGATCGGAGGTCCAGTCCGCGATCAGGTTCAGGTAATCGGCCAGTTGCTGTTGCCACTGTGGCGTGGCGCGATCGGCATCCGTGAGTGAGCGGTCACCCGGGCCATAGCGCAGCTTCCTGCCCGCTTCAAGCAGCCGCTTGGCGTTATCCGATTGCCAGTATCGTTCCACCTTGGGCGCCGATTCGCATGCGTGGCCTTTGGGCCGGTATTTCTCGGGCGTCGCGGTGAAGGAGCGATCGTCCGGCTGCATGGCGGCCATCAAGGCGTTGAATCGCGCCCACAGCAACTGGCGTTGCGCCGCTGTTACGCCCGCGCTTTCTATCACGGAAGCGAGCGGGGAAAGCTGCAGCGGCGACATCGCTTGGCCCAGCACGTCAATGAGCAGATTCAGATGCTCGTCCTTGGCCTTTTCCTTGGCTGAGAATGTTCCGTTCACGACGGCGGTCAAGGCCTGATAATAGTCGTCCGGCTTGTAGACCAACGCATCATCGCAAGTGAGCGGCGCCAGCGTAGGCCTCACGATCTGCCCGAACAGGTCGCGGGCCAACGCCCGATCGAGCGGCAGCATGGCGCGCACGGCGCGGCTTTGGAGCGAGAGAGCATCGAGCGCGAGCGCATAAGCCTGATTCAACGATCCGGATTCGGTGTCCGTGGCGGCGCCAGCTATGGCCTGCATGCGCACCGGGAAACTAGCCGACGCCGCCGCTTGGAACGCTTGCTCCACGAGCGCGCGGCCGGCATTGCGATCGGCCACGCGGCCCGATTCAACGATGCGCAGCAGCGCGTCGGCAGCGAACTCGGGCGGCGCGGCCGAGGCGAGATCGGAGAGCGAGCGAAGAGGCTCGGGGAGTTTGATCGGGCCGGCGGCAAACAAGGCCGGGACGAGGAGAAAGACGAGAGCACGCATGGGGTGGTTAGTTTGTCAGTAATTCACGATTGCGGCGAACGAATGAGGATCCAGGCTGGCGCCGCCGACGAGGGCGCCGTCGATCTCCACCTGGGACATCAGCCCTTTCACGTTATCGGGTTTGACGCTGCCGCCGTAGAGGATGCGGCAGGCCTCGGCCGCCGCGGCGCCAAAAGTTTCGCGAATCTGGCCGCGAATGAAAGCGTGCGCCGATGCCGCGATCTCGGGCGTAGCCACCTTACCCGTGCCGATAGCCCAAACCGGTTCGTAAGCGATGACGATTTTGGCGAACTGTTCCGGGGCGAGACTGCACGCACAGCCGCGCATTTGGCGTTCCAGGACGCTCTCGGTGTGGCCGCGTTCCCGCTCCTGCAGCCGCTCACCGACGCAATAGATAGGCGACAAACCCTCGTCGAGGGCGGCGTGGATTTTCTTGAGCGCGCTTTCTTCGGTCTCGCCGAAGTACTCGCGGCGCTCGCTGTGGGCGACGATCACCCAGCGGCAGCCGGCGTCGCGCAGCATCGCTGCGGAAGTTTCGCCGGTGAAGGCGCCCTCCTTGGCCCAATATAGATTCTGCGCGCCGATTTCGACTGCGGTTCCCTGCACCGCATCGGCGGCGGCCGGGATATCCACGAACGGCGGACAGATCACGATTTCGGCGTGCGTTGTTCCCTCCACCAGCGGGAGAAATCTCTCGAAGAACGCAACGGTCTCCGAGGGCGTCTTGTACATCTTCCAATTGCCTGCCAGAATGGGGCGGCGCATCTTTTCAGGATAGCGGGTCAGAATAGCGAGTCAGGATAGCGATTCGAGGAAGCTGGTTCCCACGCCGATCTTGCCGCCGAAATTTTCGGCCACCGTCTGGCCGATATCGGACAACGTGGAGCGCAGGCCCAGGTCCCGAGGCTCCCTCTTGCGCGGGCGATAGGCCAGCAGCGGAACGTACTCGCGGCTGTGATTGGTGGAGGGCGTGGTCGGATCGCACCCGTGATCGGCTGTGACAATCAGCAGATCGCGGTCCGACAGCTTGCCATACAGCGAGGGCAGCCAGGCATCGAACTCTTCGAGCGCCCGCGCGTATCCTTCCACGTCGTTGCGATGGCCGTAGAGCTGGTCGAAATCCACCAGGTTGACGAACAGGAGGCCGGCATCGAGCTCATCGAGAGCTTCGAGCGTCTTCGCCATGCCGTCGGTGTTGTTTTTGGTCTTTTCGTGCGGGCCGATCCCACGTCCCAGGAACACGTCGAAGATTTTGCCGACGCTGAACACTTCGATTTTATGTTCCTGAAGCTGGTCGAGCAGCATGCCACGCGGCGGCGGAACGGCATAGTCTTTGCGATTCGGCGTACGCGTAAAGGCGCCGGGTTCACCAACGAACGGACGCGCGATCACGCGCCCCACTTCCAGCGGCCCGCGCAGCATTTCTCGCGCGGTCTCGCAGATTTTGTACAGCTCCCACAGCGGGATCACTTCTTCATGGGCTGCCACTTGAAACACGCTGTCCGCCGACGTGTATACGATCGGCTTGCCGGTTCGCATGTGTTCTTCGCCGAGTTCCTGAATGATCTCGGTGCCGGAGGCCGCGCAATTCCCCAGCGTGCCGCGCCCGATGCGGCGCTCGAATTCCCGCATCAGATCAGCGGGGAAGCCATGCGGAAAAAGTGGGAAAGGCTTCGCCAAGTGGATCCCCACCATCTCCCAATGTCCGGTGGTTGTATCCTTGCCCGGCGATGCAAGCGCGCAGCGACCGTACGCGGCGGTCGGACGATCGACTGGCCCGACGTGCGGGAGCAGCTTCAAATTTCCGAGGCCAAGCTGCGCCATGTTGGGTAAGTGCAGTTGGCGAACGCGGGCGATGTGGCCGAGCGTATCGCTGCCTGCGTCGCCGTAAGCCGCCGCATCCGGCATTTCGCCGGCCCCGACGCTGTCCAGCACGATCCAGGTGACGCGTGGAAACAGCGGAGCGCTCATTGCTGGATCGCAGGGCTGAGGGAACCCTTCACGGGGGCGCGAGCCGGCTTCGATGCCTCGGGCGGATTCCCCAGAGCCTCATTCACGCGGTCCGTCAGCATGTCGACAAAGCGGTCCGGAAGGTACCCTACCATGCGCGTGAAAACGTGACCGTTCTTGCCAAGAATGATGGTGGTGGGGATCGAAGAAACCTGCAACAAGTTTTGCAGACCGTCCTCAAAATAAACCTTCTGAGTCCACTTCATCTGGGCGAGAAATGGTTTCACCTGGCTGCGGTCCTGGTCGGCATCGATGGCTAGGAACGTCACGTCGGCCCGGTCTTTGAACTTGGCTTTCACCTCTTCGTAGAGCGGGTGTTGAGCCCGGCAGGGCGCGCACCAAGTGGCCCAAAAGTCGATGATGACCACTTTGCCAAGCAGTGACGAAAGTTTCAGATTATCGCCATCCACGCCGGAGAGCGTGAACTGCATCGGATCGGTGAGCTGCGAATTGGGATCGTAGGTGCGCAACTCGGCGCGGCGGGCGGCGAGGGCGAACGAAGTATCGTCGTAGGCTTTGAGGATCAGATCGCCCAGACCGGTTTGGGATCCGTGCAGCTTGCGATAGAGCTCGGCCATTTGGGCGCGGTCGCTGGCGACTTCGGGATCGGCCGAATGCAGCGCGCCGATTCCGAACGCGTCGGCGAGATACTGGAGCGCTTCGGCGTCCTTACCGGCGTCGGCGAGCCAACGGGCCGCTTCGCGCGCCGCTTCCACGCTGGCAAAAACTTTGTAACTGGCCTCTGCGGCCTGAATGGCGTCGCTGGTGCGGCCCAGAATGCCGTTGGCGCGCGCTTCGAGCACCAGCGTCCGCGCGCGTTGGCGATCGAAATCGTCGCGGCGCTTCACCTCCTCGGGTCCGCCGCCGGGCTCGAATTTGTCGTTCTCGAACGCCGATTTCACCAGGTCCTCGAGGTGGCGCGCGTGATCGAGCGCGCGTTGCGCGTCCGCCTTATCGCCCTGGCGTACCAGCGCCTGGGTGAGGTGCTCCAGCAGAAGCATGTTGTTGGGGTCGCGCGCAAGCACGCTTTCGCCGAATTCGAGCAGCCGCGGCTCGTCGTCGATTTGAAGCGCGGTTTTCACCAGTGCGTTTTCGAGGTCGGCGCGCCGCGGCGAATTGGGGTACTGCTTGAGGTGATTCTCGATCGCCAGCTCGAGCTCCTTCGGGCTGTTGTTGGTCTCGCTGATGGCCTTCTGCAAGGCCATCTGCTCTTCCTGGGTCACGGACTGCGCGCCGGCCCGCTGGTGCGCCAGCAAAAGCAGCGCCGCGCCCGCAATCAGGACGCTGGTCCAACTCTTCATTGCGCCGCTCCCGTCTGCGCCTTGCCCGGATGCGGGCTGCGAATGGCTTCGGCCATCGCGGCGGCACGCTCCCGGTCGATGTGCAGATAGCTTTCGTTCTTCGCAATCCGGTCCAGCAGGGGCAGGAATTGATCCAGACCCACCAGACGGTTATGATCCCAACTCACTTGCATCTGGAGCAGCGCCTCATTCACGCCCAGCTTGTCGAAATGCACGGTGCGGTCCAGATCCTGGTATTCACGCTCGCTTTCGGTAATGCATTCGAAGCGATCGAGAAGAGCCTGCGCGTTGAGATCCTGGGAGTAATTGAACTGCGTTTCGTGATGCTCGTCGCCGTCGGTAAAACGAAACGTTTTCTCTCCGAGATTGGCGATCTTCAGCCCGGACTCCAACGGATGCTGGAAATGGTCGAGTTTTCCGGCCAGATCGAACATCTGATCTACGGCGGCACCGTCCAATTGGAACTTGACGGGGTTATCGTCTTCCTTGGCTTCCTGATATGTGACTGAGCCGTCGCGCTCCACGGTGATGGCGACGTATTCGGGCGTGCTGCCCTTGAAATATTTCGAATAGAACAACTCGGGCGCGGCGTGCAGGGTGGAAAGGCTGACGGCCAGCGCCGCGGCGGTCGCGAAAAGTTTCATTGCGCGGCTCTCATACGCAGTTCCGTCGAAGTGCGCGTGGCGTGGCAGATGGCGACGGCGATGGCATCGCAGGCGTCTTCGGAATCGATTGGAGTTTCGAGCGCCAGCAGCGAATGCACCATCAGCTTCACCTGCTGCTTCTCGGCGCGGCCATAGCCCACCACGCTGGTCTTGATCTCCAGTGGCGAATACTCGCCCACCGCCAGGCCGGCCTCGGCGACGGTGAGCAATGCCACGCCGCGGGCGTGCGACAGCTTCAGCGCGGTCTTGACGTTCTGCGCGTAAAAGACTTCTTCCACCGCGGCCGACTCCGGAGTGTGGGTTTGAATCACTTCGCGCAAGCCTTGTGCGATGGCCAGCAATCGAAGTTCTAGCGGCTGGCGCGGGCTGGTTTGGATGGAGCCGGCGGCGATCATGCGATGCAACCGGCCGTCGCTGTCGATGAGACCGTAGCCAGTGCGTTCGGTGCCACAATCGATGCCGAGAATGCGCATGCGGCCTTTTATTCCGGCTCCCTCACGGTCGCGGCTCGGTAAGTCGCGGCTCGATCAAGTGCGGGTCGGTGGCGCGCGACATGCTCAGGCCAAGGCTTCCAGTTCTTTTTCGTCGACGTCGAAATTGGAATACACGTTCTGCACGTCGTCGTGTTCCTCGAGCGCCTCGCTCAACCGCAACATCGCCGCGGCGTTCTTGCCTTCGAGTTTGGTCAGATTCTTCGGAAGCATGGCGATTTCGGCCGAAGCCGTGGGGATGCCCGCCTTCTGAATGGCTTCGAGCACGGCGTCGTGCATTTCCGGCGCCGAGACGACTTCCCAGGTCTCGCCCTCATCGCGCAAGTCCTCGGCGCCGGCCTCCAACACCAGGTTCATCAGCCGGTCTTCATCAGCTTTGTCTTTCTCGATGACGATCTGGCCCTTGCGCTCGAACATCCAGGCGACGCTGCCCACTTCGCCCAGGTTGCCGCCGTTTTTGGAAAACACGTGGCGGATTTCACTGACGGTCCGATTGCGGTTATCGGTGGCCACTTGCACCAGCACGGCTGCGCCGCCGGGCCCGTAGCCTTCGAAGGTGACTTCGTCGATCTGGCCGCCTTCCAGTTCACCGGTTCCGCGCATGATGGCGCGCTTGATGTTGTCGGCGGGCATGCTAGCGCCCTTGGCATCGCTAACGGCCTTGCGCAGCCGGGCGTTGGCATCTACGTCCCCGCCGCCGGCACGGGCGGCAATCATGATTTCCTTGATAATGCGGGTGAACATTTTCCCGCGCTTGGCGTCGGTGGCGGCCTTCTTGTGCTTGATGGTCGCCCATTTGGAATGTCCTGACATGGTGAAAACCCCTAGCTCGCGCTAGCTTTGCTGATAGCCCGGAGAGCTTAACACATTAGAATATCACGCAGGGCCTTCCGGCCCGTGGATTGGCTATCCGCCGTTGGCTACTGGCGGTTGGCTATGGGCTATCGGCAATCACCGTATCTGCGAGTCACTCACGCAAACGTGGTGGCGTGTGCAAGGCGAAAATTGATGGGTTTTTAACGCCTCCATCGTTGGCCAAGTCACGATCCGTCATTCATGCAAAGTTCGTGCAAAGTTTTCTCGAAGATTCTCTTGACGCGTGGCGGAGTTTAGAGGTATAAAACGGATTCCCCCATTCGTTGAAATGGAACGCTCGCTCGGTCCTGGGGTGGGTCTGTGAGCTGTTCGAAAGGGAATGCCAAGATACGATGTCTGCCGCTTCCGTTGTTCTCGCTGAAACTCCTCGCTACGTAGAAGCTTCCGTCGCGATTGCTTCTCCAGAGGATCGATTGCGCGATCTGGTTCACGATTTGCGTCAGCCGCTCAGTTCCATCGAGGCGATCGCGTATTATCTTGAAATGACGTTGCCGGCCGGACAGTTGGAAGCGCGCCATCAGATGTCGCAGCTACAACGCTTGGTGGCGGATGCCAGCTCGATTCTGGAGCGTGCCGTGGGCCCAGCGCGTAAGAGTTGCACCAGAGCGGCCGGCGCGCGATAATCAGCCGTTTTCGCCGCCTGGCGGCCGTTGTAATCGCTTTTCCAACTCCGCAATTTCCCTGCGCAGTTTCGGCAACCGCGCCAGATTGGCAAGTTGCTCCAAGTGTTCCTTCAGCGGACGCGCCGGAGTTCCCCACACCACCTGGCCTTTGCGAACGATCTTGGAAGTGAGAATGCCGCAGCCGGAGCCCAAAACGGCGCCCGCTTCAATGCGAGCTTTGTCTCCGATGCCCACTTGGCCGCCGATGACGGCGTAGTCCTCCACGACGACTCCGCCGGAGAGCCCGGTTTGCGCGGCGATCACAACGTGGCGGCCGATGGTGCAATTATGCGCGATGTGCACCATATTGTCGAGTTTGACGCCGTCGCTGATGCGAGTGACGCCTAGGGCGGCGCGATCGACACACGAGTTTGCGCCAATCTCGACATCGTCGCCGATCTCGACGCGCCCGACCTGCGGGAATTTTTGATACCCGTTCGAACCGCGCACGAATCCGAAGCCATCGGCGCCGAGGACACAACCCGAATGCAACACGGCCCGATCGCCGATGGTGACACTGTCGTAGATGGTGACATGCGGGTGCAGCACGCAATCCGCGCCGATGCGGGCGCCGGCGCCGATGACGCAGCCCGCTGCGATGGAGCTGCGTTCTCCAATGTGCGCGCCCGCGCCAATGGCCGCGTGCGGACCGATCGCGGCGGACGGTGCGATGTCGGCATCGGACGCAATCACCGCCGTCGGATGAATGCCCGGTATCACGGCCTGCGGCGGATAGAGAAAACGAAGGACAGTGGCGAAACTGGCGCGCGGATCGGCGACACGAATGAGCGTACGGCCTGCCGGGAAGGCGTCTGTTACCAGGAGGCAGCCCGCGCGCGAACTCGCGGCCAGCGCCGCGGCCCTGGAGTTGCCGACAAAAGCAATCTCGCGCGGCCCTGCGGAATCGAGCGGAGCAGCGCCCGTGATTTCAAGTTCGCCTGCTCCTTCGAACGTCGCACTTAGACGCCCGGCAATTTCATCTACGCGCACCCCTGTATGATACAAACTTATGCCTGTTGATCCGTCGGCAAACGTGGCGCCCACAGCACGTGTTCATCCTAGCGCCACGATCGGACCACAGGTGCAGATCGGCGAGTTCGCCATCATCGAGGAAGATGTCGAGATTGGAGCGCACTGCCGGCTGGAGCCATACGTCTACGTGAAGCGCTGGACCACGCTCGGCGAGCGCAACGTAATTTCGGCCGGTACCGTTCTCGGAACCGATCCGTTGGACAAGAACTTCTCCGGCCAGCGCAGCTATTTGCGCATCGGCAATGGCAACATCATCCGGGAGCACTACACCATCTCGCGAGGCACCGAGGCGGAAAGCGTGACCCAGATCGGGGACGGCAATTACATCATGACTTCGGGCCACATCGCGCACAATTGCAAAATCTACAACAACATCGTGATTGCGAGTTGCGCGCTGGTAGCCGGGCATGTCGAGGTGGAAGATCAGGCCTTCATTTCCGGCGGCGTGGTGATTCATCAGTATTCGAAGATCGGGCGGCTGGCGATGATCGGCGGAAACTCGCGCGTGAATCTGGATGTTCCGCCGTTCTTTCTCTACACCGATTTCCACGCGCGTCCCAACGGGTTGAATCTGGTTGGGCTCAAGCGGGCAGGATTCACTCCCGAGGACATTGCGGTGCTCAAAGCTTCGTACAAAATACTCTATCGATCCGGATTGAAGTTGAAAG
>JASHQT010000505.1 GCA_030039005.1 Bryobacteraceae bacterium
TGGGCCTACAACCGCAGAACTAAGCGTACTTGCCCCAAAATCCCCGGTTTCAGCCGCTTTTCCCTGGTTCGGCGATTGCATCGAGTACCGCCGGAGGCAAAAACCATGCGAAAGGCCCTATACGTTCTACTGGTTCCCGCCTTGACCCTGCCAGCGGTTCGGGCCCAAGGTATTTCGGGACAAGAAGACAAAGCCGCTCCCACCGCGCAGATCGAGCGTGGGCGCGAACTCTTCACCAACTCGAAGAAAGGCGTGGCGTGCAAGACATGCCATCAACTGGGAGGCGTCGGGACGGCCGTCGGGCCGGACCTGACCAACATGGCATCCAACGGCAGCGTGCATAGCATCGTCATGACCATGCACATGACCATGACCGAGCATGTCTATCGCGTCAAAACAGCCGTCAACAGCTTTCCCGGGATCTTAAAGCAAAAATACGGCGACCGTGTCGAGTATTACGACTTGAGCACGATTCCGCCGGTGATCCGAACGCTGACCGTCAAAGAGATCGTTTCCACCGAGCGCGATGAGAAATGGCGTCATCCTCCGGCCTTGGCGCACTATTCGCCGCAAGAACTCGCCGACGTGATCGCATTTCTGAAATTCGCGACCACCGGATCCGAGCAGGCGATCGCCGCGGCCGACATCGACCCGAGCTGGTAGGAGCTCGCGCGCGGGCGATAGGGCCGCGCAGCATGTTCTCAGCGAACCCGGTTCGTCTGGGGAATGAGTTGCCCGCAACTGGTGTTCAATAGAGGGTGATGTCCGAATCCACGACCCTCGGCGACGGCCTCAATATGAGCGGCGCCCTTTGGGAGTACATCCGGAGCGTCACCCTCCGCGAGCCTGAGATCCTGCGGCGTTTGCGCGAGGAGACGGCACGGTATCCCAACCCCAATTTGCAGATCTCGGCCGAGCAAGGCCAGTTTATGGCGCTCCTAATGCATCTGATCGGTGCGCGCCGGACGATTGAAATCGGCGTCTTCACCGGGTACAGCGCATTGGCGGTGGCGCTGGCCTTGCCCGATGACGGCCAAGTAATCGCTTGCGACATTAATAAGGACTGGACCTCGGTGGCGCGGCGCTATTGGCGGGAAGCTGGCGTGGAACACAAGGTCGACCTCCGGTTAGGCCCCGCACTCGCCACCTTGAACGGCTTGATCGCGAGCGGCGAGACCGGCCAATTCGATTTTGTGTTCATCGATGCCGATAAGACAAATTACGGGAATTATTACGAGCGCGCTTTGGTGCTCCTACGGCCGGGTGGTTTGATCGTCGTGGATAACGTACTCTGGTATGGACGGGTCATCGACGCTTCCTTCGACGATCCCGATACGCGGGCCATACGGGAATTCAATCGGCAGATCAGAGACGACGGCCGGGTATGGCTGAGCATGCTGGCGCTGCGGGACGGCCTCACGCTGGCGTGCAAGAAATGACGCTGGCTGGTACGAAAGGGCGTTCGCGGCGAAAGGGAATGCTGCTTTGGGCGTCTAGTACTGGACGGCCCTTACTGCGCGGGTACGCTTAGAACGAAATAGTGATAGGCTTTTCATGGGATTTAGCCGATCTTGGTTTGTATGGGTGCTGATTTGACCGAATGGGTTGGGTTCACTAGGCTGAACTGGAACGGAGGGTGGTTTGGTTCTTCTGCTCTTTGGACCGCCGGGTAGCGGCAAAGGAACGCAGTCAGGAAGAATCTCAAACTGGTTGGGGATTCCGGCCATCTCGACCGGCGACATGCTGCGCGAGGAGATCAAGTCCGGCACGCCGCTAGGCAAAGCCGCGCAGTCGATCATGGCCAACGGGGGTTTGGTGGGTGATGACCTCGTCAACCGGATGCTCGCCCAACGTGTGTCTTCGCCCGATAGCGCCCACGGCTTTCTGTTGGACGGCTATCCCCGCACCGTGCAACAAGCTGAATTTCTGGACGGTTTGCTGGCCGAACGGCACTTCGATACCCCCGTCGTGCTGCATCTGGACGTCCCCCTGGACGCGCTGGTCGGCCGGCTCACCTCGCGCCGCCAGTGCCCGCAGTGCAAACGCATTTACAACCTCTTGCAAATGCCGCCCAAGACGCCCGGTATTTGCGACGACGATGGCACGCCGCTGGTGACGCGCAAGGACGACACCGAGGAAGTGGTCAGCGAGCGCATCCGCACCTACGATGCGGTCACGCGCCCGGTGCTGGCCTACTATCAGGACCGCAAATATCATCAGATTCGCGGGGACCGGTCGCCGGAATACATTTTCGAAATGATCAGCGGGATCCTGGAGCCGCTGGTTGCCAAGAACGGTGTCAACTGTTGCGCGAAGGCGAAGGGAAGCCGTCAGTCTGACGGCTTCGCTGCTCTGTAGTTCCCGTTCGGTCGCTGGGGCTGGCGCTTGGGCTCCCTGTGGGTCGCCGCGATTGGGGCGCCAGGCACAACGTGGCGTGGCTGGGCGGATTCCTAATCCCCGCGAGCGCATGCGAGCCAACCGCCAATCCCGGCGAGCGAATGCGAGCCCTTGCCGCCAATCCCGGCGAGCGAATGCGAGCCCCTGGCTAAGCTTCCGATTCCTGCGGAATCGGAAGCTCTTTGGCGTGCCGCCACAGACGCTCCAGCTCGTAGAACGTCCGCGCCTTGGGCGAGAAGACGTGGATCAGGTAATCGCCGTAATCGGCGAGCACCCACTCGGCGTTCGAAAAACCCTCCACGCTGACCGGATATTCGCCGCGCTCTTCCAGTTGCTTGCCGATCTCTTCCACGATCGCTTGCACCTGCCGCGGATTGTTGCCGCTGCAGATGACAAAGAAATCCGCAAACGTCGTCACGTCGCGCAAATCCAAGACGCGAATATCGAGTGCCTTTTTCGATTGCGCGGCTCGAACCGCTGTGAGCCAGGCGGGTGTGCTGAGGGATGGAGCGGCCGAAGGAACGGCCGTGGTGTGTTGCTGTCGAATAGCCGGGTTGGTCTCCTACCCGTATGTTACACTGAAACTTCCCATGCGACAATTGCTCTCGCTCTTGTTGTCGTGCGGCGCGGCAGTTCTTTGGCTGGGGTCTCCCGCACGGTCCGCTGAACCAGCGCTGGAAACCGCCGCCGACAAGCAGGTCCAGCTCGCCCAAACGGAACTGGCCCGGGTCCGCCAGCTCGTCGAGTTGGGAGCGCTGCCGCGTGTCCGCGTTCGGGAAGCGGAAGCAAAAATTGAGGATGCCAAGGACGAAGCCATTCTGGCGAAGGACATGTATGGCGACCTTCCCGATAAAGCCTCGAGCCAAGCCATAGAGGACGAAATGGTGGCCGCCGCCCAACGCCGCTTCGATCGCCAGCAGGCGCGGGTCGCCGAAGCGCAAAAAATGGTGGATTCCGGCGTAGCCGCGAAATCGTACCTGGAGCCGCTCCAACTGGAATTGAGCGCGCGCCAAACGGCTCTGAATCTGGCGCACGAGCGCGCGCAGTTGTTGGCGGATCTCGCGGCTCGCAGCCCGGCGCCCGCCCCCTCGCGAGCCCAAGCCCTGTCTTTCGAAGCCCCGGCCGTAGACGACAGCGCTCTGGCGCTCGAAGGCGAAGAACACTACGAAGGCGATGGCGAATTCAACGAAGCCCGTGACCTGCCGCCGCTCGAACTGGCTTTCTCCGCCCAATTCGACCGCCCGCTTCCCATCAGCGCCGAAGGCGAGACAGAAGTGCACCGCGCGCTGGGATTCGATCATCGCGGCCGCGTCGACGTGGCCGTCGTGCCCAGCGCTCCGGAAGGCGTCTGGCTACGCGAATACCTGCAGGCGCGCAAGATCCCCTATTACGCCTTCTCCCATGCCGTCCCAGGAAAGGCGACAGCCGCGCACATTCACATCGGACCGGGCAGCACGCGCCTGGCGAGTCCGCCTCAGTTGAGTAAGCGGGTCCCGGCTCACTCGGTGCACAGCGCCGACTAGCGCATGGCCCTGGCGCCCCGCGTTTTCCTCACCGCCGAACAGATTCAGAACCGCGTGCGCGCCATGGGCGCCCAGATCAGCGCCGATTATCCGGAAGGCCCGCTCTATCTCATCTCCATCCTCAAAGGCGCTTTCATGTTTCTGGCCGACTTGTCGCGCGAAATCAAGACGCCCTCGCGCATCGAGTTCATGGGCATTTCCAGCTACGGCCGTGGCAAAACGTCGTCCGGGGAAGTGAAGGTCACCAAGGACCTGGATGTTTCCATCGAAGGCCATCACGTCCTGATCGTCGAGGACATCGTCGACAGCGGCGTCACATTGACGTACCTGATGAACGTGCTCGAGCAGCGACGTCCGAAATCGCTCGCCATCGCGACTCTGCTCGACAAGCCCGAGAGACGCTTGCGTCCGGTGCGCGTGTCCTACGTCGGCTTCCAGATCCCCGATGAGTTCGTGGTCGGCTATGGGCTGGACTTCGCGGAGGACTACCGCAACCTCAGTGATATTTGCGTGCTATCGGAGAATGGGGCCGGGGATTAGGGAACCAGGCACGGGTGAGAAAAGCTTCCGGCTTTGGCCACTATTGAGTGAATGGTCAAAAACTTCCGGGATTTAGACGTGTGGCACTTGGGTGTCGAACTGGCGGAGACGGTTTATCGCGTCACGGCGCGCTTCCCTAAGTCGGAGCTTTTCGCGCTGAGCTCGCAAATGAGGCGTGCGGCGGTTTCTATCCCATCCAATATCGCGGAAGGCCGGTCCCGCCGCTCGACACGCGAGTTCCTGTACTTTCTGTCAATCTCCCAAGGGTCACTTGCGGAATTAGAGACACAACTGGAGCTTGCCATACGCCTAGACTATACGGGTTCGGATCTGCACGCCGCTAGAACCCAGACCGAAGTCCTC
The DNA here is from genome assembly GCA_030039005.1 of Bryobacteraceae bacterium. The sequence goes on from JASHQT010000505.1 coordinate 4,824, forward strand.
GGTAAAAAGATAAACCGCCTGCAAACTTCCCTACGTGCCAGGCTCCCCAGTCCCCGATCCCCAGTCCCGCCCGCCGCCGCGGGCTAGGGCTTGGGCGGCAGATCGCGCGCCTCGCATTGCGACGCGAAGGCATTTGTCTTGTGGCTCCCGTCGCAGAACGGCTTGTTCCCCGAATGTCCGCACCGGCACAGCGAAATCACCGTGCGCCCTCCCAGTCCAAACTCCTTGCCCGCCGCATCTTGAATCGTGAAATCGCCTTCCACGCGGAGCGATCCATTGCTGTTCACCGTAATTTTCGTAGCTGCCATGCACTCGGATGGTAGCAGATTGCCTGGACGCGGCCGCGTCCTACTTCGAGCTGGATGTGTCGCCGATGAACCGGGCCACATCGTCGTGGAAATGTTTCAGCGCATCCTCGTTCACGTAGATCATGTGTCCCGCCTCGTAATAGTGGTAACTGATATTAGCCTGCAGGCTGTCCGGAATCGGAAGATGGTGCATTTCATAGATGCCCTCGAAGAATGGAGTGGCCCAATCGTAGTAACCGCCCGCCACCATCACCTTCATTTTCGGATTGGCCTTCATGGCCGTCGCCAGATCGGGAAGCACGTTGGTGCCGCTGGCCGTGGCAGCCGCCGGTGGTCCGCCGGGAGCCTGGTGGCGCTGGTCCCACTGAGCAAACGAGGGTTCCTGGTAAATATTCGGGTTGTAAGTCTGGCTAGCGCCGTAGTGCAGCACCGTCCGCAGGTATTGGTTGATGGCCGTCGTATAGGCCGCGGAAACGGCGTTGCTCTGCGGATCGTACTCGGCCTCTTCGCTCAAACGGTCGTAGTCCGGTCCTTGGTACCGCGTGTCCAGCCGCCCGGTAGTGAGTCCCTTGTCATCCTGCAATGTCTTCGAAAATTCGCCGCCGCTCGGGCGCAAATTCGCCTTCAGCAGATAGGCCACCGGTAGGCCAGTGTATTGGTGCAGTTTCTCCGCTACCGCCTGCCGTTGCGCCGCCGGGATTTCGGAGCCTTCCAGCAGAGCTATCATGTGTTCGCCCATGGCGAATTTCTCCACTTCCTGGAGAAAGGGCTCCAGCGCCGGAGGCTGCTTCAGCAGTTTATGGTGATAGAACGCCGTGGCAGCGAACGTCGGTAGAGCCAAGGCATAGGGTTGCTCAATTCCTGGATTCCAGCGCGGCCCGTCGCTCCAATTGTCAAAACTGAGCGTCACCGACAGCAGCACGATGCCGTTGAGATCCACGTTGTGCAGGATCGCGCTCAGCACCGCCGAACGCGGTGTTCCGTAGCTTTCGCCGAGCAGGTATTTCGGGGAATTCCAACGATCGAACTTCGTCAGGAATCGCCGGATGAAGCGTTCGAACGCATGCGCGTCCTGGTCCGTTCCCCAGAACGCCTTTTCCTTGTCTTTGCCCATGATCCGGCTGAATCCGGTGCCGGGAGCGTCGATGAACACCAAATCGCTGGCATCGAGCAAGCTATATTCGTTATTCACGATCTGGTAAGGCGCTCCGGGGACGTGCTGTGTATCGGTGGTCGCGACACGACGTGGCCCGAAGGAGCCCATATGCAGCCACATCGTCGACGATCCCGGCCCGCCGTTGTACAAGAACGTGAGCGGCCGCGTTTCCGCCGCCGCGCCATCCTTGAAGTAAGCCGCATAGAACATCCGCGCGGTGGCCGGAGCTTCGTCGGGCTTGGCTGGATCCTGGGGCTTTTCGCCTGAGTCGGGAAGTGCCCTGCCATCCAGGCCAAGCGTCGCGTCTTGCGCATCCGTCGCTCCCACGGTGAGTGTGCCGGCCACGGCTCGATATGTGATGCTCTGGCCGCCCACCATCACCGTGCCCTGGGTGATCGAATCGGGCGGCGGCGCGGGCGTGGGAACCGGCGGCGCACTCACCACTACCTTCGTTTCCGCCGCGGGTTTCTCTGGGT
>JASHQT010000506.1 GCA_030039005.1 Bryobacteraceae bacterium
GGCGCCAGTTCGGCGGCGGCCCCGCCGCCCGATAAGGCAGATCCGGCGGCCGTAGCCGTCTCGGCCGGCGTTCCGCCGCTGGTGGCGGACGCGGTGGTCGCCGCATATCCGACACCGTTGCCGGCCAAACCCGACTGGCGAGCAATCAGGTTCACAACGAAGAGAGTTCCGGAAACGACGTTCGCGCTCGCAATCACATTGGGATCGGGCGCCGCATTAATCAAGTTCGCCAAAGCCACTACAATGCTGGCCAGAGTATCGTTGCTCTTGATGGTGTAGGTGTAACATTCCAGTCCGGCCGATGGGCACGTTGTTCCGGTGGCGCCGGGCGAGGTGATGGTGATCGTTACCGTGTCGCCGGCGGTGATGGCCGATCCGGTCAGGGTAAGGCTCACCGTTCCGACGGCGTAGGTAGCGGGGCTGAAGGTGTTGGTAATTCCAGTAGTGGCAATGTCGGCGGTTCCCAGGCTGAAGACGGTAATGCGGTAATCGTACGGATCGGTGACGTAGAGATTGGTTCCATCCCAGGCCAGCGCATAAGGCGTCGGGGTAACGTTGGCAGCCGATTCCAGAATATTGGCGTCCGGGCGGAACGTATCCGTACTGGTGGTCACCTGGTCTGTGTATTGCCCCGTCTGGCCGAGATAGATATCGGCGGACTGGCCGTTCGTCGTCGGGATCGAATTGTAAACCAGCACGCGATCGTTGCCGCCGTCGGCGATAAACAAACGCTGGCCGTCCGACAAGGCGAACCGCGGCAATTCCATCACGAATCCGCAACGCAGCGGGTAAAACGGGTAGTTCGAGGAGTCGTTGCCAGTGGAGGGACAAATCGTGGGCACACACGGTGTACTGGTAACTGTGCCGGACGAGTTGACGGTGCCATAGATGGGATTGCCGGAGTCGTCCGTACTATAGATCATGCAATCGGGGTTGCCGCCGTTGTCGAGTTGGCTCGTCATGTTTTGCTGTCCCACCACCACGTCCGCCGCCTGGCCGTTCTGCGTCGGAATGGAATTCCAAATCAATACGCGATTGTGGCCCAGATCGGTGACGAAGACATGCGTGCCATCGGAGCTCACCGCCACCGGATCGAACAAATTGCTCGATGTGGGCGGCAGGTTGCTGGTGGTCTGCGGCGGCGCGGTGGTGAAATTGGGCTCGCCCAGCACTACGTCGGCCGGCTGATTATTGGACGTGGGAATGCTGTTCCAGATCAGCACGCGGCTGTTTTGAGTGTCGGCGACAAACACCCGGTTCCCCTGCACCCACACTCCCTGCGGGCCGCGCATTCCGGAAGACGACAGCCCGACCGTAGACGAGGTGAAATTGGATTGCCCCAGTACGATGTCGGCCGGCTGATCGTTCGAGGTGGGGATGCTGTTCCAGATCAGCACCCGGTTATTGTCGGTATCGGACACCACCAGAACCGTTCCGTTGGTAGCTACGTTGGTCGGATTGCGGAAACCGCTCTGCGTGGTATAGGGATCGGTGGTGGTGGTGAAATTCGGTTGCCCCAACACCAGGCTGGCCTGCCCCACGCTCGGAGTTCCCACACAGAGATTGCACCGGCCGCCTTGGGGAACTTCCGCGGTCGGCGCATAGATAAAGCTGGAGACATCATCGTACATCAGCACCCGGTTGTTGACCGGCGGCAGCAGCCCGTGGAGATTGGAATCCACGACAAACAACATGTTGTTGGCGTACGCGATTCCTTGCGCCGCACCGAGCTGATACGCCGACGGCGCACCCGCTCCCAAATAGGTGAAGGTGGGCTGGCCGATGACTTCGCGGGCGGCTTGTCCAGTGAGAAAATCGGTCTGCGCAAATAAGGCTGGACACACGCACAAAAATAGAATGCCAAGACGCTTCATGATTAATGAATCTCTGGAAAGTACCGACTTAGTATAACAATCACGGACGAACGGAAGACATCGATCGTTTCAGTGAATCCCCGTCACACTGTGCTCAGGCCAGCACAGTGTTTTTAAGAGCTTTCCACGCGCACCTTCTCTCGTACATTGAACTCCAGCTTCCATCGCCGGCCATCGCGGGCCACGGACCAAAGCTGGAGCATTCCAGTTTCCGTTACCACGGTTTCCAAGGTGACGGGAACGAACTCGCCGGCCTCACCGGCCGAATCGAGCGTCACCTCCACCGGCGAAAGCTCTTCCAGTTCATCGCCCACTTCATCCAGCATGGTGCCCGCCGCGTCGTTCTTGCGAACGGCGGACTGGAAGAAACGGAATTCCGCCGGCTCGCCGACAATCAATCCGAATTCACGCGAGCGCAATTCCACGGAGGTGCCCTCTTCCATGCCGAAGGGGGCGACGGTGAGCGCCTTGAGCGGCGCGCGCAGGCCGGGAACCGCGGGCAGGGAGCTTTCGATGCCCACGTAATAGGTGCGCGGCACGCCCCCCCGAATCCGCACGCCGCGTCCGGCGCGAGCGAGGGCATAGTACGCCGCGCCACGAGCCACGGCATGCATCAGATCCTCGCCCAGCAGTGGCGCCGCCGCCGGCAAGCCTTCCCCGGCGAGCCAGCCGTTGAGCACGTCGAGAATTTTCCGCCGCACCAGTTGCGAATGCAACACGCCGCCGTTGAACAACACGTGCGTGGGCGCCGCCAATCCGCTCGCGGCACGACGCACGGATCCATGTTCGGAATGCGCGGCCTGTTGCCGCAGGAAACGCGCCAGGTGCCGGGTGATGGCGGCGTCGGCGGCGTAGGGCAGGCCGATTTCGGCGAAGCCGGTCTTGCGGCGCTGCGGCATGTCGTGGCTCGAAACCGCGGGCAGAAAGCCTTCGTCGAGCAGACGTTCGACTTCCTCGGCCGCGAGCTTGGTTTTGATGGTTCCACCCACCAGGCCTGTGCCGCGTCCGAGGATGGTCACCGGCTCCTCGCGCTTTTTGTTGTTCGCGGCCAGGAGCCGTTCCTTGGCCAGCCGGCACTGCTGCCAGAGCGCGTGCAACTGCATGGCATCCAGCTTGGTTCCCTTAGCGGAAAGTTGCTGCTCCAGATGGCGGGCCAGCGCCAGATCGATGTTGTCGCCGCCCAGCAGAATGTGTTCGCCCACGGCCACGCGCTCCAGAGCCAGTTCTCCGGCGCGCTCGGTCACCGCGATCAGGGTGAAATCCGTGGTGCCGCCGCCGATATCCACCACCAGAATCAGATCGCCCACCGATACGCGCTCGCGCCAATCCGAGTGCCGCTCGATCCAGGCGTAGAAGGCCGCTTGCGGCTCTTCGAGCAGCAGCAGATTCTGGTAACCCGCGTCTTGGGCGGCCTGGAGCGTCAACTCGCGAGCGACGGCATCGAACGAAGCAGGCACCGTTACCAGGACCTGCTGCTCGGCGAACGGTGCGTCCGGCTTCTTCGAATTCCAGGCGTCGCGTAAGTGTTCCAGGTAGCGGCGCGACGCCTCCACGGGCGAAACTTTGGCCACGCCTTCGGGCGCGTTCAAGGGCAGGATCGGCGCCGTGCGGTCGACGCCGGGATGCGAAAGCCACGATTTCGCGGAAGCCACCAGCCGGTTTGCGACCTCCGCGCCGCGCTTTTGCGCCAGCGCGCCGGCAACGCAGGCCGGCGTCTCATCCCAAGGGAGGGCCAGGGAGCCGGCGGGAAAATCCGTTGGGCCGGGAAGATACAGAAACGACGGCAGCAGCGGCTCGTCGCGCACTTCACCCGGATTCACCAGTTGGGGGATGTCGAACAATGCCACCGGAGTCTGTTCGCGCGGATCGCCGCCCGCCGCCGCGTAAGCGAGCGCGCAGTTGGTAGTTCCCAGATCGATTCCGATGACGTATTGGCTTGACAAGCGAGGTTAGGCCGCGATGGAGGCGCGCCTTTACTTTCGCACACTAGTGTAACGCGGAGCGTCGCTTGGGCCGATGTTACAATGGGTTCTTTTTATAAAATCTTTATGGATCGACCACTTTGATCGAGGCGGCCGGACAGTGGTTTTTACAATCTGGAATCATACAACCGAGTGGGGGCGTAGCGCGCTACTACCGGACGGACCTTCATCAAAATGCGGCGGTATCTACTGAGATCACCGGCTACTCCGTCAGCGCGCTGTTGTTCTTTCACCGGCGCACCCGCCAAGGGGCCTACCTCGAGGCGGCGCTCCGAAGCGCTCGCTTTCTGACGGGCGCAGCCTGGGACAAAAACCTGGGCACTTTTCCCTTCGAAGGCGTCGACTCCAGGACCCGGCGCTTCGCCTACTTCTTCGATTGCGGCATCATTGTGCGCGCATTGTTGCAAGCTTGGCGCGTCACCGAAGAGGCGGAATTCCGCGACGCCGCGATCGCGGCCGGCCGGGCGATGCTTTCGGATTTCCTCGCCCAAGATGGAGGGCACGTCGTGATTCATCCCATCCTGGAACTGCCCTCCAAGCGGCCGGTGGCGTGGGGAACGCGATGGTCGGCGCACCCAGGATGCTACCAGTTGAAGTCCGCACTGGCTTGGTACGAGCTGCGTGACATTACCGGCGAGGCGGATTTTGGCCGGGCGTATGAATCGGCGCTCGCCGCCGCGCTCGCGAACGCTGCCGAGTTCCTTCCCGGCGCGCCTGATCCGCACGAAGTCATGGACCGGCTGCACCCGTACGCGTATTTCTTGGAGGGTCTACTTCCGGTGATCGACCGGCCGGAGTGCGCCGCGGCCATGCGGGCCGGGGTGGAGCGAATCGCGGGCCATTTGCGCGCAATCGCGCCGGTGTTCGCCCGCGCGGACGTTTACGCTCAACTATTGCGTCTACGGTTGTTTGCAGAAGCCGCCGGCGTCTTGGCGCTAGATGCGTCCGCGGCAGCGTACGAGGCCGAACAGGCGGCGAGTTATCAAATTTCCGCTGCGGCGTCGAACGGCGACGCGCGCCTCAGCGGCGGATTTCTGTTCGGCCGTAAACGGGGCCCTCAACAAGTAGAAGACATGCCGTTCGTCAATCCGGTCTCCACCGCGTTTGGAGTGCAAGCGCTGGCGTTGTGGAATGACCGCGAAGCTGGGCGCCCGATCGTCTCCCACCGCAAGCTGATCTAATCCATTTAACCGAGCTTCACGCCAAAGGCCGCGTAATCCAGGCTGCCGAAGAACTGCAGCCGAAACGGCTCGGGAAGTACGGCGAGCGCGGGCATGCTGTCGATGGCCGGCGACAGCCGCTCGACCTCGATGAGCCCGAACCCGGCCTCCTCCAGATAAAATGCGGCCAGCACCGGCGGGATGGGGTGGCGATGCGTGGGGTCAATGTAGAAGTGCGAGGAGAAGATCGCCAGACATTCCGGGTTCGGCGTCTCGATCGCCACCAGACCGCCCGGGCGCAGCTTCCGGGCCACCGCGGCAATCAATTCGGGAACGCGCGGCGGCGGCAAATGCTCCACTACCTGGCAACAAACCACGCCGCCCAACGAATGATCGGGGAGCGTATTCAAATACGCGAAAAGATCCGCTTTTTCGACGTCCAGTCCCTGGGACTGGCACACCCCGATGGAATCGTCGTTCGCATCCACACCCCGGGCCACGACCCCGGCTTCGCGAAACACTTTGAGCATCTCGCCGCGACCGCAACCCAAATCGAGCACCGGCGCACACTCGCGAAAACGCTCCGCATACATCTTCTGGCGGGCGCGGATGGCCTCCTCGGAGCCGCGAAATTTCTCGGCGAACTTGAGCCAATCGACGCTCGCGAACTCCGCCGGCGCCGTTTCGATCGCGTGCTCGACGGTTCGCGCCAAGCTGGCCTTCTGCCGCATCAGGCGCAACTCGGAATGAATGATCGTTTCGTATTGCAACCGGACGCGTTCGAGCTCGCTCCAGAATCGTTGGTGGATCGCCTCGGACTGGCGCTCCATCTCCTGCACGAAATCGGCGTGCTGGGCTTTTACCTGTTCGCGATAATTGGCGTCCATGAGAGTGACGCGGTGTTGAAAAGCAGCCTGCAACTCGGCGATGCTCCGCAGGAAGTGAATCTCGGTCTGCGCCAGTTTCTGTTCCCAGCCCGTACGCCACTCGGCCCAATGATGGCGGATATCCCGGAGCTCGCGCGCTTCGTCCTGGATTCCGGGTACCGCCGCGAGCGCCCGTTTGCATTCGTTCAGGCATTCGAGGGTGGCTCCCACGCACTCCATGACGGCCCGGTTGAACTCCACCTGCTCGCGGACGTGCCAATCGAGAGCGCGCGCGATGGTCCGCTTGACGCTTTGGATGAGGGAATTCTTCAGGCCTCCCGGCCGCGGGTTTACGGTACCGATGCTGGCAACCTTGGCTTCGGCGGCATCGCGGGCGGAGAGCAGCGGCGCGAGATCGGGCAAGGGAACATCGCCGGAGCCGGCACCATTGGGATGACGCGCCCGCACCCGCTCACGGATTCCGGCAATTACCGCCGCGATTTCTTCACCTTTTTCCATTCTTTTCCGCCGAGCTCTTCTTCCAGCTTGCCGTTATTCTTGTATAGACGCCGCCGCGCGGCGTGAATTCGCCCGTAAGCGTCGCCTCGATAGGCCGGCAGGCCTTCACCACGTCGCGTAAAAAACGGTTCACGACGTTCTCCTGGAAGATGCCCAGATTCCGGTAGGCGAGCATATACATCTTCAGCGACTTGAGTTCCAGGCACGATTTGTCGGGAATGTATCGCAACGTGAGCTCGCCATGGTCCGGCAGACCAGTTTTGGGGCAAACCGAAGTAAATTCCGGCAGGACGATCTCGATCTCGTAGCCGGGATATTGGTTCGGCCAAGTTTCGATTTCCGGCAACGGCGCGTCGACCCCGGCGGCGGCGTGTTCGTCGGTATATTGGCGTTTCATTCGGTGTGAAAACTATTTCGCGGCCAGCAGGGTGCGCGAGAGCAGATCCAGAAAAAGCCCGACGTCGGTGACCACACCGACGGCTTGGCCGGTGCCGCGGTCGCTCACCTTGGTGGCGACGGCAGGATTAATGTCGACGCAAACGATCTTCACCCAGCTCGGCAGCATGTTTCCCACCGCGATGGAGTGCAGCATGGAGCCCAGGCACAGCACCAATCCCGCGCTCTTCAACTGTTCGGCGTAAGCGTCCTGCGCGCGGTTCATATCCGTGATGGTCTCCGGCAGCGGCCCATCGTCGCGCAAACTGCCGGCCAGCACGAAGGGCACATTGTGCTTCACGCACTCATACATGATGCCACTATGCAACCGGCCGCTCGCCACGGCTCCGCGAACCCCGCCGCAGTTGTAAATGGCATTGATGGCGCGCATATGATTGCGATGGCCGTGCTCTTCCTGGCGCCCGTCGCTTTGCCGGATTCCGAGCGAGGTGCCGAACAGCGCGCTTTCAATGTCGTGCACGCCGAGCGCATTGCCGCTCAGCAGCGCCTGGATGTAGCCCTCGCGGATCAGGCGCGCCAAGGGCGCTACGCCGCCGGTGTGAACCACCACGGGCCCCGCGACCACCACGATGCCCTGGCCTGCCGCGCGCGTCTGTTCGATGAGCGCAGCAGTTTGCTTGACCGCCGTCTCCACCTGCCGCTCGGAAGAAATCCCGTTACTCATGAAGGCGAACGCCAGCCGGTCGCGCTCCTTGGATTCAGGAACCACGCGAATGCCGCGCATGCCCGTCACCACCCGGTCGCCCGCCTGGATGTCGCGCAGTCTGCGGCAAAACGCCCGGTCCTGGTCCACCACGATCAGCGCGTCCATGCGCTGGTTCTGAACCTCGATCCAGTGGCCTGCATGACGCACGTAGGTCTTATGGTTGGTAGTGGAATAAAAGTCCTCCGGCGCGCAACAGTTTTGCTGCACTGTGAAGAGCTCCACGTCGCCGGAATCCACCATCGAACAGCCTAGGCCGAGTAATTGCGAGAGGATTTTCTCCATCGACTCGGCGTTGCCGGCGTCGATCTTCAGCCGCAGGTAAGAGCGGTCGCTGTTGGTGCGGCCGATGCGAAACTCCTCCACTTCATATTGGCCGCCGTACTCGACCACGGTGTCGAAGATCTGCTCCATGATGTGGGAGTCGATCAAATGGCCCTGGGCTTCGACGCGCTCCTGCAGGGGCAGGGTCCCGGTCGCGGGCATAGTTGCCGATTGGCTTTGGGATTTGGTTTCCAAATTACAGGATACCTGCTATTGGAGGGGAAACTCGACTTTGAACCCGGGAAACCGCAGAAAGTCGCGGTCGTTGGTGCACAGCGTCGCGCCGTGCTCGATGGCCAGGGCGGCAAGATGAGCATCCATGATCAACGGCCCGCGAGCTTGCGAGGCCGGAACCAGCTCGCGAAGAATGGCCCAATGCCGGTTTCCCGGCGTCACGAGAACAACACTGTCCCGCGAAAGCCATTCATCCACGATCGCGAGCATCTCGTCCATGTCGCGAGGCGAAGCGAACACCTTCGGCGTCGTAGCGATCCTTATGAAGCCTAGTATCGTCTCCCACGATAGGCCAACTCCCGCGCCACCCGTCATCGCCTCCGTGAGCCACTTCGCGGCGCGGGCGTGCTCCTTGGCCAGCGAGTTATGAGCATATAGGAGCAAATTGACGTCGGGAACGATCACCGATAGTATGGACCCTCAATTTCCTCGATCAATTCCCAGGTTTTGTCGAGATTATATCCAGGCTTCAGACCCATCGGCTTCGCGCGAACCTTAAACGGTTTTGACACGGACTTTTGGCGCGCCAACAGTCCCGAGCGCAAGGTCTCGTTCACCGTCTCCTTAAACGATTTGCCGGTCTTACGCATCTCCGCATCCAGTTTGGCGCGGACATCGTCATCGAGCGTTAAGGTGGTACGTGTCGGCACATCTTGATGCTAATCCGCAGGCATCATGATGTCAATTAGCGCTCGGCCAGCCATGCCAAGAACAGCCCGTCCGGCGCGACGTCATCCCAGTATGAAATGGGGCGGCTGGAAACGCGGGCGCAACGCTTTCCGAGCAGCTTCTCCAGTTCTTTGCGCCCGAACCACTTCTCCCAGTCGGGAGTCTTGAGCCGGCCCCATTGCTCGACGTTTTTGTCGATGATCACGATGCGGCCGCCTGGCCGGACCACGCGGCACACCTCCGCGACCGCGGCGTCGATATCCACGGCGTGCTCCAGCGATTCGGTGGCATACGCGCAATCGAACGTGTCCGATGGAAACGGCAACGCCGTCATCGACCCCGCGCACGCGCTGACGCCCGGTGGAACGCATCGCAGCATGGCTTCCGCTAGATCGAAGCCTACGATGGATGCCGCTGCATAGCGCTCGGCCAGGACACGCGCGAAACGGCCCTTCCCGCAGCCCACATCCAAAACGCGCTTACCGTTCAGGTCCCCGAAATATTCCAGGATTAGCTGGACATGGTAGATCCGCGGATCAATCGTAGAAGGGAAATTCTCCTCATCGGCCGCGGCTTCATTAAAATGCTCGCGGATCTGTGGCAACGGCACCATCGCCGGCGTGGGCTTCGGCTTGCGCCAGAACATTACGCGCGCGTGAGGAAAATCGGCAGCCCGGTTTTATTGGCGTAATTGGGACGGTACCGATCAGTGTTGTACATCGTGGCGACCTCCACGTGCCGCGGTCCCAGCCCCGGATCGGGAATCGGCGCCATGGCATACTTGCCGTCCACCAGCGCCGACATCAGCCCGCTTTTGTTGTCGAGCACCGACTCCAGAGCCATGGTCCCGAACGTATTGGCGACCAACTTGTCCACAAAATCCGGAACGCCGCTGCGCAAATCATAGGTCAAGTCGCTCACGATCGTCTCTTCGTGCACGCGGCGGTGGATCTCCTCGGCCAGCGCTTCCGCCACGTTCTCCTTCTTGCGATGGCCGTACGCATCGGCTTCCCCGTATTCCCGTACCTGGTAGCCCTCCCACTCCGCGCCTTCCGACAGAATTACCAAACAATAGTTACTGGGATTGTTCTTTTTGTCCGTCATCAACAGATCGACAAGCTTTTCCAGGTTTACCTTGTATTCCGGGATGCAACAGCGGATGGAAGCGACATAGGCCGTATACAACGACGTAAACCCCGCGTCGCGCCCAAAGACGCGAAAGATTCCAATACGCTCGTGGGATCCCACGGTGGTTCGCTGGCGGGCGATAGCATCGGTAGCGCGCGTGATCGCCGTCGAGAACCCGATGCAGTACTCCGTGTTGCGTACGTCATTGTCCATGGTCTTGGGTACCGCGATCACCTTGACACCCATGGCGTGCAGTTTGGCGGCGTAGCTCAGCGTGTCGTCGCCGCCGATGGCGATCAGGGAGGTCAGGCCCAATTGCTCGATGTTCTTGAGGACCTGCGGACTCGCGTCGTACACAACGGACGTTTTCCCACCTTTGGTCACTTCCTTCTTCGGAAAATCCTTCTCGGACAGGAAGTCTGGCAACTTCGGCATCTTAGAAGGATTGGTCCGGCTGCTGTGGAGCACCGTTCCGCCGAACCGATCGATGGTCCGCGTGTTCTCGCGCGTCAAAGGCAGGATGTACTTGGTTCGACTGGCACCGTCGTCCAGGCGGACATGCGTCAAGCCCTCCCAACCGCGCCGGATTCCGATGACTTCACAGCAGTTCTCCGTGGCGCGGTAGGTTACTTCTTTGATCACGGAATTGAGGCCAGGAACGTCGCCGCCTCCGGTGAGGATACCGATTCGCTGATTTGCCATGGCCCATTTTACTCTAGAGCCTGGTTTACTCTAGCGTGACCGGCCCGGCTTCGGGCGGAGGCTAAACCCGAAGCCGGACGCTCGCGAACGGGTTAATTACCGGTGTCCACCACCGTGGCCACCACCACCGTGGAATCCACCGCCGCCATGGAATCCGCCGCCACCGCGAGCGAATCCGCCACCGTGGTATCCGCCGCCGTAGCCACCGCGATACCCGCCACCATAATATCCGCGGCCGTAGCCGCCCCAGCCACCCCAGCCTCCACCGAAATAGACGCCCCCGTAATAGGGGTATCCGTATCCATAGTAGGGGTAAGCATACGGGTATCCATAGGCATAGGGATAGCCGTAATAGGGATAAGGGTACGAGTAAGCTGGCACTCCAATGCCAATCCCAAACCGCACGGCGGCATTCGCCTTTGGCGTACCCGCGAACATCAACAAGCCCGCCAGCGCGACGATCGGGAGACCCAATTTCTTTAGTGTTTTCTTGAACATATTCAGCCTTCCTGGAGGGCTGACTCCCATCGCCCTCCAGTCTATTGGATGCGATGTCCACGTTGGGGTTCCATGATGATGAAATTTCCGTCGGGCGGTCTTGTATTTCGCCAATTCTTCGCCTATTATGGCAGAGCAACCATTTCTCCCACACAGAGGAACCTATGAAAATCGCAGAAAGCTTGCTCCCTGAATTCGATCAGGAAATGGCAAACACGCGCAAGGTCCTGGAGCGCGCCCCAGCCGCCAAATTCTCCTGGAAACCGCATCCCAAATCGTTCGAGCTCGGCGCATTGGCCGCCCACATCGCCAACATGGCCGAATGGGCCAGCTTGACATTGCGGCAGGATTCGTTCGACTACGCCCCGCCCGGCGCGCCGCCATACGAGACACCCAAGTTCACCAGCACGCAGGACCTGGTGGCTGCCTTCGATAGGAGTGTGGCGCAGGCTCGGTCGGCTTTAGCCGCGGCCGACGACGCCCGCATGGTGGCGCCCTGGAGCCTGATGGCCGGCGGCAACATCATCATGACCATGCCGCGGGCAGCCGTGATCCGCACCTTCGTGATGAACCACATCATCCATCATCGCGCCCAGATGACGGTATATCTGCGGCTGAACGATATCCCTGTTCCGGGGCTTTACGGGCCGTCGGCGGATGAACAGTAGCGGTTACAGAACGTCGGCGAATCCGCGCTTGAGATGCCGGAAAAACAATCCGCCGGCGACGAACGCAGTGACCGCGTAGGCCGTGATGACCGCCAGATCGTGCAGGCTCGGGATGCGGTAGGAGAGCAGCCGGTCCCGGTAAGCCTGCACCACAAACGCCAGCGGGTTCAAGTGCAGCGCGAAGCGGACGCGCTCGGGCACTTGCTGCTCGGTGATGAAGATCGGCGTAATCCAGAACCAGAAGACCAGGATGACGTTCAGGACCTGCGCCGTATCGCGCAGGTAGACCTGCAGGCTGGCGACAATCCAGCCCACGCCCACTGCAAACAACCCCACCAGCAGCATGTACACCGGCAGCATCAGCATCCACAAGCTGAAATGCCCCGTAATCACGCCAATGCCCGTGATCACCAGCGCCACCACCATCAAGTGGCTCGCCAGCGATGACAGAAAAATCGACACCGGAACGATCTCGGCCGGGAAAACTGTCTTGGTGATCAGATTGGCGTTGTCCAGCATCGAATTGGCCGACCGCGTGACGGTATCCTGGAATAGCAGCCAGGGCAGGAATCCGCAAAATAGAAACAGCGGATAGCTCTCGGTGGGCGCGCCCGGCGGAACGGTCTGATGCAGGCAGATTTCAAAGACGAAGACCCAGCTCACCAGTTGCACCAGTGGCAGGATCAGGCCCCACATCCATCCGGCCGTGGAGCCGACGAAGCGCTGTTCGAAATCGCGCCGCACCATCTCGAGCAGCAGCGTGCGGCGTTCGATTAGGTTGCGCGCGAAGTGGTGTCCCGGTAAGCGCATGATTCTCAGCTCGCTTTCCCCAGGTTACTATGGGGGCAGAGAGGCTGTGAAAGCAAGGTCATGAAAGCCTGCGTGCTTCATCATCCGGCGCCGATCGAGTCGAATCCGCTCGAATACACGGACGTTCCCAGCCCCCAGCCTTCCGGAAACCAGGTGCTGGTGCGGGTGAATGCCTGCGGTGTCTGCCGGACCGATCTGCACGTCACCGAAGGTGAACTCGCTGTGCGCAAGTCACCGATCATTCCGGGGCATCAGGTCGTCGGCGTGGTCCAAGCCGTGGGCGCTGCCGTAAAGCAGCACGCCGTGGGAACGCGCGTGGGCATCGCCTGGCTGCATTCCACCGATGGAACGTGCGAATATTGCCGCGCGAAAGCAGAAAACTTGTGCAATAACCCGACATTCACCGGCTGGACCGTGGATGGCGGCTACGCCGAGTACGCCCTCGGCGAAGAGAGCTTCGTCTATCCGATTCCGGAGGGCTTCGACGATTTGAAGGCCGCGCCGCTGCTGTGCGCGGGCATCATCGGATTCCGTTCGCTGCGGCTTTCGGGCATCGGGCGCGGCGGCAGGCTGGGGCTGTATGGATTCGGCGCCGCGGCCAGTGTGGCCATACAAGTGGCCGAGCATTGGGGCGCAGAGGTCTACGCCTGCACGCGCGACGAACGGCACCAGAAACTTGCGCTGGAGTTGGGCGCGAAGTGGGCCGGCGGAACGGTGGCCGAGCCGCCAGTGAAGCTGGACAGCGCGATCGTGTTCGCACCGGCGGGAGAGATCGTTCCTGCGGCTTTGAAGGCGCTCAAGAAAGGCGGAACGCTCGCGCTGGGCGGCATCCACATGAGCGCGATCCCCTCGTTCAGCTATGATCTGCTCTACGGCGAACGCGTGGTACGCAGCGTGGCCAACAACACCCGCCAGGACGGGCACGATTTCCTGAAAGTGGCCGCCGAGATTCCGATCCATACCGAAATCGAAGTGTTTCCGCTCGCCGAAGCGAACCGAGCGCTCAATGCGCTGAAGAACGATGCGATTCGCGGAGCGGCGGTGTTGAAGGTCCGTTGATTCCCAGCGTGGCGCACGCTCTCCAGCGTGCCGCGTTCACACCCGTGTGAATGCCTCTTTCTTCGGCTCAGGTGTCGAGACGAGTCTCGACACGGCACGCACGAGTGCGTGCGCCACAGTTAGTTCTTCGCTGCCAGCTTGGGGCCGTAGAGCTTGCGGTACACTTCGGCGTTGCGTAGCACGCTCTCCACATAAGCGCGAGTTTCGTTGAATGGGATGCTCTCCACGAACTCCGCCGGCTCGCGATAGTTGGCCGCGGCCAGCCACGTCATGACGCGCGTTTTGCCCGCATTGTACGACGCGAGCGTGGCTTCCCATTTGCCTTGCAGGTCGTCGGAAAGCTGCTTCAGATAATAGGTGCTCAGTTTCAGATTCGTGTCCGGCGTGAACAGCATCGCCGTGCGGAAGCGCATGCCGAGTTTCCGGCTGAGCTGGCGTCCGGTGGCCGGCATCACCTGCCCCAGGCCTCGCGCATTGGCGGGCGAAACCGCCTTCGGATTGAACTCCGATTCCTGCCGGATCAAAGCGGCCATTAAATACGGGTCCAGCATCCGCGCGCGGCAATATTCTTCGAGCGCTTTGCGATAGGGCAGCGGAAAGGCCAAACGCCAGAATTTCTCCGGCGCTTCGTCGAGCGACAGCGAGAGGTAGCCGGGTGCATAATGCTTGATGTAGCGAATGGCCTGGTCCGGCGCATCGTGTTCGCTCGCCAGTTCGGCCAGCTCGAGCGCGATCACCTGCGGCTGGCCGTCCACTTTGGCGCCGTACCGCAGTTCGGTAGCCGCAAGATCGTCCAGGCCCGCCAAGTCGAGCAGATGCGCGCGCTCGATGCGCTGTTTGGTAAGCGGCGTGGGATCGAACGTCTCCGGCGCCTGGCGGTTCGCGACTCGCGCGGTGATCAGAAATTGCGCGGTCGTGGGCGATGCCGTCGCACCAAGAAGCGACTGCGTCTCCAGCCGCTCGCGCGCCAGAACCGCGTAATAGTAGTTCGGATAGGCGCCATCGAGCGCATCGTAAAACGCCCGCGCCGAAGCCCAGTCCGACTTCGATTCCGCCATGCGGCCCAAATAATACAGCGCCGGGCTGGTTTGATCGGAAGCCGGGTAGCGGACCAGGTGCTCCCGCATCAGGCTCTCGGCCTGGGCAGGATCGTGCAGATAACTCCACCAGGCGACCTTCCAATGGCAGGCTGCCGATTGCGGATCCTTGGGGAATGTTTCAAAGCACGTCCGGTACAGCGGCTGCGCGGCCTCCGGCTGATCGTGCGCGATGTAGTAATTGGCGGCGGCGACCAGCGCTTCCAGACGCCAGTGCGATTGCGGGAAGCTCTGCCCGAGCTTGGCGAGCGTCGCGTTCATCTCGTCCAGACGGTTCAGCCGCCGCTGGGATTCCAGCAAATAATACAGCCGCTCGGCTTCGGCGTCCTGTGCGGTGGCCTGAAACGATGTCAAATACCTGTACGCAGCGTCGTTGTCACGGGCGAAGTAAGCCGCGGCGCCGATAAGGACGCGCGCTACGTCGAAATTCTCGTCGCTCAAGCGCGGCAGCAGCGCGGTCAGCTCCTTACCCGCCCGCGTGTAATCGCCGCCAGTTTCCAGCTTCAAGGCGCGAGCCAACAAAGCGGCAGCGGGCAGACTGGGGTAACGCATCAACGCCGCTTCGGCATCCGGGGATTCCTTCGAGAGTGGGTACTCGACGTAGATCTTCTGATAATGTTGCGCGGCCGCCTCGGCGTTATTCTGCGCTTCATAAGCGCGGGCGAGCAACAGTTCGGCTTGGGGCGCGGCCAAATCAGCCATGTGCTTCTCGACCAGCGCGGCCGCGGCCGCCGGGTTCCCGTTTTGCAAATACGATTCGGCCTGCAAAGCAACTGCTCGCGGCACCAGCGGAGAGCTCGGCGCGAAGTTCCACACCGGTTGCAAAGCGGCCTCGGTGTCGCCGAATTGCCGCAGGCCGGCGTCAGCGACGGCGCTCAGATAGGCGGTGTAATCGGCCAGCTCCGGGAGGCGCTTCTCAGCGGCCTTCAGATGCGTATGCGCGTCGCCGAACTGGCGCTGATCGTCTTCGGTGGCGCCGAGCAGCAGCAGCGCCAGCGCGCCGTTCCGATCGGTCCGATGTGCCTGGGCGTAGCGCAGCACGGCAGCTCGCGCCGCGGGCGTCGGGGTCTTCCTATACCGGTCGGCAATGCCTTCGAGGGATTGTGCCGACACCACGACCGCGCACAAGCTTGCCACGGCTGCCAATCGCCAACCGCGAACCGCCGTTCTAAACCATTGGCCCCGGATAATCGGGCCCCAAATCCTCGGCGTCATCGTTTGCCAACGTTCTTACGAACTCCAGGTGCAGGTAATCCACCATCGTCTCCGATGCGTTCAAAAAATCGCGCCGGAAAGCCTCGCGCGCCGCATCGATCTCTGTTTGAAGAGACGTATATAAATCGTGCGCGATGCGCCCTTTCTGCACCCTTTCTGATTGAAAAAGCCTAATCTGGGCCACCTGAACACGCGCCCACCGCTGGGCACGTAGGTGAAGTTCCTTATCTTCACGGCTCAGGGAGAACCACGAGAGGATCTCAGGTTTTTCGGAGGGCGGACCTGAGGGCGTAATCGTGATCAGCCCGTCAATGGGAGGCCTGCGTGGCGCAGTTTCCGGCGCCTTAGCAACACGCTGCGTGTGCAGGACCGCGCCGGCCATCGCCACTAAAAGCTCCAGCGCGGCCACGTCCACTTCGCCTGAGTCGGCGAACAGCACTGCGGGAATCGACTCTTTCACCACCACCGGGAACAGGTACACCTTGGGATCGCCCTCGCCTACATAAGTGGCAATGGGGCCCGATAATTCGCTGCTGGAGCGTATCGCGACCAGGGTATCGCGCGTCTCGACGGCCGTTGCAAACGCGGGCGCCTCCTCGAGCGGCACCACGGCGGCGAGATCGGCATCGTCGAAGTTGCGCGTCGTCTCCAGATACAGCTTCCGGTCGCGAACCAGGAACAGCGCCGCACGGCCACAGAATCCGCGCGTCGAATCGACCAGCGTGTTGCCCCATTGGCGCTCATCTTCAAACCCGCGCAGCCGCCGTGCGATCTGATTCAGCCGTTGGATGAGCTCGCGGCGGGCAGCTTCGTTCCTCCGATTGGACTGTTCGAGACGCGCTTCGAGCGCCTCCCGGTGCTCTTCTTCCAGGCGTGCGGCCAACCCGGCAACGGTCTCTTCGAGCACCCGCTCCATGCGCTCCGGCCACTGGGCTTCGAGCGATTCGCGGACGCGCTCGACGTGCTCGCGCCAGGCGAGCGCCAACTGCTCGCGCACCGTCTCATTGGCGTCGGCGAGCAGATCGCTGGTGGCCTCATTCATGACGAAACAGGGACCACTTTCATTGTACTGAGGGGAGGACACCTACAACTGAACTGGATGCGCCGGGCCGGCTACCGCGCTGGCGCCGGGTCGGAATGCACCGGCAGCAGCATGCCGGTCAGCCGGACCTGTTTGCGCCCGCTTGCCAGCTCCAGCACGATATGGCCATCGGGCTGGCTCCAGCCCTGCCCGGCGAGCGTATCGCCGCCCTGCAACACCTGGACGTTGGAAAGTAGCAAGCGCGGCACGCCGTAGGATGCGCCGATCGTGTATGCACCCGACACTTCGCGCATCTCCGCGTCCGGCGCCAGCACGATTCCACGGCCATCGAACGTGCCCTTGGATTGCAGATTCGCGAGCAAATCCGCGCCCATACCGCTAGTCTCGAGATCGCCCGTCACATCGAGCTGGCCGTTGCGATAATCGAAATTCTCCACGGTTCCACTCAATCGGTAGGCCGGGTCCACCTTGGCCAGATTCACCGACATTTTTCCGGAAGCGCGCATGTCGTCCGAACGCCAGGCGATGCTCGAAACCGTGATGGACGGCCCGCGCCAAATACCGCGCGCGTTGAAACTACCAAGCGCCGCATCACCATTCAGCACGCTCGCTACCTGAACCGTGATGTCGGCATCGCGCTCTTCGAGCCATTTGGGAATGCGCTGCGAACGGCGGAACGCCCGCGCGAGGAAGCCTTGGTCGCGGCTTAGGCTCGGCAGCAACAAATTCTGGAGATCGGCGATGGACAGCTCCGCGATGGTGAGACGCAACCGGTGGGCGTGCACGGCCGAAGAATCGTAGCGGTAATCGCCGTCAAACTTGATTGCGCCGGCGCGCCCTCGCAACCGCGTGAGCTGGATTCCGTCTGCATTCATTTGCACGGAGGTGGAGACCAGCCGGACAGGCGAAGCCAGCCCGGGAATTTCCACTAGGGCATTCTGCAGGTCGTATTGACCCGCCCAGACGCCCGGATCCTGGCCCGTCTTGTCATAAGAAATCCAACCGGTCCAGGATCCCTGGTGGAGATGCTCGAGCAACGGGATCGAAGCGGTGTCCAGCCACGGCGTCGCGCCGATGGACAGCTTTCGCGCGCTCACACGCAAGCTCTGATGGCTCGCGTCCAGTGCATACTCGGCTTCGATTTGCGCGGACTGGCCGTCCGGCATTTCGACCTCCGCGGGTGCGAGCGTCACGCTGCCGGCGGCAATCTGGACTTGCGCGGAGTCAATGCGCAGAGAACTCGCCTGCCCGCCCTCGGGAAACTTAAGCGACGCGCCCGAAAGCGCCAACTGTCCCTCCATGCCGGACGGGCTGGAGTAACCGATCGCGCCGTCCAATTGCCCTTCTACTTGCACTCCGGGAGGCAAGGGCGCGCCGAAGTGGCGCGCGGTTTCGAGCAAGGACGCCGCGGGGAGGTTGCGGAATTGCAGGTTGCCGGACCATTTCGACGCAGCCAAATAATCGTCCAGCGCAAACGCCACCGAGACCGGATCGGGCTGCCCCGCGGTCGTGACGGAGGCGAGCTCCAGGTGATGCCCGGTCAGGTTCAGCAGCCCGCGATAGTTGAGCGCCCAACCTTCGCCGGGCGCCGGCATCAGGTCCCAGCGATGCACGTCGCTGATATTCAGGTCGCCGGTGATTTCGAGTTTGGACAGTGGTCCGGCGAGCCGCGCATTCGCCAGCACATACCCATGCACACCGACGTCGCTGCCGTGAAACAGGCGCGTGATCTCCGAGATCGGAGTTCGATCCAGGTGCACGCCCATACTGAGCTCGCTCTCGCCTTTCGGGTTCGGCCGCAGCAGACCGCGCGCGCTGATTTCCCCAAAGCTTTGCGAGGCCTGGTCCGTGCGCGCGGGCGCGCCCGAAAAACGGATCACCACTTC
>JASHQT010000507.1 GCA_030039005.1 Bryobacteraceae bacterium
CGATCCGTACAGCACGATCACGATCTTGCTCTCCAGCTTCCTGGTCTGCGCCAGCGTCAGGATCTCGAATAATTCGTCCAGCGTTCCGAATCCACCCGGAAATATCACCAGCGCCTTGGCCAGGTACGCAAACCAGAACTTGCGCATGAAGAAATAATGGAATTCGAACGCCAGCTCCGGCGTGATGAATGGATTTGGCCGCTGTTCGAACGGCAGCCCGATGTTCAGCCCAATAGTCTTGCCGCCCGCGTCCGCCGCGCCCCGGTTCGCCGCCTCCATGATCCCCGGCCCGCCTCCCGAGCAGATCACGAACCGGTGCGATGAAGATTCCAGCTTGCTGGACCATTCCGTCACCAGCCGCGCTAGCGTCCGCGCATCGCGATAATAGCGGCCCAGCGGCCCTTCTTCGCTGATGCGCGCCGACCCGAAGAACACGATCGTGTCCTGGATCTTTTCGTCGCGAAAGTGCGACAGCGGCTCCAGATACTCGGACAGAATCCGCAGCCCGCGTGCATCGGGACTCTCGAGAAAAGTTTCGTTCAGATAGGCCACCGGCCGGTGGCTGTCGTGGGAATTGCCTTCAATCATGGGACGGGCTGGGGGCGCCTTCGAGCGCCTCCAAACGCTTCTCCAATTGTCTCACTGTCTTCAACAACTCAGGCAGTTTCGGGAAAGCCGTGATCGCCCGCAGCCATTCGCGCGCATCGAACGCCGGCGACCCCGACATCACCGCTCCCGCCTCCACGTCGCCCCCGATCCCGCTCTGCGCGTAAATCACCGCATCATCGTGAATCGTCAAATGCCCGGAAATCCCTACTTGCCCCGCCAGCAACACGTTTTTTTCGAGAATCGATCCGCCGGCCAGCCCCGTCTGCGCGCAAATGATGTTGTCCTCGCCCACCACGCACCCGTGCCCCACCTGCACCAGGCTGTCGATCTTGGCGCCGCGCTTCACCCGTGTCTCGCCCACCGAAGCCCGGTCCACCGAGGTGAGCGACTGGATCTCCACATCGTCCTCGATCACCGCGACCCCCGACTGCACAATCTTGAAGTGCGTGCCCTCCCGCGTCTTCGCGAACCCGTAGCCGTCCGCCCCCACCACCACTCCGTTTTGCAGGATCACCCGGTCGCCGATGCGGCAGAACTCCCGCACCACGGCATGCGAATGCGCGCAGAAATCATCGCCGATTTGGGCGCCTTCGTAAATTACGACGTGCGGATGCAAAACCGCATTCTTCCCGATGGTCACACGCTCGCCCACCACGGCAAACGCCCCGATCGAAGCTCCCTCGCCGATCCGCGCCGTCGCAGCAATGGAAGCCTGCGGATGAATGCCCGGTTTCGGCCGCGGTGGTTGATAAAACAACGCCAGCGCCCGCGCGAAGTCGTGGTACGGATTGGCCGAAATCAGGCTCGCCGGCCCCGGCTGTTTCAGCGCCTGCTTCACCAGGATCGCTCCAGCGCGCGTCTCCTTCACCTTGAGCGCGTATTTCGGATTGGCCAGGAAGGTCAATTCAGTCGGCCCCGCCCGCTCCACCCCCGCCACGCCCGTGATCTCCAGCTCCGGGTCGCCATCCAGCTCGCAGCCGAGTTTCGACGCCAACTCGCCCAGGCGAATCCGCTGAATCGTATTCATAATGGTTGGCTTCATTGTATCCGCGCAAACCCAACTCAGCTGCACCACCGCCTTGACGCCATCGCCCATCGCTGGCCTCGAACGGGGTCTTGCAACAGGTATAGTTAGGCGGAGGTTGACTCAAACACATGTATTCCGTGGTCGCAGCATCTCAACGGCAGATCCTCGATTTAATCAGTGCCGACGAATTGAAGGAGTACGAGTGGCTTTGCGAGAATCCAGGGCTGGCGCGCGCCAACCAATACCAGCAGCGATACAGGAGCTTCTGGGGCATGAATCGCGCCAGCAGCGCCTTTTGCAGGAGGTACTTCGAGATCCTAGAGGCGGGGACGACCGGGGACCTACCCGGCTTACTCCGGGAGCTGGAAAATCCGTCAATGCGCCGCAACGGGACGCCAACCGTTCAGTTCTCGTTTGCGACAAAGCTTCTTCACACCCGCAACGCCCAGCTTCCACTCTACGACTCGCGCGTGGCCCGGTTTTTCCTGTTCGAGCCGCCCTCTGGAGGCGACCGAATGCCTAGGCTTATCGCTTTCTATCGGTTCCTGGCGAGCGAATACGCCCGGATTATCAACGGCGGCCATCTGGCAGACGCGATCAGTGCGTTTCGCCAGCGATTCAAGCCCCTGCAACACCGTGACGAGAAGATCATCGATTGGCTTATCTGGGCGTTTGTGGGTCTCGCGGATGATGGAGCGCTGCTGGAACGGCGGATTGCGTTTAAGTGAAGGCCGCTTGTTTGATCAGCAGCAAACCTTGTCCGCCCCCGGCGAAAAAATATCGCCGCACCCACCACACTCCCTCCCACCTCCAATGTGGTGAGACCCTGCAAACATACTTGACAACAACACACTAAAGTTTGATAATGGTCTCAGGCTAAATAACCACCCGGACTCGTAGCCGGAGGATTGAGGGAAGAATGAGTAAAATCATAGGTATAGACTTGGGAACGACCAACTCCGTCGTGGCCGTTATGGAAGCTGGCCAGGCCGTCGTCATTCCCAATCAGGAGGGGGGCCGGACTACGCCGTCCGTCGTCGCTTTCACCAAGAGTGGAGAGCGGCTGGTGGGCCAGGTGGCGAAGCGCCAGGCCGTCACCAACCCCGAAAACACGATTTATTCGATCAAGCGCTTCATGGGCCGCCGCTTCAACGAAGTGAGCGAAGAGATGAAGCTGGTTCCGTATAAAGTCGTCGCCGGCGAGAACGGCGACGCCCGCGTCGAGATCAACGGCAAGCGCTATTCGCCGCCCGAGATTTCCGCGATGATTCTCACCAAATTGAAGGAAGCCGCCGAGGCGTATCTCGGCGAGAAGGTCACCAAGGCCGTCATCACGGTCCCGGCCTACTTCAACGATTCCCAGCGCCAGGCCACCAAGGACGCCGGCCAAATCGCCGGCCTGGAGGTGATGCGCATCATCAACGAGCCCACGGCGGCCGCGCTCGCCTACGGGCTCGACAAGAAGAAAAACGAAGAGATCGCCGTGTATGACTTCGGTGGCGGCACGTTCGACATCTCCATCCTGGAAGTCGGCGACGGCGTCGTCGAAGTGAAGTCCACCAACGGCGACACCCACCTGGGCGGCGATAACATCGATCAAAGGATCATCGACTGGCTGGTGCAGGAGTTCAAGAAAGAAACCGGCGTCGACGTGTCCCGTGACCAGATGGCCTTGCAGCGCCTCAAGGAAGCCGCCGAGAAGGCCAAAATCGAGCTGTCCACGGTGCTCGAAACCGAGATCAATTTGCCGTTCCTCACGGCAGACGCGAGCGGTCCCAAGCACATGAACGTGAAGTTGACCCGCGCGCGCCTCGAGCAGATGACCGCCGACATTCTCGATCGCGCCTCGGGTCCGTGCCGGCAGGCGCTGTCCGATGCCAGCATGACACCGGCCCAGATCGATGAAGTAGTGCTGGTGGGCGGTTCCACGCGCATCCCCAAGGTCCAACAGCAGGTCCGCGACCTGTTCGCAAAGGAGCCCAACAAAAGCGTCAACCCCGACGAAGTGGTCGCGGTGGGCGCGGCGGTGCAGGGCGGCGTCCTGGGCGGCGAAGTGAAGGACGTGCTGCTGCTCGACGTGACGCCGCTGTCGCTCGGCATCGAGACCTTGGGCGGCGTGTTCACGCGGCTGATCGAGCGCAATACCACCATCCCCACGCGCAAGAGCGAAGTCTTTTCCACGGCTTCCGACAGCCAGACCTCGGTCGAAATCAAGGTCTACCAGGGCGAGCGCGCCATGGCGGCCGACAACAAAATGCTCGGAGTGTTCCAATTGGTCGGCATCCCGCCGGCCCCGCGCGGGATTCCGCAGGTCGAGGTCACCTTCGACATCGACGCCAACGGAATTCTGAACGTCACGGCCAAGGACAAGGCGACGAATAACGAGCAGAAGATCACGATCACGTCTTCTTCGGGCCTGAGCAAGGACGAAGTGGAGAAGATGGCGCGCGACGCCGAGTCGCACTCTTCGGAAGACCGCAAGAAGAAGGAAGAAATCGAGTCCCGCAACCGGGCCGACGCGATGGTCTACAACATCGAGAAGATGTTGAAGGAGCATCGCGACAAAGTCAGCGCCGACGACGCCAAAGCGGTGGAGGACGCGCTCGCCGAGACCAAGAAAGCCATGCAGGAAGGCGGCATCGATCGCATCAACCAGGCCACTTCCAAGCTCGAAACCGCCAGCCACAAACTGGCCGAGGCCATGTATAAAGCCTCCAGCCAGCCGCCTGGCGGCACTCCCCCATCGGCCGATAACGGCGCGACCGGCGGTGAGTCCAAGCCGAAAGACAACGTCGTGGACGCCGAATTCGTCGACGTCGACGACAAAAAGTAACTAATTTGTGTTGTGTGGGGCACGCACGTGCGTGCCCCGAGTTAGAGAACAGCTATGCCAGCCGCAAGCAAACAGGACTATTACGAAACGCTCGGCGTATCTCGCACCGCCAAAGAAGACGAGATCCGCAAGACGTACCGCAAGCTGGCGCGCAAATACCATCCGGATCTGAACCCCGGGGACAAGGCCGCCGAAGAACGCTTCAAGAAAGTCCAAGAAGCCTACGACGTTCTGAGCGATCCGAAAAAGCGGCAAGTCTACGATCAGTACGGTTTTTATTCCGACAACATTCCGCCGGGCGGTCCGGGCGCCGGCCCCGGTGCGGGCGCCGCTGAGCCCGGCATGGGTTTCGGAGGATTCGATTTCTCCGAATACATGCAGAACGGCGGAGCGGGTCATCAGGGTCCGGGCGCTGGGGCTGGCACGGGTGCATTCCGCGATATCTTCAGTCAGTTCTTCGGCGGCAAGCGCGGTGAGGCTGCGGCCGCGGGTCCGGAAAAAGGCTCGGATCTCGAATACGGTCTCGATATCGACTTCTGGCAGGCCATCCGCGGCACCCAGGTGCGCCTGAACATCGCGCGCCAGGAAACCTGCGGGACCTGCAACGGCAGCGGCACAGCCGGCGGCTCTTCCACGGTTTGTCCGGAATGCGACGGCACCGGCAACGTGACACAAATGGCGGGCGCCATGAAGTTCTCGCTCACCTGCCCGCGCTGCGACGGCAAAGGACGTCTGCGCAACGTCTGCCCCACCTGCCACGGCGACGGGCGATTGTCCCATTCGGAAATGGTCGATGTGCGCATTCCACCGGGCGCGCAGTCTGGATCGCGCCTGCGCGTGGCGGGCAAAGGCAATGCCGGCCGCATGGGTGGCGCAGCGGGCGATCTCTACATCACCGTTCGCGTCGAGCCACATGCGTTTTTTGAGCGCGAAGGCGACGACATCCACATTCAGGTTCCGGTCACCGTTTCCGAAGCGGGGCTTGGCGCGAAGATCGAAGTCCCCACCATCGACGGCCGCGCGTTGCTCAAAGTCCCGCAAGGCACCCAAAACGGGCAGAAGTTCCGGCTGCGCGAAAAAGGCGTAATGAACTCGCGCAAGAACCAGCGCGGCGATGAGATCGTCGAAGTGGTGATCCAGGCGCCCAAGGCCCAGGACGAACGCACGCGCGAGCTGCTGCGCGAGCTGTCGCAGGTAAACACCGAAGATCCGCGCAAGGACATTTGGAGCAAGGTATGACCAAATCGCGATCCAGAGCCGCGTACATGATCTCGGCCGTCGCCGAGCAATACCAGATTCATCCCCAAACCTTGCGCCTCTACGAGCGCGAAGGATTGCTCACACCCTCCCGCAGCGAAGGCAACACGCGCCTTTACACCGACGACGATCTGGAGCGCCTGGAAGTAATCTTAAAGCTGACGCGCGACCTCGGCGTCAACCTCGCCGGCGTCGAGATCATTTTGAACATGCGCGAAAAAATGGCCGCCATGCAGGGTCAGATCGAGGAATTCGTCGCCACGCTCAATCAGGAGTTCGCGCACCAAGCCCGCCGTCAGCCGCCCGTGGAATCCAAGCGTTCTCTGATTCCGGTGGTCCAGATGCGCTCGCCTGCCGTGGTCGAAATCCCGAAGAAAAAACGGCCCAAGACCAATTAGCGCATGGCGTGAAACACGAACTCGTGTTTTTCGTCTTTGAACCGCACCAGTTCAGCGGGCCGCTCGTGCGCCGCAAGCCATTGCCGGCCTTCCGCATTTTCGTCGAGTAATTCATACGCCGTCTGTTCCACCCACAGGGGTTTTTCGTTGCCCCGCGCGTACGCCAAGTCGTAATTCATCTGGTTTAAGTCCGGGTTGTCCAAGCCGATCCAGGATGCTTGCTGGTTAAAATAACTAATGGTCCATAAATCCGGATGAAAGCGATGGAACATGATCGCGCTGCCTCCGGGCCACGCAGCGTGCTCGGCGAGCGCGAAGCGCAGGGGCACGTTGAACTCCGTGCGCGATTCCGGATAAATCAGAAACGCGAAATTCCACAGCAGGACTACGCCTACAAAAAGACCGCCGGCGCGGGTTGCCTCGGGCGCGAGCAGCACGATCAGCGGCGCGAGGTAAAACAAACGATAGAAAGTGTTCTGCGGCATCCACAAGAACAGGAACGCAACATACACCGCGATCCAGCAGATCAGCGCCCGCGGCGCCGAAATCGATTTCCACGGGAAAGCTCGCGATGCATAAAACACGAAACCAGCCGCTGCGGCTGCGAGCAGCACGCACACGGCGATCGACAACGGATTGGGAACCAGATCGGGCCAGCGGCCCCCGAAAACGAGGCGCACGGTTCCGCGCAACGTGTAGCCGAGATCCTTCAGCGGATTGAATGAGAACGCCGAGTCGGCCGAATGCGACGTGATCCAGCGCCAAAAACTCTGGCCGGGATTCGCCGCTTCATAAGCCCACGCATAAGCGATCGCTACCGGGGCCAAGGCGGCGGTCAAATAGGTCAGCAGCAGCGCGCGATGTTTCCAAAGCAAGATCAATCCGACCGGCAGAAACAAGATTGCCAGTTCATGAAACAGCATGGCGCCCGCAGTAGCCAGTCCCGCCAGCCACACCCATCGCGGGCTTCCGATCAGAGCATAGGCGCACAACAGCAGAAAGATCGCCGGAACATAGGCATTGGCGTCGCTCGCGAATTTCCACCAGGTGGCCGAAAATCCGAAGATCCACGCCGCGATCAGGCTGCGCCCGTTCGTCCATCCCTTGCCCCGAAGGATCTTAAACAACAAGATCACCGCCGACCCGGCCAGCAGGCAATTGGCGACTTGCATCAGATACAGCGCGCGGACCGGAAAACCCATGGCATCGAAGGCGTCGTAGAGCCATGCGCCGCACAGCTCGTAGATCAGGTGATTCGGTTGAGCGAGCGCGGAGAGCGGAAGGTTCTTCTCGATCTCAATGGCGAATCGGACGCCGTCCCAATAGTAATTCCGTGTGGGAAACGCCAGGTACAGCGCCAGGGGGGCGAGGAGCAGTGCACGGGAGAGCAAGCCCCAGTTTAGTGCATGGGCTTTAGTGCATGATTTGGAGCAGCTTACCGGTGGTACCGTCCACGAACGCCGAATAGTCGCTGGTGGCCACCGAATCGCCCCAAATCACGCGCCAGGTCACGTCCGGGAATCGCCGCGTCTGCGCCATCAGGAACATCACCGGCTTCGCGGGATTCTTCTTGAGATATTCCGCGCTCTTTTCCGCCGCAGTCTTATAAGCTTCGTCGGAATCTACTTTGATCGCCGCGATCAGAAAGGGAACCTCATCGCTGCGCGGCGAGTAGTCCTCTTCGATGCCGCCAAAAACGCCCTCATGCAGGCCGCCGTCCGATTCAACGGATGAATAGGTGTACGTTTTGGCTTTCCCGCGCGAAGCAGACACAAAGATGACCTGCCAGGCTCCGGCCTTTCCCGGCTCAGCCTTCACCTGCGCCAGATTGACGCTGCGGATCTCGAGCGGCTGTGCATCCGGAGCCCAGCCCCGCGCCTGCGGGTACATTTGTTGGAAGGCCTCCCGCCCTGTCAGCGCGACGGGAGCTTTCGGAACAGGCTTCTCTTCAGGGGGTTTGGGAGCATCGGAGCAGGAGGAGAGAGTAATCAGCAGTGGGCAGATCCACACAAAAGAGAGAAACGATCGCATCACTCATATTGTGGCGTGATCAGCGGTGACGATGCCACGAGTTAGTGCTGGAACTCGATGGGGTCAAACCGACAGTACTCGGCAGTACTGTTCTAGCCCAAAGTACCTTGTCCGATTTGTCCGCTACAGTTAAGACTGTTAATTGAAAAAGCATGGAAAGAACCGACCTGGATCAGTGGCGAGGTAGGGAAGTCGCGCGCCTGCTGGCGCTCGTCGAAACGCAGCGCCGCTATTACCAGGAGATTGTCGCGTCCATTCCCGTGGGCCTGCTGGTTCTTTCCGCGGACCTGAGTATCCTGCTCGCAAACGGCGCTGCGCGCAGGATTTTCGGACTGCACACCGGCGAATCGCCGCGCCGGATGGACACCATTCTTCCGGCCGCGCTGCTCGATCGCGTTGAGGCAGTCTTGAAGACCGGCACGCACCAAATGGGCGTGCTGATCGAGGGCCGCGACCAGCGCCGGTTGCGGGTCGCGATCCTGTCGATTCGCGGTTGGGATGAGGAGGCTGCTGCCGAAGCGCTGATCAGCGTGGAAGATTTGACCGGCTTGGCGATGCATGAGCCAGGGGCCGCCGTGGCCGCAATCGAGGCGCCGATCGAAACAGCCATGGAGGCGGCGCCGCCGGCCGAAGCCCCGCCTCCCGCACTCGCTCCGCTCTTTTCCGCTCAGCAGCTCGTCGAAAACGTGAACGCTGTCCTGTGGGCCGTGGAAGTTCCGTCGATGAATTTCATCTTCGCCAGCCCCCAAGCGGAAAGATTGCTCGGATTCGCTCCAAACCACTGGACCAGCCATCCGTCGTTTTGGCTAGACCGCATCGCGGATTCCGATCGCGATTGGGTGGCGCAATCCTACGCGCGTGCCATCGAGAGCGGGGCGCCGCATTCGTGCGAGTTCCAGGCCATCACGGGGTCCGGAGCTACGGTGTGGCTGCGCGAATATGCGCGCCCGCTTCCCGCCGCCGACGGTGAACCGCGCTACTGGATCGGGCTTTCGGTGGATGTTACCGAGCGCCGCATGCTGGAGGATCAACTCGTGCAATCCGAGCGCGTGGAGGCGGTTTCGCGGCTGGCCAGTCGCATGGCGCACGACCTGAACAACATGCTCATGATCCTCACCGGCTACAGCGAAGAACTGCTGACTAGCCTGCCCGCGGGCAGCACGCTGCGCGCGGACGTGCAGGAGATCATGGCCGCCACGGATCGCATGACCGGGCTCACCACTCAATTGCTCTCGTTCGCGCGAAGGCAGCCCGGCGCGATGACCGAAATCGACCTCGAAGCCACGCTGGAAAGATTTGGCCCGCGCTGGAGTGCGCTCCTCGGCCGGCATATCGGCCTGGAGTTCCACATATCGGCCGAAGGCAGCCGCGTCCGCGTCGATACCGGACAGTTGGAACAGGTGATGACCGCGATCGTCGAGCGGGCGCGTCAAGGCATGCACCCCGGCGAAAAGATCCAAATCGAAACCTCGCATTTGAGCGTCAGCGAGGATTTGCGCCGTGTTGGCGCGCCTTTGCGGCGCCGCGATTACGCGGTGGTTTCGGTGGTTTCTCCGGGGCCACCGCTCGATGCCGATGCGAAGATCGCGCTGTTTGAATGCTCCTTGCCCGGCAAAGAGCCTTGGGACGATATAGCGGCTACTCTGTCGCGCGCCTATGGAATCCTGCGGCATTGGGGAGGCGATGTTTCGGTTTCGAGCGCGCGCGCGGGCCTTACCTTCCGCGTGTTTCTTCCCCGCCTGGAACCGTCGCCGCGCGAAACCGCGGTAGAGGCTCCCGCCGCGGTAGAAGCGCCGCCTGCCGCGCCGGAACCGCCCACGCCGCTCGCCACTATCTTAGTCGTGGAAGACGAAGCCGGCATTCGCGCGCTGGTTCGCAAGATTCTGCGGCGGCAAGGCTACGAAGTGCTGGAAGCCGCCAACGGAGGGGAAGCGCTCGCGCTGTGCCGCGAAAACGGGCGCCGTGTAGACCTGCTAATCACGGATTTGCTGATGCCGCAAATGGGCGGCCGCGAGTTGGTGGAGCGCCTCAAAACTCAGGGTCACGAAATGAAAGTGCTCTACGTTTCCGGCTATACCGATGACGCCACGGTCTACTCCGGCGATCTTCCGCCGGGAACGGCCTTCCTACAGAAGCCGTTCACGCTCGGATCTCTACTGGATAAAGTGAAAGAAGTGCTCGCGAAGTAACTCACTCGCGGGACATCGCGCTGTAGCCGTGCGGCGGTATGCTAATTCCGCCGTAAATCGGCATGGCGAATATCGCCAAAGCGTGGATCGATCGAACAGGAGAACGAGAATCGGCTGGTTTCCAAACCGCGTTTACCAGTCACGACCCCGCTGATCCGGGCGTGCGGTCCAGGGTAAGGATCAGACCCAGGGCGTCCAAATGACAGAGATCGATAACCTTGACGGTGCAGCCGATCACTCACGACATCCTGGCATCTCTGGGTTGCCTGCCAAACTCCACCATGCGGGCCCTGGTTGTAAGGCGGCAAAGCAGGTCCCCAAGCCGGGCCTCCCGGGCTCCACGCCAGTTCTATGGAGTACCATCCGCGGCCGCGTTGGGGATCGCTCATGTGAATTAATGCGGTGCCCCCATTGCTGCTCGGATCTTTCAGCAGCCGCACGGGACCCCGACCATTCACCCGGGCGAGCCGGAAATCTCGGGGCATTCGTGGGAGCGGTACATTACAATCGAAGCGTTGCCAAAACGCCGGTTGCCCGCCCAGTGTGCGGAGGTTTCCCGTATCGCCAAAGATTTCCAGTTCAGCGGCGTGGTCTACGTTGACTTCGATCCGGCATCTGGGGGAACCGCCGCCGCCCGTTATATTGGCGCGGCGGGAGCCGGTATTCGCTTGCAGCGGATAAAACAGAAGCAGCAGAATTGCTGGGCGCAGAAATGTTGTGGT
Source organism: Bryobacteraceae bacterium (assembly GCA_030039005.1). Next base: position 11,067 of record JASHQT010000507.1, read on the forward strand.
CACGTCGGTTCCTCGAAAAGGTTGATTTATCTCCGTCTTGCTGTGACGGTTCCGCTGACGCGAAGCCGTCGCACTCCGGTGATGAAGCGGCAATCAGGATTCCAAAAAGCCTTGCGGCGCCACGCGCTTCTAAATCCGCGTATTCGTTACGAAATCCGCGTGCAGATCGCGAGCAAGAGAATGTCTGCCGCCCCAGGAGATCGGCTCTGCGACGCAACCCTACGACACCCCCCGCGCGAACGTTGCGTGTGGATGGCGCCAAACTGACGGGATTCCTTAGCATTCGTGGGTGGCGCTTGGCTTGCGATCAATCGATCGCGGAGGACCCTATGAAATGGTCGTGGAAGGTTGGACAGTTTGCGGGAATCGAGTTTCGAGTCCACACGACATTCCTGCTTTTGCTCATTTGGTTCGCCGCGAACTACTGGATCGTGGCGGGGAGCGTTCGCACGATGCTGGCTGGCATGGTCTTTATCCTGGCGCTGTTCGCATGCATCGTGCTGCACGAAATGGGGCACGCGCTGGCCGCCCGGCGGTATGGAATCAAAACCAAGGACATCACGCTGCTGCCAATTGGCGGAATTGCCCGGCTGGAACGCATGCCGGAGGAGCCAGGTCAGGAGCTGTTGATTGCTCTGGCCGGCCCGGCCGTCAACGCGATCATCGCGATTGTGCTCTATGGGTGGCTCATCGCCGAACACCAGTGGGAGTCATTTAGCCATTTAGGGCTTGCGGCGGGCCCGTTCGTCGAGCGACTTTGGGCGGCGAACGGGTGGCTCATATTATTCAATCTCATCCCTGCTTTTCCAATGGATGGCGGCCGAGTACTGCGCGCACTGCTGGCTGCGCGTACCAGCTATGGGAAGGCCACTCAGAGCGCCGCACGCGTGGGGCAGGGTATTGCGGTAATTTTCTGCATCATTGGGCTATTCGCGAATCCGATGTGGATTGTGATCGGCGTCTTCGTTTGGCTGGCGGCGACGCAGGAAGCAGCGTCTGTCCTGACGAAATCCGCCCTTACGGGTACGCCGGCATTCGCGGCGATGCTTACGAAATTCGAGACCTTACAATCCCACGATCGATTGTCGGAGGCCGTGTACCGCACGCTTCAGGGGACGCAGCACGATCTTCCGGTACTGGAGCACGACCGCGTGGTCGGAATGTTAACGCGGGCCGATTTGTTGGCCGCCCTAGCCAAGTATGGCCCCGACCGGGAGGTGAAGTTTGTGATGCGGCGTGAATTTCCGGTTGCGGACGCGGTTGAAAAGCTGGATCGTGTGATCGGCCGGCTGCAGCCCGGCAATCAGGATGCGGTTGCGGTTTTTCGCGAAAATCGTCTGGTTGGGCTCATCACAACGGAGAAGCTGAATGAATACCTGTTGATTCGCACTTTACTCGAGAAGCACGGCTTTCCAGCTCCGAGCGATCCACCGATCGCCGCCTAGCAAAAAGATTCGAGGGAGGTACGGGGAATGGCGTTTCAACACAGCGCCACCGGGTATCCTTTTAGAGAAGCGCGTTTCGAGCTTCGCATGACTACCAAGCTAAGGACGACAGCGCAACGGCTACCTTTCGGTATTGCTCTGGCGGTTGTCTTGATCGGCGCCGCGCTAGGGCTCACACTCCTTTTGCACAATAGCGTCTCTTTGACCGGCTATATCTTTTTCTACGCAGGAGTGGTAGCTGCGAGTTGGTATGGCGGCAAGTGGTCCGGCGCGGTGGCGGTGATTCTGAGTACCTTGGCGGTTGAATATTTCTTCATTCCCCCGGTCCATTCGTTCGGGGTGCGCAGAGAGTCTCTGCCCATTTTCGTGGAGTTTTCGATTACGTCAGCAGTGATTGCCTGGTTTAGCGCTTGGCGCAAAGAAGCGGAGGACGCGCTGCAACGGGCGCGCGACGAGCTTCAGATCCGGGTTGATGAGCGCACAGCGGAACTTCGAACGACCAATGAACAGTTGATCGCCGAGATGGCCGAGCGCAGGCGCGCGGAGGAGGCCTATTATGAAGCGCAGGCCGAACTGTCGCGGGTCAGCCGGATGAGCGCCTTAGGCACTTTGGCTGCCTCGATATCGCATGAGGTGAATCAACCCTTAGCCGCGGTCGTCACCAATGCCGATGCCTGCGCGATCTGGCTGGCGAATGAGCCTCCGAATCTCCAAGAAGCGCGGGCGGCGGTGGACTCGATCGCTCGTGAAGGAACGCGCGCCAGTGAAGTTGTCCGGCGGATTCGCGCCATGTTCACGAAGGCGGCGCCGGAAAAAACCAATGTGGATCTGAACGAACTCATTAGCGAGGTCGTGGCGCTGGTGCAAACGGAGATCGTGAAGCACGATATTGCTCTCTCGACCGAATTGACGCGGGAGCTGCCGGCCGTCCGCGCGGACCGCGTTCAACTGCAGCAAGTGGTTGTAAACTTGGTTCAGAACGGAATTGAAGCGATGAGCAGCATTACAGACCGGCCGCGCAACCTTGTCATCCGGTCGGCAATGGGCTCCGAGGGTGAGGTGCTCATCTCGGTGCGGGACTCGGGCGCGGGAATCGATGCCAACGATCAGAAGCGCATCTTCCATCCCTTCTTCACGACCAAGTCTCAGGGGATGGGCATGGGATTATCGATTTGTCAGTCCATCATTGAGGCGCACGGCGGCCGTTTGTGGGCGACCAATAACCACGATCACGGTGCGACGTTGCAATTTACGCTGCCAACCGGCGCCCCAACGAAGTGATGAAGGATTCCCCGCCCACCGTCTTTGTCGTGGATGACGACGAGGCGGTGCGCGAAGCCATCCGGAAACTAATTCTTTCCATCGGCCTGCGGGCGGAGACGTTCGGGACGACACGCGAGTTTATCAGAGGCAAACGCCCTGACGGTCCCGCCTGCCTGGTACTGGACGTTCGGCTGCCGGACGTCAGCGGACTCGAATTCCAGCGGGAATTGGCCGCCGCGGGCATCGAGATTCCAATCATTTTTATCACCGGGCATGGCGACATCCCGATGAGCGTACGCGCCATGAAGGCCGGCGCGGTAGAGTTCCTCACGAAACCATTTCGCGGCCAGGAACTGCTGGATGCGATCCAGGAAGCAATCGCGCGAGATCGCGCGGCCGCGGGGAAGCGCGCTCGGCTCGCCGAAATCAAAGCTCTGCACGATTCCCTGACCGCGCGCGAAAAGGAGGTAATGGCTTTGGTGGTTCGGGGAATGCTGAACAAGCAGATCGCCGCCGAGTTGGGCACGAGCGAATTAACCATTAAAACGCACCGCGGCCGCGTGATGGAAAAGATGAGGGCGGACTCGGTAGCCGACCTGGTACGAATGTCCGAGAGCCTTAGACCTTCCGATACAACCGAATAGCTCATCCTACAAAGGTAGGATGCGTTTAGTCATCGGGAATCCTTATGATAAAGCCAGATGACCGCCGCTGACTCCATTACAGCGAAACTGGCTCCGCACCGCGTTTCCATTGTCGATGACGATGAGCCCGTGCGCGAGGCGCTCAAGAATCTCATGCGGTCGGCGCGCTTTGACGTGGAAGCTTTTGGATCAGCCGAGGAATTTCTGAAATCCGAGCGTCTGCAGCAAACCGAATGTCTGATTCTGGACCTGTACCTGCCGGGCATGAATGGGTTCGATCTGCAAGAGCGCTTGAATGGGGAGCACCGCCGGATTCCGGTGATCTTCATTACGGCGCATGCCGACGAGACGCTACGCCAGCGCGCTTTGCGGGGTGGAGCGGTCGCACTGCTCGGCAAGCCTGTTCGCCGTGAACCTTTGTTCAAGGCAATCCACTCCGCGATTCAGTCCTGATCGCGCAATCGATTCGCTGGCTGCGAGTCCATTGTCCCTGCCTTGGCGCGAATTCCCCGAAGGAGTTATGCCCGAATAGGAGGAAATGAGTATGTGCAGCACGTTGCAGCGAAAGGGTTTCCAAAAAAGCGAGTAGGCTTCTCCTACTAAGAGAGGATATTTTCGGCGCTGGAAAGGTCCTATGATCTTCTCATGTGGAGGCCACTCGAAAGCACGCACCGCTCGACCGGAGAGGAAAACGGCGGGCTATTAGATGTGCACCCCTTAGGCTTCTGCGTAGATGATGGCCAGCGATCGGGTGAATGCGCACGCAGGCCGGCATGGTTTGCGGATCTGTCCCCGATCGCTGGCGTGGTCGCGGACCCAACGCGTTACTCGTTCTCAGCGCGATGGTTCAAGCAGTAGGAAGTCGACCCGCAAAGTAGAAGAACAATTACATTGGATTGGAGCATACCACGATGTTCGGGACAATGGAACCCATCGATAGCACAGCGTCCTTCAACGAATCGGCTTATTTTGCCCGGAGAGAAGGGGCAACGATATTAGACCGCGCTGCCGGCGTAGAGAGGGACCATGGCAGATGCGGAATTATCGGAAACAGTCCAGGCATACGATCAGTTCTGGCACAGGTGGACCTTGTTGCGCCCACGGATTCGACGGTCTTGATTGAAGGCGAGTCCGGAACCGGCAAGGAATTGTTTGCGCAGGCGGTCCATTTGTTGAGTAAACGGCGCAATGCCCCATTGGTGACGTTGAACTGTGCGGCCATCCCGGCAGGACTGCTGGAGAGCGAGCTGTTCGGCCATGAGCGCGGTGCGTTTACGGGGGCCGTATCGCAGCGCATCGGCCGCTTCGAAATGGCGAACGGCGGAACGCTGTTCCTCGATGAGATCGGCGACATGGCGCTCGATCTCCAGGCGAAGTTGCTGCGCGTCCTGCAAGAGCAAACGTTCGAGCGTTTAGGCAGTACTCGCACTTCTCACGTGAATGTCCGCGTGATTGCAGCGACCAATCGCGATCTTTTCCGAATGGTGGAGAACAAGGAATTTCGCGCAGATTTGTTTTATCGTCTCAGCGTTTTCCCCATCTTTTTGCCACCTCTGCGCGACCGCCGCGGGGATATTCCAGAACTGGTTCGGCACTTCGTCACTCGCTGCTCTGAGCGGATGAACAAGATCATCGAAGAGATCCCGGCGGAAGTCATGGAGGCCATTGTGTCTTACGACTGGCCCGGAAACATTCGCCAACTGCAAAATTTCATTGAACACGGAGTCATTGTTTCCAACGGGCCCGTGTTTCAGCCCGCGACCGGGCAGCTCAAAACCCGGGCGCTGCCGGCGCAGGCGAAGTCCAGAAGAACATTGGAAGACGCGATGCGGGATCATATTCTAGAAACGCTCAAGGAATCCAACGGGGTGGTGGGCGGCAAGAACGGCGCGGCTGCCCGTTTGGGAATTGCGCGCACAACGCTGATCGCCAAGATGCGCCGGCTGGGTATTGAGTCGGCCATGAATGAGGTTTCCTCAGCAGTGAACTCGCGACCTGCATTCGCAACGGCCGGGTAAAGTGGTGTCGTAAGCTTTCGCTCCGCCGTCCGGGGCTCATCCGGTTTCATGCAGTTTTCTCATAAGGCGCCGCGGAATTGCCGAAGACGGCCGCGACGACGCCCATGATCGGCCTGGCTGGTTCGTTGTCGCTGGGGATCACGGGGCTTTTGCGGTTTCGCCCTTTCCAGACGAAATAATTCAACACGCCGATGAGTGGCTTGTCGAACAGGCCGCTCGCGGCTTTCAATCCAACCGGAGAAGCCTGTGTGCAAATGATCGGGCGCTTCAGGGGTTCGAGCCGCCCTTCGCGGTGAAGCGCGATTTGAGCGGCCTGGTGGGGCGCTACAAGCTGGATTGGTTCTTCGTGAAGCCCTTTATCACAGATTCCTCGCGACAACCCGCAATTATCAGGCGCTTTGCGCTAGATCGGCGCGAGCGTCCGCGATGCTCGGAAGCAGTACGGGCTCGGGTTTCACTGTCTTGAAGAGGGTTGCGTTGACAAGAATCGTAAGAAGCGATGCAGCCAAAGTGGCATTGTAGACCTGCTCGGTAATCAAGCCGGAGTGCAGAGCAATGCGAGCCAGCACGAACGAAAGCTCACCGATCTGAGTAAGGCCGATGCCGACTCGCAACGCGGTCCTGGCGGGATATCGAAACAAGCGGACGATCGCGAACCAGATGCTGAACTTTCCGATCAGGATCAGACTTACCAGCAAAGCGAGCGTGCGCCAATCCGCCAACAGGGTTCTCGGATCAATCAGCATCCCCACGGTGACGAAGAAAATCGCCACGAAGGCGTCGCGAATCGGAAAGACCTTCGACGCCAGGTGGTGCGCGTACCGGGAACCACCGAGAAGAAGCCCGCCGACAAATGCGCCGAGCGCCAGTGAGAGTCCCAACCCCTCGGTGATGGCGGAAACCACCAAGCATACGCTCAGGGCGGCGAGTACCGCCATCTCCTCGCTCCCGGTCCTGTGAATGCGATAGAGCAAGCGCGGAATGAGTTTCCAACCGGACAGAATCACGGGTATCAACAGCAGGATGGCTTTGCCGATTTTCCAAAGAATCTCGGTGTAATTGGCCGTGCTGTTTGGCGCCATGCTTGGCAAGACGACGGTCAAGATAACGACGGCGAGATCCTCGACCAGCGTCAAGGCGACCATGATGCGGCCGGCCTCAGAAGCGAGCTCACCGCGATCCATGAGCAAACGCATGAGGACCATGGTGCTGGCGACACAGATCATGCCGCCGATCGCGAGGCTTTGACCTAGCGGCCAGCCGAGCAGCATCCCCGCACCTAGCCCGAGGCCGATGGATAAAGAAATCCCGATCGGCGCGCCAATCAACGCGATCCACTTGACGCGGAGCAACTCCGGAATCGAAAACTCGGTTCCAATCGTAAACATCAATAAAACAACTCCGACCTCGGCCATGACTTCAAACGTATGAACATCGTGGATTCGCGGACCGGGCGTGAGCGGGCTCAAAATGAGGCCGGCGAAGACGTAGCCTACAATCAGCGGCTGGCGAAGGCGCCAGAATACCAGCCCGCTAACGATCGCGGCGACCAGAACCATGGCAATGTCTCGAAATATGTACATCGATGCGAACCTTTCTTGTGAATTTGCTCGGGAACGCCCGGATCGAACTCGGGCCGCTATTGAGCGTTGAAGGTTGCAGGCGAAATGCCAAACCACGGCCTGGAGCCGGCTGTTGTCGGGAAAGCAAATCACGCGTTCGATGATTCGATCCCGCTATTCCGGCGCATTCTATGTGGTCACGCTGTCGTAGAGGGACGTCACAGCAGCGACTGGGGGCGCGGAATTTTCCGGCGAAGCTGGGAAGCCCATTGCGCAAAACCCTGAATTCATTCCCGTTTCGAGATCACGAGCAATTATCGCGAATTGGATGGAGCCGTGCTCTCTCCGCGCCCAGGGAGATAACCATGATGAAATCACTGCTTGTATCTACTTTGATTGCCGCGGGCGCATGGAATGCTGTCCGCGCAGGAACCATCAACGCGACAGAACCGGCTGTTCCCGCGAAAATGGTGGTCACGGCGAGCGTCGACCACGGCAAGCGGATGCCTGACATTACGAAGGACGATATCTTCGTCCAGAGAGGTAACGATCGTCTACCTGTAGCTGAGTGGGTTGCGGCGCGCGGCGATCGCGCGGGTCTGGAGCTGTTCATCCTGATCGACGATGCTTCGCTCTCGAGCCTGGGCATACAACTCGACGACCTTCGCAACTTCATCAAGGCTCAACCCGCGACAACATCCGTCGGCATCGGGTATGCGAGAAACGCCGTGGCGGAGATCCGGCAGAACCTTACGACGGACCACGACCTTGCGGCTAAGTCTGTGCGGCTGCCGCTTGGCAACGCGGGCGCTTACGGGAGTGCGTACCTTTCGGTGGTCGACTTGATGAAGCGTTGGCCGGAAACTCCGAACCGGCGCGAGGTGCTCCTGGTGACCGACGGTCACGACCGGGCAAAGCGAGCACGCAACGCGCTGCTCAATCCCGACGTGGATACCGCGGCCGCAGTGGCCCAGCGTACCGGAACGATTGTCCATTCCATCTATTTTCCCGGTGTCGGGCACGGGAGCCGGCATCTCTGGGAAGCAGCCAACGGCCAGAATGGGCTGGCAAAACTGGCGGAGCTGACCGGCGGAGAAGCGTTCTTTATGGGATGGCCGGCGCCAGTGAGTTTTGAACCATACTTGCGCGATCTTCAAAAGATTCTCGATAATCAGTACCTGCTCACGTTCGACGCCACTCCAGGCAAGAAGGCGGGACTCCAGTACGTCAAGGTGACGACGGAAATTCCGGGCGTAGACCTAGCCGCCCCCCACGCGATTTGGGTGCCTGCGGGGAAGTAGATGGGAAACACGAGCATCGTGGGCAAGCTTTGTGGGGCGACAAGAGTGCACTGCCCACGATGTTCGGCACACTGCCGCCCGGTCGGGTCCTGCGCGAGACTGGAGCATGTGCCGGCGCACGCCTTTCTGCAATTCCCAAGCTGGATGGTCAACAGTTTATCCGCTGTGTCTCTGTTTCCATCGACGTGACTTTAGTCGTCCGTGGCTCTGGATTGTTCGTAATCCGGCGATTGGCCGGAAATGCATTCGAGAAATTTGGTCCTTCTAAGTCAGTTTGTGCCCGGCGGACTGTGACGGGACTACACGGCGCCGGAAAGTTCGAATATCTGCTCGGGCAGGTGATCGACGAGGTTGCGTGTCTTGTGGACTTGACAGCGTTGGAGGAAGTCTGGCTCTCCGGTGTGCTTGCGCACGGCCGCTGCGAGCGCCTGCAGTGGCGAATCCCGGCAGATCGAAGATCACCCACGAGCCGCTATCCAGTTCGCTGAGGCGCAGGGCCACGGACGGCCTTTGGGTGGTCACCTTGATCTCGGTGCCGGCGCGTATGTTGGTTTCACCGGTTAGGGCGAATTCCTTGCCATCGCGGCTGAGAATGACTGGCGGCTGAGGAGGTCCCCCGGGACCGCGAAGACGTACCACTACGACAGGACCGGCCCACCTGTTGCGTAACTTCTGATTCTAAGGATGCGGGAGCGCCCCCATCATCTGAAGAGCCTTTTCAACGCCTTGCCACAAACTTACCAACTCGCTTGCTACGGCCAGCCCAGACTTCAGTGCTTCGATCGAGCTCCGCACCGGTCCCATTTTCCTCTTCGCTTCAGGAAGGGCTATCTCACCAGAAACAAATGCTACGTGCTCAAGCAAGTCCTTTTTCACCTGGTCCTTCACCTCCGCAGACCCGATACTAGCTTCGCTCAGCTTCTCGAGCGCATCACTCAGATCCACTCGCCCTTCCTGTCGTAGCTGTTGAATCGACCCATTCAGATCGCCCATAACGGTTCCTAGGTTAAGGTTCGCGATTGTGCTGTTCGAAATATTGATGGACTGGGCCGGCGCACCTGCCGTATTGTTCATATCAAACTTAACCTCCAGCGGCGCAGCCGCCAAACGATTTCTAAGTCTAGCTTTCATACCGTAGGCAAGCTGTTCTGCCCGTTGCAAGACAGAGCCGCCTCCCGCGTTCCTTGGGTGCAGCGTTAGCCTGGTCTTAACCCCGTTGACTGTGCCATCAATCATCTGGATCGACTTAGCTTCGAGAGTTGCCAGATTGGGCTTGGTCAACAACAAGGGGACCCGCCGCCCCAGTTCTTTTCTGCGCGCAACCGCCTTATCTACAATCTCCTGCGTCGACTCAAAGAGGAGGTTCATCTAGGTCGTGAATCGCGCCCCCGAATGCAACCATCCCTGCGCAGCCAATTTACGTTGCACCTCTTGAATCTGTGCTTCTCTTTTTGCAGTCGCGTCGGAACTATCTTGCGAGAGTTTTAAGTCTTCGAGTTGCCTTGCCTCGGCAAAGTCTGCTGAATCGGCCATCTTCATAACGAATATACAACGTGTCGCGCAGAATCTCCGCGATTTCACGGCACAAAAAAAGCGTCCCAGCACGTTAGGGCCGGAGCGCAGATGTCGCGCCGATTGCGCAGCATTACGGTACGAAACAAAAAGCCCCCGGCCTGCGCCGGGGGCTCATGCACAAAACAGCAGGGTTCAGCTTACCGGCTGACCTGCAGGCTGGCTCCGCCACTGGGGCCGCTTCCAGAGACACTGCCAAGGACGTCGCCGCTGGAGACAAGCTTGACCCAAAGCGAACCGTTGCCTTTGTAGTACGAGGTGGCGCTGGCCTCGCGCAGTGCATCCAGGCTGCTCTCCTCGGTACCCGACGCCGCAGTGGTGAATCCCGGCAGATCGAAGATCACCCACGAGCCCTTATCCAGTTCCTTCACGCTGAGGGACAGGGACGGCCTTTCGGTGGTCACCTTGATCTCGCTACCCGCTCGTACGTTGGTTTCTCCAGTGACGCGCAAATCCTTGCCGTTGCGGCTGAGAACGATTGGCGGACCCGCGGGTGGAGGGGCGCCCAGGACCCCGTTTCTAGGGCCAACGATAACACCGATGCCACCCCTACCAGCGCCACGACCGCCGGCGCCGGCACCTGCCGGAGCGCCGCCTCTGCCACCAAAGCCAGGACCGCCACGACCACCACCGGGGGCAGGGGCGGCAACAGTCATGCGCCCGAAATCGCCCTTGCACACCGCGGCGTTCCATGTGGGTTTGATCTCGCAGGCGTCGTCAATTGCGATTCCGTCGTTTGGGTCGTTGATGAGAATGTAGGAATTGGGGACACCGCTTACCGAGCCGTCCACGTCGTGGAACACCGAAGTCTGGTAGCTCCCATTGCCGTAATCATCATTGCTCCACTTAAACTCCATCGGCGGGAAATAGACAGGCTTGGCGTTGACGAATTTCGCGCGCTCTACGGTGTTGTTGGAGCTCATTCCGAAGCTGGTATACAGCAGGTAAGAGATTGCTCCCGTCTTGCGAGTGGCGTTGTCCTCGAAATTCACGAAGGTGGTATTCACCACGTCATGACGGTAATCGTAGTACTCGTAGCCGCGGATCGGGAAATCCGGGAGTTCGGGCTCCGGCAAGCTGCGGCCGTAAGCCATTTCCGCCGGCGTCCTCGGGTTGCCGATGTTCTCGGTTTCGCCCACGAACAGCGAATCAACCACCCGTGAAGTATAGGCGGAACGGCCGAAGTTGCCGGACGCATGCGTGTAGCCGACTGCGTTGTCGGCCAGCTTCAAGTTCTTGAACAGGTCCATTTCACCGCGGCTCCACATGCC
>JASHQT010000508.1 GCA_030039005.1 Bryobacteraceae bacterium
ATCCGGGTGAGATAGATGCGATTGGACCGGTACACCAGATATAGAAGCGGCAAACAGATAATCGGAAGCGCCCATTGGACCGAGGGCGGGAAGGTTTCGATCAGCCAGGCGAGGGAAGCTCCGACCCAATAATAGGCCAGCGCCCATTGATTGCCGTTCCACACGGCGAGCAGCCGCTTTCCTTCCGTCAACGCAACGATCGCCGCCACCAGCAGCGAGTTGGTCGCAAAGTATACGAACGCGATCAGCCCAATGCTCACCACCTCCCACGCGCGGGTACGGACCCAGTCGTAACCGAGAGCCGAGGCGCATACCGAAATCGCCAGCGCGCACACGTTGAACACGACCTGGATGGGGCGTGGCTTAGCGCGCGTGCGCCAGGTACACTGGGCCAGCATCGCAACCGTGCCGATGACGACGGCTTCCGGCAGCCTGAGATGAGCGATCGCGACGGTAATGACGAGAACGCTGACGGAAAACGCTTCGGTGACTCCCGGCAGCACGATCTTCAACATGGAGGCGATGACCGCCGCAATCAGAAACGAAGCGAAGAGCAGGGGGTCGTCGCAGCGCCAGTGGAACAGCGCCCACAGCAAGATGACAAGGCCGAGCCCAATCACCGTTCCCAGGTAAAAAGGTACACTTCTGGCGCGCAGGTCGGCTCGGTCGGCTTGTGCCTGCGGGCGCATGGGGACAGTTCGGTATTACGGTTCCCCCTGCCCGCTGGTGCCCCAGGAGATGCTCGTTCCCGAGGGACCGCTGGTTCCCCAGGAAATGCTGGTGCCGGACGGGCTGGACGTACCCCAGGCGCTGCTGGTGCCCCAATCGCTGCTCGAACTCCACGCATACGAGGAGTTCCAGATGGTGCTCCCATTGGGAAGAACTGTGCTGCCCCAGACCACGGCCGGGAACCACTGGGGAAACCACTGCCAATTGCTCGTAAGCGGAAGAACCAGGCTGCCTTGCTCGGTAGCCGCATTGTAGGACGCGGCCGGTGAGACGCTGCTCAGCGTGGTCTCTTCATAATCGCCGAGCGCCGCGGCGACATCGAGGTAGCCGGCGCCGATGGTGAAGATGTCGTAATAGCTCAGGTACGTCTGGCCGGTAGTCGGATCGGTTGCCGTACTCGACACGGGGAAAGTCTTGCCGGCCGTCTTCATCAACCGTGCCTTGACGTTGTCGGGCGTCAGGGTTGGATTTTTTTCAAGCATTAGGGCGACCGTGCCGGAAACCACCGGAGTCGCCATGCTGGTGCCGCTGAGCCGCAGGTACTCCGCCGGGCCCGTAGCGGTGGCGCTGTAATAAGACGGTCCGACGATGTTCTCGGGATACGTGTTGGCGAGGGTGCTGCCGGGCGCTAGGAGCGACACGACCAGGTTGCCGGGCGCCACGATGTCGGGCTTCACCGTCAGATCAATGTAGGTTGGACCTTTGGAGCTGTAGCTGGCAATCAAATCGTCGTTTCGCGGATACGTCTCCTCCGTCTTCATCGCACCGACCGTGATGGCATGCGGGCTATTGCCCGGACAAAGAATGGTCCCGTAGCCGTTGCGCCCCAGATTGCCGGCGGCGGCTACCACCACGATGCCGTTCCTCCACGCCGCTTCGGCGGCTTGGCAAAGCGGATCGAGGGTGCAGCTTTCGTAAATCGGACGGCCTAGGGAGAGATTGATGACCCTAACGTTGTATACGTACTTCAGTTGTACGGCGGTTTGAATGGCGGCGATCACCGCGCTATCGTTGCTTGAGCCGTTCTGATCCAGAACCCGTAGATCGATCAGGTTGGCGTTCGGCGCGATGCCGGTCAGCACGTGCGAGCTGCCGGGGACATTGGAGACGGATCCCGTCCCTGCGACGATGCCGGCGACGTGCGTACCGTGGCCGAAATCGTCGTACTGCACCCCACCGATAAAACTTTGCCGATACAGGACGCGCGATTGGCCGGTCTGGGCCGACAAGAGATCAGGGTGGGAATCGATGCCGCTGTCGATCACTGCGACCCCAATTCCGCTGCCATCCCAACCCGAGTTCCAGGCAACCGGCGCATTTACCCCGTTCGCGCTGTAGTCCAGCGTGGCTGCGACTGTGCGATTGAGCGAGATGTAGCTCACGCCCGGTTGATCGGAAAGCGCGACCACGTTTCCGGCAGTCACGGTTCCGGCCAGGGCGTTAATCAGGCTGAATACAGCATTTACGGTGCCGCCAAGCAGGTTGAGGCCGGGACAAACGATGCCGGCGATCAGACCGCCGCCGGAACAGGCTGGTAACGGCGAACTATATTGGATGATGACGCTGACTTGACTCGCCGGGTTCGAAAGAAGCGGCTGTAGGTCAGGGGAGATTTTCGCGTTATTGGCGAATAATGGGCCCGCCAGCGCTAGCAATAACCAGCACGACCGCCGGGCAAGACGTCTGGCGTGTGGGGCAATCAAGGGCAGGACAACGCGTGCCATAATCATAAGCTGATAAACCTTGATTTAAATCTTCATCTTTCAGACTCATTGTGCGACTGTCTGTAACACCGCGGCAAACCTTATTTTGTCTGAAGTACTTGCCATGGCGAAGGGCCAATGATTAAGGTATTGGATCTAGATCGTGCAGGAAGATCTCCGCTAGCGCGGAACGTCGGCTTGACACAGTAACATCAATAGACACAATGACTTATCTAGACACTTGCCCGGATCGACGATGGACAGAAACCCATGTAGATGCGCCCTCGTGAGATTACTAGGGAACTAAGTAAAAATCATGACCCAAGCGCGCGACGGTCTATCACATTTGTGTAACGTCGCGGATCTGCCGTCTAGAAGAGAAATCGGATATCTTCGATAGGAGGGACTACTTAGTACAGAGATCAGGAAAATGTCGCGAGTTATTGATATTCCCAGACGATGAGGGCGCCGGGACCTCCATCGCCACCGGCACTCCCGGTGGTAGCTTCTGTCGCGCCACCGCCTCCACCTGCGCCATACCCAGTGGCGGGATTCCCTGTGGCGTTGATGACCCCTGCTGCACCGCCTCCGAAGTACGATCCCCCGCCGGGTCCGGACGCCGATACGGCTCCTGATAATGCGATCCCGTTGCCTCCGGCGCTCCCGGACGCGTTAACATCGCCGGTGATTGAGGCTGTTCCCCCAGCGCCGCCAAGCGCGAAGGCACCGGTCAGCGTTGTGGACGCGCCGCCAGCCCCACCCGAGCCGCCATTGCAGGTGACCACGGAGCCGAAGCTCGACTCGCCCCCGTCTATGCCCGCTGTGCCCGTGGTTCCGCCGCCGGATCCACCTGCGCCTACCGTGACCGAGTACGAGCTCGAAGGCGCGGAAATGTATTTCCTGGTGTACGCTCCGCCGCCTCCGCCGCCACCGGCAGCAGAAGCCAGAGCGCCTCCTGCCGCGCCGCCGCCGCCCCCTCCCCCTCCCACGCACTCCACCAGAATTGCCGTTATGTTGGCGGGCGTGTTGTAGGTTCCCGAACCGGCTGTCGAGAGAATGGTGAAGGAAACCAGCCGCCCCGGCGCATTGGCCCATGTGGCGTCGCCGCGCAGCCATTGCACCGTGCTGTTGGGAGCCTTGGGCGCGAAACCATGCGCGGCGGTCGAGACATTGTTCGTGGTGATGTCCGAGAGGCTCAAGTCGGCGTCGGCGGGTTGCGAAGTAGAGGGCGTGCCGGTGGTATCTATGCCGTTGATCCACTGATGAGCCACCATCGTTTGGGACTTGACACCGCCCAGCGTGGTTGACGTTGGAGCAGGTAATTGCGAGGGTGAGACCGTACCTGAGATATCGGTGAACGCGGGCTGCGTGGAGGATGGCGCGCCATT
>JASHQT010000509.1 GCA_030039005.1 Bryobacteraceae bacterium
GCCTGGAGGCCGCCCTGCGAGAGGATCAGCTCGCGCGCGCGCGTCAGGCGCAGATCGTTGTAATCGAGCCCGGCGAGCTTGAGCGCGAAGTAAGCCTTGACGGTGGCGCTCAGGTCGGCCGGCCCGCGCGGATAAACGTTGAATCCACCATCGGGTAACTGGCGGCCGAGAATGGACTCGACGGCCTTGTCGAGGAGGGCGCGCGTGGGCGGATTCCACACACCGTTCACAGGCGGATGCAGCCAAAGTTGGAGCAGGACGTAATCGGATTCGAGCGTGGTGTCGGCGGTGAGTTCGGCCCACCAGTAACCCTGGTCGGATTGAATACCGGCCAGGTAGTCCGCGGCGCGATGCGCGGCTTGCGTGGCGCCCTCCAGTAACGTGCCAGCGAGCTGGAGCTTGGGGCTCATACGCGAGCGATCGTGGTCAACTTGAGAGCCGATCGCTCCAGATCGGAGGGGAGGTGGAAGCGCACATCTTCTTCCTTGAGCTCCATCTCCTCCATGTAGTCGAAACCGAATTTTGTCTCGAGCGATTGGATTAATTCCTGCACCAGGTTTTCCGGCGCCGAAGCGCCGGCGGTAACCGCGACAGTTTGCGCGCCATCCAGCCAGGCCGGATTCACTTCGCTGCTATCGTCCACCAAATAAGCCGGTACGCCTTCGTTCTCACATACTTCCACCAACCGGCGGGAATTGGAGCTATTTTGCGAACCGACCACCAATAGAACGTCGGTCAGCGGCACTACTGCTTTGACGCCCAACTGGCGGTTTTCAGTGGCATAGCAAATATCCTGGGTTTTGGGACCTTTAATGGCGGGAAAGCGCTCCTTCAAGCGCTGGACGATATCCTTGGTTTCGTCGAGGCTGAGCGTGGTTTGGGTGAGAAACGAGATCTTGGACGGGTCCCTTACTTCCAGCCGGTCGACATCCTCGACCGAGGATACTAACACCGTGGATTGCGGCGCTTCGCCGAGAGTGCCAATCACCTCGTCATGGCCGGCATGGCCGATGAGCACGATCGTGTAATCCTGACGGGCGAAGCGGACAGCTTCCAGGTGAACCTTGGTGACAAGGGGACAGGTGGCGTCGATTACTTCGAGCTTGCGTTCCTTGGCTTCCTGGCGGACGGTGGGGGAAACGCCGTGGGCGCTGAAGATGACTCGGGCGCCCTCAGGCACCTCGCTCAACTCCTCGACGAAGATGGCGCCGGCTTGCCGGAGCTCGTCCACGACGTGGCGGTTGTGCACAATTTCTTTACGAACGTATACAGGAGCGCCGTAGAGGTTGAGAACGATCTTGACGACGTCGATGGCCCGCACCACGCCGGCGCAAAAGCCACGCGGGCGCAGAAGGATGATTTTTTTCACGGAACCGCCATTCTGAAGCTCACCCATGGACCTCATTATAGCAACGAAGCGCCAAGTTACAGGTATAGTTACGGTTCGTGAGCGGATCCCGGCCCTTATGTAACCTAAACGAAGGTTAGTTGGGATGCGTCAGAACTACTTTAGCGCATGCGGTTTTGCCTTCTGATCCTTTTACTTTCCCTTACTTACAGCGCCGCGCCGGCGCAAACTGTCATCCAGGCAGTTACAGACGGGGCCAGCTTTGCGCCGCGAGTCGCGCCCGGAGAACTGGCCACGATTTTCGGCTCGAATCTAGCGGAGTACACCGCCCAGGCGGGTGGATTTCCGCTTCCGAAGACCATGGCGGGCGCGACCGTGTATGTCAATAATGCAGCCGTCCCCCTGCTCTATGTCAGCCAGGCGCAGATCAATTTTCAGGTGCCGAGCAGCCTGGCGGCCGGAACCGCCAACATGTACGTGACACGGAGCGGCGGGCAAAGCGCTCTGTTCCAGTTCACGGTGGTGACCGATTCGCCAGCGATTTTCCAGAATACGAGCAATCATGCCATTGCGCAGAACGCGAACAATTATTCGACCAATTCGGCGGGCAACCCAGTGGCGTCAGGAGACGTCCTGGTGGTGTATTTGACGGGCCAGGGGGCGGTGAACCATCCGGTACCGGACGGAACGGCTACGCCCGATTCGCCCATTGCCAGCGCTACCGGAACGGCGACCGCGACCATCGGCGGGGTGAGCGCGACGGTGCAGTTTTTGGGATTGACGGCGGGATACACCGGCCTTGCGCAGGCCAACATCGTAGTGCCTACGCTGGCGACGGCGGATTATCCGCTGGTGATCACGGTAGGTGGGTACGTGAGCGCATCCGCGGAGGTTTCTGTTTCGGGTTCGGGCACGGCGCCACCCACTTTCCTGACGCCGGTGGGCGCAGTGAGCTTTGCCAATGGCATAACAAACAGCGTCGCCATCTACGGCGATTACACTTATTTGTGCGGACCGAATCAAATTAATCTCGTCGACACCAGCGACGTCAGCGCGCCATCCTATGTGGCGAGTTTCGGCAGCACGTATCTGAACGGGTATGGCGGCAAGTGCGCCGTGAATCAGAGCACGTCCGAGCCGCTTCTCGTGGATATCGTGGGGCCGGGTACCGCGCCGACGTTGGCCGTGTTCAGCCTTGAGGCGCCGGAAAGTCCCGTGGAGATCGCACAGCTTTCGACCACGCCATACACTTTTCTGAGCGATATCAGTTTTCTGGGAACCACCGGCTACTTCAGCACGAGTTGGTATCAGACCAGCGGAAACGCGATCAGCGGGCAGTTCGGGAATTTTGTGGCGTTCGATTTCACCAGCTTGTATCCCGTTCTGGTGGGGGCGCTCTCCACTGGGGCGGGATCGGGCGGGGACAACTTGATGCCGAACGCGCTGGCGTTGGTGGCTAGCAGCAACGGCAGTTATCCGAACACCGCGTACGTCGCCAGCACCACGGCCACGGGATCGAGTACCACCGGCGGCGGGGTGCTGGACGTGGTCAACATCAGCAGCCCGAGCGCCATGCGGGGCGTCGAGCAGGTGACGGATTCGAAGACCGCGATCTTCCTCGGCTTCGGATACGACGGGGATCTTCTGCTGTTAGCCGGCAACACAACCAGCCTGCAAAATCCCGGCTTCAATATTACCGGCGACCTCACGCTATCGACCATGAGCATCAGCAATGTGGAGGCGCCCACCGGCATCGCGGACATGACGACGAATATCGCGACCATGGGCACGTACGTGGTACAACCTCTGGAACTCGCTTCAGGTTATGGCTCCGACGTTTTCGCGATCGTGAACGACCCTCCGTCGACGGATCCCACCGGCCCGAGCAGCCTGATCATCGTCGACGCGGCTGCGGCCGGTTCTCCGGTGCTCTATCCGTTCGGTACGCAATTCGGCATGAGCGATGTGGTGGAGGCGAACGGCTATCTGCTGGTTCCTAACGTAAACGGCCTGGCGATCTACCAGATTCAGTTGCCTTAGCGTCTCTTGCCTCGACGCCTGGGCTTGCGGCCGGCGACGGGGACGAGGCACGCGGGCGCATTTTCGACGCGATCAGGTGCAGCAAGTGGTGCTCGTGCTCGATCACGACGCCGATTTTGAGCCAATACAATTCGACACCGGCATGTTTCAGCACCGGAGCGGCGCTCTCGGGCAGGTTCATGGCGTCCTTTTCGGTGGTGAGCAGGATATTCGATCCGTGCATTTTGGCCTGGTCCGCCAGGCGCTGGATTTCGGCGCAGGTGTAATGATGGTGGTCGGCGAAGGCCCAATGAAACACCGGCGCGACATGCAGCGTTCGCAAAGTCCCCCAAAAACTGGCTGGATTGGCGAGGCCGCAGAAGGCGGTGACAGGCGGGGAGAGTGAATCGTGCGGCTGGCGCGAGCGGTAGTCCACCCAGCAGCGATGCTCCAGGCGCGCGCGGAAGATGGGGGCGCCTGGATTGAAAGCGCGCAACCGGCGCACCAGTCCCGCGTATTCGCGATCGGGCGCGGCGCGCATGATCACGAAGGCTCCGGCTCGCGCGAGCGCGCTCATGGGTTCGCGCAAGGCGCCGAGGGGGAACACGGCGCCGCCGGCGAAAGGATTTAAGGCGTCGATCAGCACCAGATCTAGATCCCGGCGCAGGCGGGTGTGCTGGAAGCCGTCGTCCAGCAGGAAGATGTCGGGCCGGTATTTTTCTTCGAGCAGACGGCCGGTTTCAAAGCGGTCCGCGCCGATGCCCGCGTGGGCGTAGCCCGATTGCACGAAGATCTGCGCTTCATCGCCGGTAAAGCTGACGGGTGCGTCTTCGCCCGCCTCCACCAAGATGGACGGGGCGATGGACCGCCTGCGGTACCCGCGCGTAAGGATGGCGGGATGATGCCCCATTTCGCTGAGGCGCCCAGCCAGGTGGTCGACCATGGGCGTTTTGCCCGCGCCTCCCATACTGATGGCGCCCACACTGACGACCGGCGTATCCAGACGCCGCGCGTGCGCCATTTTGCGGCGCTGCTCGAAGCCGCTGACGGTGGCCCAAACCCAACCGAGCGGCGCAAGCAGGAGGCGGGCCGGGCTCAACCGGCTCCAGGAGGGAACCGCGAGATCCTGACGGCGAAGAATTTCTGCCACCGCTTTTCGTGTCGCGCCGCGTTTACTTGCGGCCAGGGCCGCGGCGCGCGAGCCCAACGTTTCGCGCAACGCGGGATCGTCCAGCAGGCGCGCGATCGCACTCGCGAGTTCGGACGGGCTCGCGATTTCTACAAACGCGTGTTGCGCCCGAAACTCCTCGGCGATAGCCGCGAAATTTTCCAAATGCGGCCCCGTGACGACAGCCTTGCGGCAGGCCGCGGGTTCGAGCACATTGTGACCGCCGCGGCGCGCGAGCGTACCGCCCATGAACACCACGCTCGCGAGCGGAAACAGGCTGGCGAGTTCGCCGATGGAATCGAGCAGCAGGGCGCAGGGCAGCGCGAGATCGGCCGGAAGCGCGTCCTGGGAACGGCGCGCGTAGCGGACTCCGGCGGCGCGCAGCTTGGACTCCGCTTCGTCGAAGCGCTCGGGCTTGCGGACAGCAAGAATCAGCAGCAGTCCGGGATGCGTTCGGGCGAGTTGTACGAACGCCGCGATGACGGCATCGTCTTCGTCGACGTCGCTCGCGTCGATGCCTGGCATGGTGCTCGCAGCGATCCAGATGTTCCGGGGCGCGAGCCGGGTCATCAGCTCCGCGACGATGCGCGGCGGCTCAGCGAGCAAAGGTTCGGCGTCGTACTTGAGATTTCCGATGGCCTGCACACGATCGGGGGGTGCGCCGAGTTCCAAGTAGCGCGCGGCATCGCGATCGCTTTGCACCAGGATCGTGTCGGGGCGGCGCAAGGCTTCGCGGAAGAAAAATTTCCAGCGCCGGTAGCGTGGAAACGCGCGGTCCGAAATCCGTCCATTCACCACCAGAAGCGCGCATCCGGCGCGTTGGGCCTCACTGTATAATACCGGCCAGATTTCGGTCTCGAGAATCACGAGCGCCGCGGGGCGAATGCGAGCCAGCACGCGGCGGACGGCGAAGGCATAATCGATGGGCGGATAAAAGATTCCGTCCACCAGCGGCGCTAAGCGCTCCTCGGCGAGTTCGCGGCCGGCCAGCGTGGAGACGGAGATATACAGCGGGATGCTGGGAGCGCGATCGCGAATTTCGCCCAGCAAGCCGGCCGAGGAGATGACTTCACCGACCGAGACGGCGTGCAACCAAATGGCGCCCGGCGGCGTCGGGTGGAAAGATGCGGGTTCGGCGCCCAGGCGTTCGGAGAAGCGGCCGGAATAGCGCGGATCGCGGGCGGCGCGGTAAAGGAAATAAAATACAAGGAGCGGAAATGCGGCGGCGCGAACCGCCCAGTAAAGGATTTGAATGAGAGCGCTCTTAAGTTTTCCGATCCTGTTCATGGCCGGACTTTTCGTGACCGGGGTGACGCTCGCCGGCGACAAAAAGGACGCGTCGAAATTCGCGCCCGGGCCGGCTTCCTCCTACCCCGCGAAACAAACCAACGATCACGTGACCGTGGCGGCGGCGGTATACGATACCGAAGAACTGGCTCACACGGCATTCGGGAAATTGAACCCCAATCAGTACGGCGTTTTGCCGATTCTCGTCATTATCCAGAATGACACGGACCAGGCTCTCAAGCTAGATCATCTGGAAGCGCAATATACGAGCGCCGACGGCCGCAACTTGGATGCCACGCCCGCCGAGGA
>JASHQT010000510.1 GCA_030039005.1 Bryobacteraceae bacterium
GTGGCCGCGCCCTTGCGCTCGATGATGTAGCGGCCGCCTTGGCCGCTGACATTCACGAAATCGGCCTTCTTCAACTTCTCCACAAAATCCGAGAAGCTGTTCGCGCCATAGGCCTTTTCGGTGAAGGCCGAATCGAGCTGAAGCATGGTGGATTTCAATAATCCTAATTGCGGCTGCACCGCGCGGCGCTCCAGCACTTGCAGCGCGCGCTCCACCAGCGGCATGGCCTGAGCCAGATCAAGCGGCGCCGGACGCTGACGCTGCTGCTGCTGACCGCCCTGTTGGCGATCCCGCGGCTGCTGTTCGCCTCCCTGCTGGCGCGGCGGGCGCTGCTCGCGGCTTTGCCCGCGGTCCGCATCCGACAGCAGCGATTCGTAGCTGATGAATTCGTAACAGTTCTGTTGCAGGATGGTGCTGGTGAAGGCCTTGCCTCCGACCACGAACACCGTCTTACCGTATTCCTTCAGCTTGTTCACCAGCGGGATGAAGTCGCTGTCGCCGCTGACGATGGCGAACGCATTTACGTGCGGATGGGTGAACGCCATCTCCAGCGCGTCCAGGGCCAGGTTGATGTCGCCGCCGTTTTTGTCGCCGCGCGGCGAAGGCAGGCGCTGCACCATTTGCACGGCATTCTCCGCCATGGAGCGGGCCGCGCCTTCCTGGCGTCCCCAATTGGCGTAGGCGAATTTCGCCACCAGATCCCCGCGCTCCTTGAGCGCATCCAGCGGCAACGAAACGTCAAATTCGCGCCGCAAAGTCGATTTCACGCCGATTTCAATGTTGTCGTAGTCGACAAACACGGCGATGTTCAGTTTTTCTTGCATTTCAGTCTTTTCGTGCACAGGCGCTTAGCGCCCATGCGTTGGTTTTCAAAATAAGCGGGCTTTCGTCCCCGCGATTGCTTTACGCGGTCTGCTTTACAGAAGACCGGATGAAGTCTACGATTGCTTCGAGCGACGCTCCGGGCTGGAACACAGCCGCCACACCCAACTTCTTGAGCGAGGCGGCGTCCTCGTCAGGAATTATACCGCCGACCAGGACCAGAACGTCGTCCATGCCTTTCTCGCGCAGCAAATCCATAATACGCGGAACGATCGCATTATGGGCGCCCGACAGGATGGACAGGCCAATCACCTGGACGTCCTCCTGCAGCGCCGCATTCACGATCATTTCCGGAGTCTGGCGCAGGCCGGTGTAAATCACCTCCATGCCCGCGTCACGCAACGCCCGCGCGATCACCTTCGCGCCCCGGTCGTGGCCGTCCAAACCCGGTTTGGCGACCAGCACCCGGATGCGTGACTCCATATATCTTGATGGTAGCAGGGCGCCGTGTGTCACACACGCGCCGAATGCTAGCGAGGGGGTACCGCTGGCGCCTCCTCGGGGATTGGCGGCTGAGGCACAACGTCCGCCGGTTGCGCCCTTGCGGCCGCCCCGACCCGTTCGATTACGCCACCGTCAGCGGTGGGCGTGATTTGCACCTCTTGCGGCGCGCAGGGCGCGGTGGGTTGCGTGCCGTCGATGAAATAGCCTGACATCTCGCCTCCGCATCCCGGCCCCGCCAGTTGACCGGTCATTGGATCGAACGACGTTTGCGTCACGCCTTGCGGCGGCTGGAAGGTCTTAACATTGCCGTATTGCTGATAACGCGCCGCTTCGCTCATGAATTCGGTCCAGATGGGCAGAGCGGATCTAGCGCCCTCCAGTCCCAGGTCCGTGTAATCGTCGAAACCCACCCAAACCACGGTCAGCAGATTGGACGTGAACCCCGCGAACCATCCGTCGTGCGACGTACCTGTCTTCCCCGCCGCCGGCAGCCGGAACCCCCGCGCGCGAACCCCGGCCGCCGTTCCGCTGCGCATCACCTCTTCGAGCATGTCCACCATCAGGAACGCGACTCGCGGATCCAGAACCCGTCTTGTGCGTAGGCCGCGGCGGAACACGACCTCGCCCGCGGAATTTCGCATTTCATCAATGAACGCCGGCTGCACCAGGTTGCCGCCGTTGGCGAAGATCGTATAGGCGCGCGCGATTTCGAACGGAGTCACCTGATATGCGCCGATTGCTGCCGCGGGCGTAGGCTGGATATCGCCGTTCATGCCGGCCTCGCGCGCGACGGCCACTACGTTGTTCAGTCCCGCCATCTGCGCCACCTTGATGGTGGCGACGTTCAGCGAATGCGCCAGCGCCTCGCGCAGCGTGACCTGTCCCATGAACTCATGCTTGAAATTCTGCGGGCTGTAAGTCTGGTTTCCGAAGTCGAACGTGGTCGGGGAATCGTCCACCACCGAGGCCGGAGTCAGGACGGGATTGCCGCCGTCGATCGCGGTGTTGAGCGCGGCCGTGTAGACGAACGGCTTAAAGACTGAGCCCGGCGGGCGCTTAGCGAACACACGATCGAGTTGGCTCGCGGCATATTCGCGGCCGCCACACAGCGCTTTGACTTCGCCGGTACGTGGGTCCAGCGCGATCAGCGCGACTTGCGGCGGGTGGGCGGGCCGCGGCTTCCGCGTCGTCAATTGTTTATCGACAAGTTGCATCCCAGCGGCGATGGCGCGCTCGGCTGCGTCCTGCAAGCGGGGGTCGAGCGTCGTGTAGACCGCGGCGGGCGCGCTGGATGTCTCCGCATCCTGCTGGGCCTGCTTTGCCGCAACGTCGATAAAATACTGCGACTCAGCCAGCTCCGTTTCGCCCGTGTGCAAACCCAAAGGAGCGGCAACCGCCTGTTCGTATTGCTCGCCAGTGATGTACCGGTTTTCGAGCATGCGCTTCAGCACCACGTCGCGCCGCTCCCGCGCGCGCCGCGGGTAGAGAAAGGGATTCAGGTAAGCGGGCCGCTGAATTAAACCAGCGATCAGGGCGGCTTCGCTCAGATCCAGCTTGCGGACGTCTTTGTTGAAGTACGCGCGCGCGGCCTCACCCACACCGTTGATCCCAAACGAGCCGTCCCCGCCGAGATAAACCTGGTTCGAGTACCGTTCGAAGATCTGATCCTTGGAAAGCTTGTGCTCCAGATGGATCGTAATCATCGCCTCTTCGATCTTGCGTTTCCAACTCTTGTCGCGATCGAGCCACAGATTGCGCGCCAACTGCATGGAGATGGTGGAAGCGCCCTGTTCTTTTCGACGGTCGCGCAGGTCCACGTACAGGGCTTTCGCGATGCGGCGCAGGTCGAGGCCGGAGTGCTCGAAGAAACGCTTGTCTTCGGCCGACAGAATGGCGTCGACCAGCACCGGCGGAATATCGGAAAAATGTACCGGCATGCGCTTGGCGCGATCCTGCCCAGACAGATTAGCCAGCAGTTGGGGCTTCAGCTCGCATTGCCCCAGGCGTCGCCCCGTGGCCGGATCGAAGATGGCACTCACGCGCCCGTTCGAAACGGAAATCTCGGTGGGTGGCACGCTGTGCTTCATCGCCGAAATGGCCTCGCCGGGCGACATGGGATCGCCCACCGCCACTAGCTCGGGCGCGGAATAATAGTCCACCGCGTTCAGGAGCGGCCCTGAAAGCTGCCGGTCGACACGCTGAGCGAGCCGATGGTACGGAATCGCGACCGCCGCCACCACCAGCGGCAGCGCAATTAGGACGCTGGCCACCGCCAGCTCCCACGGCTTCAGCTTTCTCGCGTTTAGGTCATCCCCGCCCGAGCTTTGCACGGCCCAAGTAATCGCACGCCGGGTTCCAGGTGGGAAAGTCCAGTAAATTGATTGAGTCGCGATTAGCTAACCTGGTTGAATTTACAGTTCTACACGCGAAACTATCGCCCGTCAGAGGACGCTGGTCTCGGTATAGGCGCCGAACACCGAGCGGAACGCGTCACAGATTTCGCCCGTCGTGGCGTAAGCGCGCACGGCGTCCAGGATGAACGGCAGGGTGTTCTCGTTGCCTTCTGCGGCGCGGCGGAGGGCATTGAGACACTGCGCGACTGCTTGATGGTCACGCTGGGATTTCAATTTTGCGAGCTTTTCGAGCTGATGCCGTTGGGCCGATTCGTCGATCTCCAGCACTTCGATCGGCTCCTCATTCTGCTCGACGAAGGCGTTCACGCCCACGATCTTCTGTTCGCCGGTTTCGATGGCGTGCTGGTATTCGAAACTCGCGTTCGCGATTTCCGTTTGCGGGAAGCCGCGCTCGATGGCCGGAATCATGCCGCCCAGGGCGTCGATGCGCCGGATATAATCGAGCGCCCGTTGTTCCATCTCGGTCGTCAGGCTCTCGACGAAATAGCTGCCGCCCAATGGATCCGGCGCTTCGGGAACCCCGCTTTCGTAGGCGATCACCTGCTGGGTGCGTAAGGCAATCGTGACGGCGTGCTCGCTCGGCAGGGCATAGGCTTCATCCAGCGAGTTGGTATGCAGGGATTGAGTCCCACCCAGCACCGCCGCGAGCGCCTGGAGCGTGGTGCGCACGATATTGTTGTACGGCTGTTGCCAGGTGAGCGAACAGCCGGCCGTCTGCGCGTGCGTGCGCAGTTTCCAGCTTCGTTCGTCACGCGCGCCGTAGCGGTCACGCATGGTTTCGGCCCAGATTTTGCGCGCCGCGCGGAATTTCGCGAT
This sequence comes from Bryobacteraceae bacterium, assembly GCA_030039005.1. Next base: position 4,557 of record JASHQT010000510.1, read on the forward strand.
CTCCTCGAAGAAGTCGTTATGCGCATTAAAAAAGAAGCTCAGACGGGGCGCGAAGCTATCCACCGCAAGGCCGCGCTCGAGCGCCCATTCCACGTACTCCATGCCGTCGCGCAGCGTGAACGCTAACTCCTGCACGGCCGTGGATCCGGCCTCGCGGATATGATAGCCGCTGATCGAAATGGGATTGAAGCGCGGAACATGACCCGTGGAGTACTCGATCACGTCCGTCACCAGCCGCATGGAGGGCCGCGGCGGAAAGATGTACTCTTTCTGCGCGATGTATTCCTTCAAGATGTCGTTCTGCAAAGTGCCCGAGAGCCGGCTCCAATCCACGCCCTGTTTTTCGGCTACCGCGAGATACATGGCCCAGATCACCGGCGCGGGCGAATTGATGGTCATCGAAACCGTCACGTCGCCGAGCGGGATGCCGCGGAACAGGATCTCCATGTCTTCGAGCGAGCAGATCGAAACGCCGCACTTGCCCACTTCGCCTTCCGACGTTGCGTGATCGGCGTCGTAGCCCATCAACGTGGGCAGATCGAATGCCACCGAGAGTCCTGTCTGCCCTTGACTCAGCAAATAACGATATCGGCGGTTGGTTTCTTCGGGCGTCGCGAAGCCCGAGAACTGGCGCATGGTCCAAAGCTTGCCGCGATACATGCTCTCGTGGATCCCGCGCGTGTAAGGAAACTCGCCCGGCGGAGGGACTTTGAGACCGGCAATGTCGGCGGCCGTGTACACCGGCTCGACGGGTATCCCGCTGAGCGTTTTCCGCGCATTCGGAGCGGCGGTTCCGGTGGGCTTAGCCATCAATTTCATTGTAGGATGGCCCTGCTAACCAGTCGGCGATGAGCCGCGCCTGCCGACGAAGTCCAGGTCTTCGTCGTCCCCAGGATGACTGGTAAAGACCCTCCCGAACTGGGCGGTCAGAAGCATACAACCTCCTCCGAACTGCTCGTTATACCAGGCGTAATGAGGGTTCGCAGCATCCGTAACGAATTCGACGGTGCCCGCCTCGCCGGCGTAACGAATTCTATCGCCCGCTAGGATCTCCTCACCGGTCTCGTATCGGAACGGCATGCCGGGGATCTTAGCATGCAACACTAGTTCCTAGTCCATGAAAATCCGCATCAAAAAACTGCACCCCGACGCGATCCTGCCCAGCTACGCCCACGGCCCCGACGAAGACGCCGCGATGGACCTGCGCGCGCTGGAGCGCACGGTGCTCTCGCCCGGCGCCGCGCAAGCCGTGCCCACCGGGATCGCGATTGAACTGCCGCGCGGACATGAAGCGCAGGTGCGGCCGCGTAGCGGGTTGGCGCTCAAGCATTCGGTGACCGTGAATTTCGGCACCATCGATCCCGGTTATCGCGGCGAAATTCGCGTGGTGATGTTTAACCTAGGCCGCGCCGATTACGTGGTCGAAAAAGGCGACCGCATCGCCCAGTTGATCGTTGCGCCCTACGACGCCGTGGAGTGGCAGGAAGGCGATGAACTCACCGACTCGGCGCGCGGCGCGGGCGGCTTCGGATCCTCGGGAAGATAGCCCCGGACGATACCGTCTGTAACTCCATAGCCCCCGAAAGCGTTACCATTAAAGTGCTATGTTGATACGAAAAGCCGCGGATCTACGTTATTCCGACGTTACGCCCAAGGATCTGTACGTCAACCGCCGCCGCTTTCTCGCCGGTTCGCTTGCGGTCGGCGCGCTGGCCGGAGCGGCTCGTCCCGCGCGCGCTATGAAGCTGGCCGATGTCAAAAAGACCTCGTACAACGTGGGCGACGAAAAAATCTCGCCGCTTGAGGTCATCACCCACTACAACAATTTCTACGAGTTCGGCACCGACAAAGAAGACCCGGCGAAAAACGCCGGCAATTTCCGCACCAATCCCTGGACGCTCAAAGTGGAAGGTGAGGTCGCCAAGCCGCTGACGCTCGGTTACGACGACCTGTTCAAAATCGCGCCGATCGAGGAGCGTATTTACCGCCATCGCTGTGTCGAGGCCTGGTCGATTGTCGTGCCTTGGAACGGTTTCCCGCTCTCCGCGCTGCTCAACAAGGTTGAACCTACCCCTAAGGCGAAATACGTCGCTTTCGAGAGCTATTACGATTCTCGCCAGATGCCACAAGCGCGCTGGGCCGGCATCCCGTTCCCCTACGTGGAAGGCCTCCGTCTGGATGAAGCGATGCACCCGCTCACGCTGCTGGCCGTCGGCCTTTACGGCGAATCGCTGCCCAACGTGGATGGTCCGCCCATCCGGGTAGTGGTGCCGTGGAAGTACGGCTTCAAGAGCGCGAAATCGCTGGTGAAGATCCGGCTGGTGACCAGGCAGCCGCCCACCACCTGGAATATCGCCGCCTCCAACGAATACGGTTTTTACTCCAACGTCAACCCGCATGTCGACCATCCCCGCTGGAGCCAGGCCAAGGAACGCCGCCTGGGCGAGCTGTTCCGGCGCGATACTTTAATGTTTAACGGCTATCCGGAAGTTGCCAGCCTGTACAACGGCATGGATCTTCGCAAGTATTACTAGATCGTAACGGCGCGTGGCAGTTTCCGCTCAATCCGGCATCCGGCGTCGCGAGCCTGTCCTGGGCCGCATCCTCTCCAGCGGTTGGACCAAAGCCGCCGCCTTCCTGCTGTGTTTGACGCCGTTTCTGCTGTTACTGTGGCCGTTCTACAAGCTGCTAACCAGCGGTTTTGCGCCCGAATTCGGCGCCAACCCGGTCGAATACATCACCCACGACACCGGCAATTGGACCATCCGGTTTCTGCTGATCGCCCTCGC
>JASHQT010000511.1 GCA_030039005.1 Bryobacteraceae bacterium
AGAGCGCGGTCCACCCGTCCCCGGCGCAGACCTTCCAGAATCCCACGAACCTGGGCGAGCTCCTTGTCTTGCGCGGCGCCCATGACGGTGTCTTCAATCTGCCGCGCCAGCGGGCCGATCAGGTTGATCCCGTCTTCGTTGGAACAAATCGCCACCGCGACGCCCTTGGCGGGAAACAACGCGTTCAAGGTCAGGAACCCCGAGACTTCGCCGGTGTGCGAGATCATGGGCGTTCCATTCCAATCGCCCAGGTCGAGGCCCAGCGCGTAGTGCGTGGACTTGCCGTCCTTCAATTTCACCTCGCTGGTGAATTCTTCGTAAGAACGGGCGGATAGAATTTTCTTTTGGAGAAAGGCCAGGTCCCAGCGCGCCAGATCCGACGGCGTCATCGCCAGTTCGCCCGCGGCAAAGTACCAGCCCGGGCCTTCGCGCTCCACCGGACGCGGCGGTCCCAGCGCGTAGCGGGTGTAAGCGGAAGCATCGGCCGGCTGGTGTTCGGAAATGTCGCCGGGGGTGGTCATACCCAGGGGCTGGAAAATCTTTTCGCGCAGAAAATCGAGCAGCGGCTGGCCCGAGGCCTTCTCGAAAATCTGCCCGGCGATCACGTAATTGGTGTTGCTGTACTGCCAGCGCGTTCCCGGATCGAAATTGAGCGGCTTCTTCGCCCACTGGTCCAGGATTTCGCGCGGTGAGATGGGATGCGTCCAGGCGGGAATCAGGTAGTCCTGCGGCGCGTAGTCCTCGTAGCCGGAGGTGTGCGAGAGCAGCTCGCGAATGGTCACTTCGCCGGCGCGCGCCAGGTCAGGGAAGTATTTGGAAACTGTGTCGTCGAGCGAGATTTTACCTTGCTCTTCGAGCAACAGCAGCGCCGCGGCCGTGAACTGCTTGCTCACCGATCCGATGGCGTAGCGCGTCGACGCGTCGGCGGCGCGATTCTCGGCAACATTGGCCTTGCCGAAGGCCTTGGCGTAGGCGATCTCGCCGTTTTCGACCACCGCGACGGACACGCTGGGCGCGCCGCTTTCGGCGAGCGTCGCCGCGATGCGTTTATCCAAAACACTGCTGGGCGCGGCATTTTGCGCGGCACTTTGGGCCACCAGCACCGGCGCGAAAAGCAGCGCGTAGGCCACTACCCGCATGTCTCAAGTGTACAGCCAGCGCGTTTATTGCTGAGGATTTGCCGGGGTGATCTGGGAACCCACGGCTTGGGAAATTACTTCCAGGCCGGTAGTCACGGTGATGTTAGTGGCGTCGATCGAGACATTGGGCGTGACGGTAACGGAAAGATGGGTCTGATCCGTCACGGTGATGTTATTCACGGTCACGTCGCTGGTGCCGAATCCAATCGTGGTCACGCCGGAAACGAAGTTTGTGTGGGAGCCGACTACAGCCAGCGTCACCGGCGATCCCGCCGGAATCACGGCCGGATTTACCGTGAGACTGGGATTGGCGGGCAGTGCCGACACGGTGCCCGCCGTATAAGTATACGTGGGAGCTGTGGAACTCAAGAACAGGGAGCTTTGCCCGTCGGGGTTCAGCGCGGTGACCGACGCGGTGTACCCGGCCGGCGCCAGCGGCGGCGTGACGATCAAAATTCCAGCCTTGAGGGACTGAAGCGTGGCAGGCAAACCGTCGAACAAGACTTGCGTGTTGGAGTTGAACTGCTGCCCCGCGATAGCCACGCCCGTCGTGCCGTTGCCCGCCGGCCCGATCGCGCTGATCTGCGGCGGAAGCGTCTGGACCACATTGAAGCCCGATGGACGGACATACACGTTGCCGGGCGTGCTAAATACAAGATGCCTAAACCCGGCCCCGGCGGTCAGTCCCGGGGTCAGGTCTACCGCGATATAAGGATTACCCGGAGCATACGGTCTCAGGTTTCCGATTGCGACCGCGGCCCCGATCATTCCCACACTGAGCCCCGGCGTGAGCAAGTTGCCCGGTTGCAGCAGACCGCTGCTATTAGAGCCGCCGGCCGCGATGGTCGTCGTCGCCCCTTCCTGGATCGGCGCGCCGCTGATGTACGTATTCTGAACGTAGCTGAACGTTCGAACGGTCGCGATGCCCGGCGAACCGATGGGGCTCACATTGAAATTGACTTGCGATTGCACATTTCCCTTGGTCACCTGGATGGTCGGTACGGTCAGGCTATTGGGGTTCAGGGCGCCGTTGGCGCCGTTATAAAACTGCGCCGCAAATAGGATTTGGGGCGCCAGATACTGGCCGCTCGAGTTTTGAGGATAGAAAATATTGTCCGGGCTGCCTTCCCCTTCGGTGGGCGGCGGTAGAGGTTCGACGTACACGAAATACTCGCCGGGCGGGATGCCGTTGATCTGATAGGTACCGTCCGGATTGGTCAAAGTGGTGATGGCGGGGTTGCTGGCGGAAATTGCCGTCACCGACGCCAAATTCACGCCGTTGCCGTTCAGTGTGACCGTACCCGAGATGCTTCCCACGCTTGAAGGATAGCTGGCCGCCGGATAGAGCAGGGAAATGCCCGCAATGTCGTCCTGGCCCAAGGGAATCGCTTTCGTGGATGCAGTGGTATCGTAGGTGGACATCACGCTGGAGGCCAGCGAATGTTGCAGCCCCATGGCGTGGCCCAACTCATGCACCAGGGTGACAAAGAACAGCTCGCTGTAACTGGCGCCGTTGAAATACGTGGCATTGCTGTAATCGCTCGGCAGCTCCGTTACCGAGAGATAAATCGGCAGAAAAGGCCCGTTGGGACCGCTGCTGATGCTGCCCACGATAGTAGGGATCGTATAAGCCAGCAAACCGGGTGGAACGTCGTCGGAAAAATTGATCTGTATGCCCGGCGCCGATTCCGTCGCGCCTGGATTGAAGAACCCGCCGAAAGCGAGCTGGATCTGGGACGAACTCACTCCGTTCCAAACGTTCGCGGCGGCTTCCATTTGGCTTACGATAGCGGTCATGCTGTCGCCGGGATAGAACGCCGATGGCCCGTTGCTCGAAACAAAGAAGGGAACCGTGTTGTTCGTGAGCGTGCTCAGATCGAACTTCGCGACGATCGGAGTATAGGGCGGCGCTGACGTATTGAAGTAGGTGAAATAGTAATACGCTGAGCCGGTATGAGCGAGGAATAGGCTTGCGGCAATCAGCGCGCCTGCCCGGACCAGCCCACCCCTGGTCATTGTCCGCTGCTCCCGGATCCGTTGCCTCCGGCAAGCACGGATTGAATTTCGCTTACGAGCTGGGCAAGCGGCATCTGGAGACCGGTATCGGTAACCGGGTTCCCCGAAGAATCGACCACTAAAGCATTCGCCGCCCCGCGCGATACAATTACCTGGCCCTGCGCGTTCGTGGTGACGCTGAACAAACCTTGCGATAAGCCGATCACCTGGGTCAGCCCGCTCTTGCTGGTCCATAGAAAGAACACATATTGTTGGCCGGCAGTCAGCGTAGGCGCTCCGGCCACTGGCTGCAACATGCCGTTGAGCGCGCCGCCGGGAACCGCAACGTCGAGGGATGGCCCGGATGGCATCCCTTTGTAAGCCGTCGTCACGGTGATCTGGTAATGGGTATAGATGATCGGCCCGCGCAGCGCGGCCGTTGTGCCCGGCTGCACCTTGCCCTGGACGATCATGGTCGACTTCAGAACCATGTCATTGAGGCTGAGCCGCTGAAGCGTGGACGCACTTAAACCTGTTAAGCAGCCAACAGCCAACCCCAGGATCGCCAGTTTAACCATCTTTCAGTAAGCCATCCTATACGCAAGTAGCCCGCCAATTGGTGTCCGGCCCCAGTCGATTGAAAACAATGGCATTCACGACTGGGCGACAAGCCGTTGTGTATACCTTCGACACAACCGCTGCCGAATATTAGCTCCAGGCTAGCCGGACTATTTGGAGCCGCGGACAATCAGCAAGGGAACTTTCAATTTGTGACGAACTGCATTAATTGTAGTCCCGAACACGATGTCTTTCAATCCCTTGTGTCCATGGGCTCCCATTACTACCAGATCAGGTTTGAGCTCCTGGGCATAGCGGACGATCTCACGGGTGGGTGTGCGGGCATGGCGAACTACCACCTCAACGGGTATCTGCTGGCTTTCCAGGCCCCGGACGATCTGCTGCAGGTACTGATCGCCCGCCTCGACTTCGGCAGTGGAAGACAGCGGCCCATAAAGCTGGCTGGTCACGCCTTCCTCGACGTGCAGAAGGTAGAGCTTGGCATTCTGCTGCTTGGCCATGGCCGCGGCATGCGCGATTGCGTCGCGGTCGCGGCTGGTGTGATCGAGCGGGACCAGGATCTTGCTATAGGAGGGAATCGGCAGATGTTCCGATACCACGCCGGCAGCTTCGGGTAGCGCGACCGAACCGCGGCCCAAATCTCTTATCCAACGAGGCAGAATGGGGTGAAACGTCACCCAGACCAGCAGCAGCGCGAGGGCGGTCAAGACCGGTACCAGTCCGATCTCCAAACGGGTGCGCCAGGAGCCCGCGTCGTGAAGCCAATCCTGGATCGACATGGTCGCGAGCCAGATGTTGAGCAGAAGAATGAGCGCCGCCGTGAGCCACGCCAGTACCTGCACCCACACCCGATTCGCGAGTTCGCCCATACGCTGCCTGTCGTTAGTGAAGTGGATCAGGGGGATGATCGCGAACGGCAATTGCATGCTGAGGATAACCTGACTCAAAATCAGCAGCTTATATGTTCCATTCTCACCGGCTGCATAAACCGTGATCGCGGCGGGAATGATGGCCAGCGTGCGCGTCATCAGGCGCCGTAGCCAAGGCCGCATACGGATGTTCAGAAATCCTTCCATCACGATTTGGCCGGCCATGGTACCCGTCAAAGTGGAGGATTGCCCTGAACATAGTAGAGCTACGCCAAAGATAATACTGGCCAAAGTAGTCCCGAGCAAGGGCGTCAACAGATCGCTCGCCTGCTGGATTTCGGTGACGATGATTCCGCGCCGGAAGAACACCATGGCCGCCAGAATCAGAATCGCGGCGTTTACCAGCAGCGCGCCGTTCAGAGCGATGGTGGAGTCGACCAGATTGAAGCGGCAGGCGACCAGTTTCTCCTGTTCGCTCTTGCCGATGCGCCTGGTTTGTACGAGTGCCGAATGAAGATAGAGATTGTGCGGCATCACCGTGGCACCGAGGATACCGATAGCGATGTATAGAGTCCGGGCCGACAGGTGCGGGACCACGCCGCGCGCGACATCTCCCCAGATCGGAATGCCGGCCCAGAGGATCTCGATCGCAAAGCAGATCGCGATGGTCGCGATCAGGGTCAGCACCACCGCTTCGATCACCCGGATCCCCAGCCGCGTGAACCAAAGCAGGAGCAGCGTGTCGGCGGCCGTGACCAGTACGCCGATCAGCAGCGGGATGTGGAAGAGCAGATTTAATGCGATGGCCGCGCCCAGGACTTCGGCTAGGTCGCAGGCGGCGATGGCAATTTCGCAGAGGATCCAGAGCGCGTAGGAGACCGGGCGCGGGTAGGTTTCGCGGCAGGCCTGGGCGAGATCGCGTTGGGTGACGATGCCGAGGCGCGCGCTCAAGGTCTGGAGCAGGATGGCCATCAGGTTCGACAGCACCAACACCCATAGCAGCGCGTAGCCGAAGCGCGCGCCGCCTTCCAGGTCCGTCGCCCAGTTGCCGGGGTCCATGTATCCCACGCTGACCAGGTAGGCCGGTCCGGCGAAGGCGAACATCCGCCGCCACAACGCGGGCTGGGCGGTGTGGACGCTCGAATGCACCTCGGGCAGGGAATTATTGACCGTGGTTGACGGAAACAAGTTAACTATAGTTTATCCGGGAACGCGGCCGCATACAAGGCCCGCCTACCGCCCTACGCCGGCCCGTTGGCTTCGAGTATCATCGGAGTACGATGACGGTTCGCATAATCTCCAACGTTTCGCTGCGCTGGAGGCTCATGGCTCCAACGCTCGCGTGGACGAGGACTTCGCTCGTGACGTGGAAGAAGGAATCAAGGCGCATCGCGAGCCATGGAACGGACGCAATCGTCTTGTAGCCGAGGGCCGGTGGGATCGCGAGTCAGAGTGACCCGTTATACTTGATCCTGTGAGCCGCCGCATTCGATCCGGCCTGACCATATTCGCGTTTTTCACCGCGATCGGGCTCTTTTTATTCTGCTACCGCTACCTCGAATATCTGTCCAATGGCTTTCGCGTCTCGCCGCTCGCGCCCTTGATCAATGAACTGTTCACCGGCGCGTGGGTTGCCGCTTTGTTGTTCCCGCTGGTCGCGCGATTCGCCCGGCGCTTTCCCGTCGGCCGCAGCAATTGGTTCACGCGGCTGCCGCTGCACGCCCTCGCACTGATTGGCTACTCACTCACCAAGACGTCGCTCATGTGGGGACTGCGCAGCGCGCTCTATCCGCTCGCGGGCCTGGGACACTTCCATTACGGCGACATGCTGGCGCGTTATCCCATGGAGTTTTCCATGGACGTGATCGTGTACACGCTCATGGTCAGCATCGTGTATTTCTTCGACCGCCACGTGCGCGCCACGCAGCTTGAAACCAGCCTCGCGCAGGCGCGCCTGGAAAATCTGCGGCTCCAGCTTCAGCCGCATTTCCTGTTCAACGCGCTTAACACGATTTCATCGGTGGTGTATGAGGACCCGCGCAAGGCCGACGCCATGATCGCGCGCCTAAGCGATCTGTTGCGCGGCACGATCACGGATTCCGAATCTCAAGAAGTCCCGCTCGATCGCGAAATCGAAACGCTCGATCTGTATCTCGAAATCATGCGCCAGCGCTTCGAGGACCGGCTGAGTATTGATGTTCAAATCGCTCCCGATGTGCAAAAAGCGTTGGTGCCGCATCTGCTGCTGCAGCCGCTGGTCGAAAACTCGATCCGCCATGGGACCAGTCCTCAATCCAACGCGGTGACTGTGCAGGTCACCGCCGAACGCGACGGCGCCAACACGCGCATGCGCATCCGTGATTTCGGGCGCGGCCTGCCTAAGGGCGAGTGGCGGCGCGGGACGGGAATCTCGAACACCGTCGAGCGGCTGCAGCAGCTTTATGGCTCGGCCCACACGCTCGAATTCGAAAATTGCGCCGACGGCGGCCTGGCGGTGACGGTCGCCGTTCCTTTCAGGACATGACCCCGTATCGGACATGATTAAAGTCCTCATCGTCGACGACGAGCCGCCCGCGCGCCGCAAAATCCGGCGGTTTCTCGATCGCGATCCCGAGATCGGCGAGATTCGGGAAGCGGGCTCGGGCGAGGAAGCCGTTGCAGCGCTCGCGAGCTTCGCGCCGGATCTGGTGTTCCTGGACGTGCAGATGCCGGGGATCGACGGTTTCACCGCGCTCGCGTCCGTCAGCCAGGCTCAACCCGCCGAGCCGCGCCAATTTCATGTGATCTTCCTCACCGCGCACGCGCATCACGCACTGCGCGCCTTCGAAGCCGAAGCGCTGGATTATCTGCTCAAGCCGGTGGATCCCGAGCGCTTTGAGCGCGCGCTCGAACGCGCCAAGGAGCAGATCGCGCTGCGGCGAGACCGGATCGCCGAGGCTCCCGCGCCGCGTCCGCTCAAGCGCCTGGTGGTGGAAAAGAACGGGCGCGAGATTTTTCTGTCCCTTGATCGGCTGGATTGGGCGGAATCGGACCGCAACTATGTCCGCCTGCACGCGGGCGCCGAAACCTACACGATTCGGGGAACGCTCGAAAGCCTGGCGCAACAGCTCGACCCCGAACAGTTCGTGCGCATCAATCGATCCGAACTGGTGAATCTGGATCGCGTGAAAGAAATGCAGCCGTGGTTTCACGGCGAGCGGCGCATCGTGCTCAAAGACGGCCGCGAGCTGGTCTGGACCCGGCGCTTCCGAGCCGCCTCGTCCCGCATTTCGGCCGTGTCGTCCCAAAACCGCTGACTAAACGCGCGATTCGCAGTCCAATCGGATCATGCGAACCATTCTTGGTCTATTGCTCCTGGCAGGATCCGCGCGGGCGGCCGATACTGGCTGGACCGCTTATGGTGGCGATGCCGCTGGCACACGCTACTCGGCGCTAAAGCTGGTGACGCGCGAGAATGTCGCGCGCCTGCGCGTGGCGTGGACCTATCACACGGGCGCGCTGCAGCCGGATACCGAACTGAACCAGAAGGCTGCGTTCGAATCCACGCCGATTTTAGTGGACGGCACGCTCTATCTCACCAGTCCTTTTGATCAAGTTGTAGCGCTCGACCCCGGCACGGGGGCGGCCAAATGGACCTACGATCCCAAGATCGACCGCTCGCACGATTATTCGGAAGTTTCCTCGCGCGGCGTAGCGTTCTGGACTGATGCATCGGTGGCCGGGAATGCGGCGTGCCACGTGCGCATCTTCGAAGGCACGCTCGATGCCCGGCTGATCGCGCTCGACGGCAAGACCGGAAAGCCTTGCGAGGGATTTGGCGACGCAGGCACTGTGGATCTGACCAGCGGCGTTGATTATCGGCCCGAGTTTCGCGGCTATTATCAGGTCACTTCCGCGCCTACGATCGTTGGAGATTTGGTGATCGTCGGCTCGTCGATCGCCGACAACATGTCGGTGAACATGCCGCGCGGCGTGGTCCGCGCATACGATGCACGCAGCGGAGCGCTACGCTGGAGCTGGGATCCAATTCCGTGGGCCGAGAAACAGCCTGTGCGTACCGGCGCGGCGAATGCCTGGTCGACGTTCGCCTCCGATCCTGGGCGCGACATGGTGTTCATTCCCACCGGCAGCGCGAGCCCGGATTATTATGGCGGCGAGCGGCCCGGCGATAATCGCTGGGCCAATTCGGTGGTCGCGCTGAAGGCGTCGACGGGCGCATTCCTGTGGGGATTCCAGGTGGCGCATCACGATCTCTGGGATTACGACGTGCCGTCGCAACCTACGTTGATCGAGTTCCGCGGGAAGCCCGCGGTCGCCGTGACAACCAAGATCGGAAATGTTTTCGTGCTCGATCGCATGACCGGCAAACCCCTCCACACCGTCGAAGAACGCGCGGTCCCCAAGAGCGATATTCCGGGTGAAAGCGCGGCGGCGAGCCAGCCGATACCCGCCTGGAGTGCCATGGTCCCGCAAAGATTGACGGCGGCCGATGCCTGGGGCTCGACGCCCGAAGCGCGCGAATGGTGCCGCAATAAAATCGAATCGCTGCGCAACGACGGTCTGTTTACTCCGCCGAGCTTCGAAGGCAGCATCGCGTTTCCCGGCAACATCGGCGGCGTGAACTGGGGCAGCGCGGCGTGGGATCCGGCGCGCAATATCCTGATTGCGGATACCAATCGCGTGGCCGCGATCTTCAAGCTGATCCCAAGGAAGGGCCTGATCGCGGCGTATCTGCATCGCAAGGACACTGAGACCGCCTGGGGCGGGGAATTCGCGCTGCAGAGCGGGACGCCCTATGCGATGCATCGCGAATGGCTGGTGGCGCCGAATGGCCAGCCGTGCAATACACCGCCATGGGGCGCGCTGGTGGCGTTCGATCTCACGACCGGCAAGCTGCGCTGGCAAGCGCCGCTGGGCTCGATGGGCGAGGGCTGGCCCGCGGGGTCCATCAGCTTCGGCGGTCCGATGGCGACTGCCTCGGGTTTGATCTTCACCGCCGCCGCGCTCGACGCGCATCTGCGCGCGTTCGATGCCGATAGCGGCAAAGAATTATGGTCCGTGGAGCTTCCGGCCAGCGCGCAATCTACGCCCATGACCTATGAATGGGGCGGCAAGCAGTACATCGTGATCTGCGCGGGTGGGCACGGCAAGATGAAGAGCAAGATGGGTGACGCGGTAGTGGCGTTCGCGCTGGAACGTTAGGCAAAAATGTCAGCCAGCACGAAGGTCGTTCCCGCAACCTGGGACCGATACTCGCGATCCACAACTTCGCGAATCACCTTGTCGTTCTGGCGCAAGTACACGGTCATGGCCTTACGTTTCAGGTCCACCACCCAGACTTCGAGCGCGCCCTCGGCGAAATAGAGCGTGAGTTTGCGATCGATTTCCTCATCGGGAGAAAGAATCTCGACGGCGATCATCGGAGAACCAACGAAATATTTTTCGTCCCGCCGCTGGTCGGGAAAACTGACGCTCACGTCCGGCTCGATCCAGCCCTTGCCGATGCGGTATCCGGTATGGTTCGGCCAAATGCGGCTCTTGTCGAGACAAGCCAGTAACAAGAACAGAATCTGTTTGGCGACCTGAGAGTGCACAAGCTCAGGCGGTGGCATGGTGATGACTTCGCCGTCGACCAACTCGCGCTTTCCGGCGATGTCGGGGAGCAACTCGAACTCGGCGAAAGTGGTGAGCCCAAGACCGGTGAGAGACGTAGTGCTCATCTGCTCTATATTATCGCGATGTCGAGGGGCCTTCGCGCTGGAGTAGCATTTGGATTAGTGAACGAACTCTTGCGGGACCTGCGCTTCGGCCTGCGATTGCTGGCCAAAAGCCCGGTGTTTACCGCCACGGCGGTTTTGCTGCTCGCCATCGGCATCGGCGCGAACACGCTGATCTTCAGCGCCGTGAACGCGCTGCTGCTGAAGCCGCTACCGGTGGCGCATCCGGAGAATCTGGTCCGTATTGTCGAGGTCCATCCGAACGGCTTCGTCACCTGGGATTTGCCGTACGATTTCTGCGCTGACGCCGGGGCGCGCAACGCGGATTTCTCCGCAGTGATCTGCCAGGGGGAAGGAGACATTGCATTCCGCGATGCGAATTCGACCGAGCGCGTTCGCGTGCACCTGGTCTCACCGAATTTTTTCAGTTCGCTGGGCGTGGGCGCGGCTCTCGGCCGTGTCTTGAATGCGGAAGACGAACACACGCGCGCGCAGGTCGCGGTGGCGAGCTACGATTTCTGGCACCGACGGCTCGGTGCCGGTCGCACCGTGGTGGGCCGAAAAATCATCTTGGTTGGGCATCCGTTCGTGATCGTCGGCGTGTCGCCCGAGGGATTCAACGGCTTGGCCGCCGACACCAGCCCGGACTTGCGTGTTCCCGCGTCTGTGGACCGGTTGCTGATTCCACGGCCCGATGGACTGAGCCCCCACGCCCGGCCTCTGTTCGCACAGATTTTTGCGCGTCTCAAGGATGGTGTGCCTTTGGCGCGTGCGAACTCCGAAGCCGATCCGCTGCTGCTGGCCGCCGAAGAACAGGAAGTGGCCGAAATGTTTGCACGCGCGAACGGTCCCCCGCCGCGCGAGCCCACGGGCTCGCATTTGCGGCTGGAGCCGGTCTCGAACGGGGTCTCGACGCTGCGCGAGCAACTTTCGCACAGCCTGGAGCTGCTGATGGCGGGCGTCGCGCTGCTCTTGCTGATGGCCTGCGCGAACGTTGCCGGCTTGCTGTTGGCACGGTCGGCAGGACGCGCGCAGGAGATGGGCATCCGGTTGGCCTTGGGAGCGAGTCCGGTGCGCATTGTGCGCCAGCTTTTTACCGAGGGCCTGCTGCTCGCGATCCTTGGAGGCGGCGCGGGGATCCTGCTGACCGCTGCCTGCGTGCCGTTGCTTACCCGAGCGGTGCCGCCGATTCGCGACCGCGGAGCAGTGCTGCAACCCGTCGCCGTGCACATCACGATCGACCTGCGCGTCGCGGCGTTCGCCATCGGCATCACGATTCTGACCGCGATTCTGTTCGCCCTGTCGCCGGCGCTGCGCTCGGCGCGGTCCGAAATCGCTGGCGTTCTGCAGGGAGCGCGCACGTCCACGCGGCGGCTAACCGCCGGGAGCCTGATCGTCGTGGCGCAGGTCGCGATCTGCACGCTGATCCTGATGGGCGCGGCGCTGCTGATCGAGACGCTGGAGCGCATGCGCGCGATGAATCCGGGCTTCGACGCCGACCGCGTGGTCACGTTGACCATCGACCCGAGCGTGCGCGGCTACACGCGCGAGCGCACCGAATCCTTCAGCAAAGCGCTTCTGGAACGTGCGCGGACGCTCCCCGGAGTGAGCGATGCAAGCATCGCGTCGCGTGGCCTGATGCGCGGCACCGGTGTGAAGGCCACGCTAGGCGCCGCTGGAACGCATATCGGCCCCAGCGATTTTCTCGACGCCAGCATGAACGACGTCACTCCGGATTACTTCCGGACCATGGGTATACACGTGGTCGCCGGACGCGCCTTCAATTGGTTCGATCATAACGGCGAAGCGAAGGTCCCGCATCCTGCGATCGTCAACCAAGCTTTTGCGCGCCGATTTTTTCCCGGTAAGAATCCAATCGGCGAACGGTTCGGATTTTCAGGACCGGGCGGCATCGCTGCTGCCGACAGTCAGATCATCGGCGTGGTCAGTGACGCGAAGTACCGCTCGCTGCGCGAACCAGTTCCACCGACCGTCTACAGTCCGGCCGTGGACGGATTCGATTTCGTTTTCATCCTGCACCTGCGCACGCGCGGGGATCCCGAGGCGCTGATCGCGCCAGTTCGAGCAGTGCTGCGCTCCCTTGACCCGGAAATGCCGATCATCGAAACGCGCACGCTGCGGCAGGAGGTGGATGCGTCGCTGTGGCAGGAGCGGCTGCTCGCGATGCTTTCCGGAATCTTCGGCTCGATCGCCGCGCTGCTCGCGAGCATCGGGCTATACGGCGCGCTCGATTACGCGGTGAAATCACGTACGCGTGAAATCGGCGTGCGGGCGGCGTTGGGAGCGCAGCCGGCAAGTATCGTGCGGCTGTTTTCGCGCGAGACGCTGGCCCTCACCGTCGGCGGCATCATCGTTGGGTTTGGCGCTTACGCTGCCGTATCGGTCTTCTTGCGCCGAGTTTTATATGATGTGCGGCCGTGGGAGGCGTGGCCGGTGATTACGGTGGCATTCCTGATGGCGCTGATCGCGGCCATTGCGACGGCTCCGGCCATCCATCGGGCCGCGCGAATCGACCCGGCGGAGGCGTTGCGAGCTGAGTAGGGAGTCGGCTGATCCCGAGCACCGCTGGTGGTTTTCGGCCAGGCGGCGCGGCGGAACGTAACGCGTAAGTGATTCAAATCTAACCGGTAATCACTTGGCCCCGGGATTGCCTTTACTGGCATGAATGCTTCGCGGCCTCATCAGTTGCGCACTCTTGGGAGCAATCGCCATCCTACCCCTTCTCGCGCAGGACCCCAATGCGCCGCCTCCGCAGGCTGGTCCCGAGCCGGACGGCCAGTACGAACCCGGGCGCGCGGTGGCCCGATTGAGCGTGGCCAGCGGCGACGTTTCGGTGCGGCGAGGCGATTCGGGCGAGTTGGTGGCCGCGGCCGTGAATGCGCCCTTGATGGCCGACGATCATGTTCTCACCAGCGCCAATTCGCGCGCGGAAATCGAGTTCGATTCCTCTAACGTGGTTCGCCTCGGTCCGAACTCGGACGTGCATCTCGCGGCGCTCGATATTCACAGCGTGCAAATCCAAGTGGCGGCGGGCACGGTGATGTTTCGCACGCTGCGTCCGGGCAACGTGCAAGTGGAAGTGGACACGCCGAGTGTTGGAGTCCGGCCCATGCAGCCGGGCACCTATCGCGTGACGCTGCACGAAGACGGAACCTCTGAGATCACGGTGCGCTCGGGGGAAGCCGAAGTCGATAGCCAGCGCGCCGGCGAGCGTTTGGAAGCCGGACAAACCATGCAAGCGCGTGGACCGGCGTCGGATCCCGAGTATCAAGTAGTGCAGGGCATTCCCCAGGATTCCTTCGACCGCTGGAACGAGGAGCGCGACCGCTACTTCCTGGCTTCGCAGAGTTATGAGCACGTGAATCCCGCCGTGGCCGGCGGTGAGGACCTGGATCAGAATGGCCGCTGGGTCAACGATCCGCAGTACGGCCAGGTGTGGCAGCCGAATGTTCCGCCCGATTGGGCGCCTTATCAGAACGGCCAGTGGGCTTGGGAAGATTACTACGGCTGGACCTGGGTGAGTTACGATCCCTGGGGTTGGGCGCCGTATCACTACGGCCGCTGGTTCTGGGGCGCGGGCGGATGGGCCTGGTGGCCCGGGCCGATCGCGCCGTATCCTTACTGGGCGCCAGCGTATGTCGGCTTCTTCGGATTTGGTCCCGGCATCGGATTCGGAGTTGGATTTGGATTTGGAGGAGTAGGTTGGGTCGCGCTGGCGCCCTTTGAGGTGTTCCATCCCTGGTGGGGGCCTGGCTTGTATGCCGGATTTGGCCGCGGGTTCTACGGCGGCCACACCACGATCGTGAATAATATCAACGTCTCGAATTCGTTTCGCAATGCGCGAGTGGCGGGTGGGGCGATCGGAATGGATACGTCCGCGTTCGGTCGCGGCGGACGAATTAGCTCGCTGAATCGGGCCCAGCTTGCTTCGGCGAGCGCCGTTCATGGCGTGCTGCCGGTGGCGCCGGACCGGTCCAGCCTGCGCTTTTCCTCGCGCACGGCGAGCGGGCGGTATCCGCAGGCGCGGTCGCAGAGCTTCGCCAGCCGCATGCAGACGCCGCGCGTCCAGCACAGCAGCTTCGAGCAGCAACAGCGCGGGATGCAGCAGATGTCGCGCGGCGATTTCAGCCGTAGCAGTCTTGGTGAGGGCTCGCGCGGATTCGGCGGCGCTTCCAGTGCGACGCACGGCTGGAGCCACTTCGGCGAACCGATTCACGGAACCAGCAGCTACGGCAGCGCCTACGGAACTTACGGGCGCAGCGGCGGGTCATCGTCACAATTCGGCCGCAGCTACGGCTCGGCGTCGCGCAGTTCCAATGGCGGCGCGGTGCGGATCAACCCGTCCATCGTACAAAGAGGTGGGCAACAAGGCGGCCAGGTTCGGTCCGCGCCGAGCTACGGCAGCGGGCGAAGTTCGTCGGGTTCCGCGCGCTCGAGCGGCGGTGGGCGGTCAGGTGGAGGAGGCCACCGCTAGAGGAAGCCGCCAACGATTTTTCGATTTCTTCCCTCAGGCCCGTGCACGCGCCTCCCAGCGAGCTCGGGCCTTCTTTTTTTCCTCGTTCCGGCGGGCCTGCTCCGTTCATAATGGGAGTCTAGCATCGCAATAATGGCGGTGAACGCGACCAGCAGTGCGGAGAATCCATGGCAAACACCTTTGGCGCCGACATTCTGATCCAATCCCCAGACCCGAAAAAGGCCGCGGCATTCTACGTCGAGCAGCTCGGGTTCACCATCACCGGCGAGACGCCCATGCTGAGCCTGCATGGTAAGAACATCAACCTGTTCATCGAGCAGGGCCCGGCGCTCGGACCCGTGCTGGAGGTGACGGTCAGGAATGTGGAGGAAGCCAAGGCGCGGCTGGTCGAGAACGGCTGCCGGATCGTGAAAGACGAACCACACGTTCCGCGCGTGTACGTCGAAGATCCACACGGCCTGGTTTACAACCTGACCAGGTAAAGGGCGCTCATCGCGTAGCGGACGCGCGCCGTCACTCTCCGCGCACCAGATCGTCGTAGGTCTCGCGCTTGCGGATCACGCGATAACTGCCGCCCTCCACGAGAATCTCCGGCGGGCGCGGGCGCGCGTTGTAGTTCGACGACGCGACGAAGCCGTACGCTCCCGCGGTGCAGACGGCGAGCAGATCGCCCGGGAGCAGGTTGGGCATCGCGCGGGCGCGAGCCAGGAAATCGCCCGATTCGCAAACCGGCCCCACCACGTCGGCCACGATGCCGGGACCGTCGCTCTTGCGCAGCGGAACGATCTCGTGGTGGGAGTGGTACAACGCCGGGCGAATCAGATCGTTCATCGCGGCGTCAACGATGATGAACTCGCGCTCGCCGTTGCTCTTGCGATATAGCACGCGCGTAAGCAGAACGCCCGCTTCGGCCACCATGGAGCGGCCGGGCTCGATCAGGATTTCGAGGTTGTGGCCCGCCGTACGCGCGCACATCGCCTGGATATAGTCGCAGATCGACAGCGCTTTGTCGCCCGGTTTATAAGCCACGCCGAGGCCCCCGCCCAGATCGAGCGAGCGAATGGGCAGGCCGCGCGCGCGCAGCCGCTCGACCAGCGCGACCATCTTGTCGAACACTTCGAGCAGCGGCGCGATGTCGGTGATCTGCGATCCGATGTGGCAACTGACGCCTTCGAGCAGGAGGTTGGGGAGCGACCGTGCACGCTCGTAGATCGCCTCAGCGTCCGCGATGTCGACGCCGAATTTGTGTTGGCGCAGGCCGGTGGAAATGTAGGGATGCGTGGCGGCGTCCACGTCGGGATTCACGCGCAATGCCACGCGTGCTGCGATGCCGCGGCGCGCAGCGAGCGAATCGATCAGCGCGAGCTCAGGCTCGGACTCACAATTGAAGCTTTTGATGCGGTGTTCGAGCGCGTAATCGATCTCCTGCGCCGTTTTGCCGACGCCCGAGAAGATCACGCCCGCGGGATCCGCCCCCGCTTTCAGGACGCGAAACAGCTCGCCGCCGGATACGATGTCGAAACCCGCGCCCGCTTCGGCGAGCAGCTTCAAGATGGCGAGATTGCTGTTGGCTTTGACGGCGTAGCAGATCTTATGCGGCACGTCGCCGAAGGACTTTTCGTAGGCCTGGAAGCGATCGAGGATAGCTGCGCGCGAATACACATAGCTCGGCGTGCCTTCGCGGCGCGCGATGTCGGCGAGCGGCACGTCTTCCAGATACAGGGTTTGATCGCGGTACTGCATCATTTGACTTTGACGACCACTAAGGTTTGATCATCGTGCGTGGGTGCGTCTGACTTGTAATGATCGAAGTCGGCCAGAATTGCATCGGCCATGACGTCCGGCGATTTCATGCACAGCTTTTGCAGCTTGCGCCCGAGGCGCGCGCCGCCGTATTCTTCGCCTTTGGGGTTGGGCTGATCGGTGATACCGTCCGAGTGCATTAGGAGCACGTCGCCCGGCTGCGCGTCGAAAATCACTTCGTCGTACTCGCGATCGTCCAGCAAGCCGGCGGGAATGCCTTCCACTTTGGGCTTGATGATCTCGCCTGCGCGGCAGATGATCGGCGGTTCGGCGCCCGCGTTGGCCATAATGAAACGGCGATTCGTGCTTTCCCACACCACCACCAGCAGCGCGACGTACTGCGTGCCGACGATACGCTCGCGCAGCACGCGGTTGAGCAGCTTCAGCAATTCGGCCGGGTCGCGCCGGCGATGCGCCAGCGTGCGCAGCAACCCGCTGACCATGGCGCCGTAGAGAGCCGCGGCAGCGCCTTTACCGCTGACGTCGCCGAACAGGAAAACCGTTTCGCCCGAGCTGTGCTCGAAGAAATCGTAGACGTCGCCGGTGATTTCGCGCGCGGGCCGGCTGCGAACGGCGACCTCCAGCCCTTCGATTTCGGGCGCTTCGCGCGGCAGCATGACCATCTGCACGTTGCGTGCGGCCTTCAAATCGCGATCCATGGATTGCTCGCGTTGCGCGATCTCTTCGTACAACCGCGCGTTTTCGACCGAACTGGCGATCTGCGGCGCAAGCAGCGCGAGCAAGCGCGAGTGATCCTCGGTGAAAAAACCCATGCGGTCGCTCTCCAGGTTCATCACGCCCACCACGCGATCCTGCACGATCAACGGCACGGCGATCTCCGAGCGAATGTCGGGATGCGAGGCAATGTAGCGCTGGTCGGCCAGCGTATCGGCCACGCGCACGATCTCGCGCGATTCGGCAGCCGCGCCCGTGATGCCTTTGCCGAGCGGGATGTTGTCGAGGTTCACGCGCTGGTCATAGCGCTCGCTGAAGCGGTGCCGCAGCACTTTATGTTCGGCGTCCAGCAGCAGGATGCTAAACGCGTCGAAGGCGACCAGCGCGTGGGTGGTGATGGCGATCTTGCGCAGCAGTTCATCCAGGTCCAGAATCGAGCTGAACTCCTGCGACAAATGCGCCAGCGTCTTGAGCGTGCGGTTCTGGCGCTCCACGCGGCGATAGAGACGCGCGTTGTCGATGGACACCGCCACGCGCGAGGCGATCAGTTGCAGCAGCGCGCGGTCCTGCTCGCGATACGCGTTCAGGCGCGTGGATTGCAAGTCGATCACGCCCACCAGCTTGCCACGCGCGATCATCGGCACGGCCAGTTCGGATTGCACGGCGTCCACGGCGGGCAGATAGCGCGGATCGCGGCGCACGTCGCCCGAGAGGATCGGCTGGCGGCCGACAGCGGCGATGCCGGTGATGCCTTCGCCCAGCGGGATCACCAGATTCCGCACAATCTCTTCGCGGTGGCCGATGGAATGGCGGATGGTGAGGCCGTGCTGCCGCTCACTGTACAGCAGAATGGCGAGCAGATCGTACGGAACCACGTCCTTGACGATGGCCGCAACGTTGGCGAGCACGCGGTCGAGATCCAGCGTGTCGGCGGTCGCGGCGGAAACGTCCAGCAGAAAATCGAGCAGTTCGGCACGTTCGTGGAACCGCACCTTGGCTTTGCTGGTGGGCGCGGCCATGGTCACGCTCCGGGCTCCGCTGCGCCGAACTGGGCATGCGCGGCTTCCATGATCTTGACGCTTGCGCTGGCGCCGATCCGCGTGGCCCCAGCCTCGAGCATCTTCAACAGGTCGTCGAGCGTGCGGATTCCGCCGGACGCCTTCACTCCGACTCCTTTGTCACCTGTCATCGGCCCCACCGTGCGGCGCATCAGTTCGACATCGTGCACCGTGGCCCCGGAAGCACCGAAGCCCGTGGACGTTTTCACGAAGTCCGCGCCGGCTTCCTTGGCCAGAGTACACGCAGCGACTTTCTGATCGTCGCTGAGCAGCGAGTTTTCGAGGATTACCTTGAGGATCGCGCCCGCGCGATGGCAAACTGCGGCGAGCAACGCGATCTCCTCCTGCACTTCCTCTTCGTCGCCCGACCGCAGGAGGCCGATGTTCTGCACCACGTCGATCTCTTGCGCGCCCGCACGGAGGGCATCCTCGGTCTCGGCGACTTTCGCTTCCGTGGACGAAGCGCCCAGCGGGAACCCGGCCACGCTGCACACTTTCACGTTCGATCCCAAGAGCTCGGAAACCGCCAGCGGCACCCAATACGAGTTCACACAAACGCTGGCGAAATTGTTTTGGCGCGCCTGCTGGCAGAGCTGGACGATGTCGGGGTGCGCGGCGTCGGCTCTGAGCAGCGTGTGATCGATCAGGCGTGCGATACTCTGCGCGGAGTATGACATAAGTGCAATAAAATGAGAGGCTTTCGCGACGATCCCCGGAGTCTTCATCATAACACACACGTCGCTTTGGGCTATTGGCTTTTGGCCATTCGCATATGGGTTAATGGTTGACATGGACCTGCACACCGTTCGGCTGGAAATTCCGTCGGAAGGCAACATCATCGTCGGGCACAGCCATTTCATCAAAACCGTCGAGGATATTTACGAGGCGATTGTCAGCACGGTTCCGCAGATGAAGTTCGGCATCGCGTTCAATGAGGCGTCGGGCGCGTGCCTGACGCGCGTGGACGGCAATGACGAAGAGTTGAAGGCCATCGCGACGCGCAATGCCACGGCGGTGGGCGCGGGACACATGTTCGTGGTGGCGCTGCGCGGCGGGTTTCCGATCAACATCAAGAATCGGATTCTGGAAACGCCGGAAGTCTGCACGATTCATTGCGCGACGGCCAATCCGGTGGAAGTGATCGTGGCCGAAACCGCGCAGGGCAGGGGAGTGCTGGGTGTGATCGACGGCTCCTCGCCCAAGGGCGTGGAAACGGCCCCCGACGTCGAATGGAGACATGGTTTCCTGCGGAAGATTGGATACAAGAAATGAGGTTGTGGTTTACCGCGTTGCTCGCACTGGGATTGGCGAGTGGGGGACTGGGGGCGCAGGCACATTTCGAACCGTTCAATCGCGATCTCCAGAGCCCGGAAATTGGGGTCGTGGTCATTCAGTCGGGGCGTGTAATTTGGCGGCGCGGAAAAATCACTGAGTCGGCTTGTGAGGAGCCGGTAATCGCGGAGCGCATCCCGCAGAAGCGGCTCGACACGCCTGCGCCAGAACCTTCCGGCGCGACGATTCGCCAGGTGCTTGAAAATCGGGCCGATGGAACACCGGGCGAAGAGGTGCTGGAAAATCCCGAGTTTTTCCGTGCCTTGGGCACTAAGGGCGCGATCCCGCGCGCCATCCCATTTGCCATGCATGCGCACGGAACGCTCGGATGGCTGAGCCAGGATTACGCGGGCGAACGCATCCTGTGGTGCCACACCCGTGCGATCCTGATCGTGCGAATTCCTGCAAAGCGCCTCGCGCTCGTAGCTGCGACCAATTTCAAAGAGGCCGAAGACGGCAACATCGCACGGTCGCCGGTGGCACTCGCGTTTTTTGAAGACGTCGCCGGACTTGCGGTCGCCGAAAGCGATGAACTGATCGCGCGCGGCCGGGTGCTTGAGGCTTTAGACAAATTTCCCGAGCTTGAAACCACGCCCGACGTCTCGCTGCTGCACCTGTTCTCGCGACTCGATCTGCCGGAAACGGAGGGTTCGGCCACCGCGGTTATCAAGGCGCATCCTTCTTTGCCCACGGCGTGGTTTTATTACGCGCAGTATGTAGAAAGCAAGAAACGCTATCGGGAGGCGGCGGCCTGCTATGAAAAAATCACGCTGCATTCGCCGCCGTGGCACAGCTGGACCGTTGCGGCGGCGAAGAAAGAACTGACCTATTTGAAAACCTATTGAATCGATCCTTACTGAATCGATCTTTATTGAATGACACCAGCGGATTTGACGCGCGACAGCTCCTTCGCCGTGGGTTGCACCACGTTCCCGTTGGCCTGGGCGAGCCATTTCGAAAGAGCCTTCGAGGCGCAGGATTCCGAGCAGATGTGCTCGTAGCCTTCCGCGTCGGCGAACTGTTGGTCCCAGCGCAGCAGGCGGAATTGTTCGGCGTCCTGAGGCCGCAGCCACCAGTGATTGGTTTCGCCCTTTAGATTCAGGCAATAGTCGCAGCGATAGGGGCACTGAACTTTCATACTTCTATTTAATCCTTCCGGAGCAGGATGAAAGGCCGTATCTCCAGCACCTGATCGTTAGATTAGGTAAAGCCACCGCAGGTTACCTTCCTTAACACCTTAGATGGCTTTTGCTTACCGGACAACGTACTGGATGTCTAGACAGTACCAGTAACACTTTGGGCGAGCTGTGACTGGGAAAATCCCGTGGAATCTGCGGTATCGGCGATCAGCAGGTGAACCAGCAGGTAACCGGCGATAGGCAAGAAGGCAAATGTAAAGCAAACCTGCGTAAATCCGTAGTGTTCGATTACGGACGCAAGGGGCCGCGAAATCGAGGACTGCATGACGCCATAGGCGAATACGAGCGAAGCGCCTCCAAATGCCGCTTTCGATGCCCCATAAATATCGATCGGCAGCGTGTAATGATTAACGCTCCAGGCGCAAATCGCGAAGAAACTCAACGACATTCCCGCGGTGGCGAGCGCCGGGCCCCTCAGTAGGGGCACCCCAAAGGTGACCAGCGCGAGCGCCGTGGACACCAACGACGCGCGCTTGCGGGCGGCCACTGGGCTTCGGCCGGCACGTACCAGCAGCCAGGAGATGGCGCCCCCAAGCAGCCCGCCGAGATAACCCGCCATCGGCACGATCCAGGTGTAGTGCGAAGCCTCAGGCGGCGTCAGGTGATGCACCCGGATCAGGAATGTGGGTGCCCAGTTGGCCCACAAGCTGTACACCGTCATGCCGAGCATGTTGGCGATCATCAGCGCCCAGAGCTTGGGATCGCGCAGGAGATGAAACGAGTGACCGCCGCTTGCACTAGGGGTCTCGCGGCTCTCGGGCTCGGCGGCTGGAGGAATGGAGCGCGCGGTGAGCAACCAAGCTGGAATCCAGGCCAGGCTGAGGAGCCCAGCCGCGTAGAACGCCCAGTGCCAGGAGTAGCGATACGAAAAATAGACGGCGAATCCGGGCGCGAGCCCCGCTCCGATGCTGAGCCCGAGCTGGCTGGTGGCTTGTCCTACGGCGCGCTCGCGCGGCAGAAGATAAAGCGCAATGGCCTTGGTGACGGCGGCGATCGCGCTCGCTTCGGAAACGCCGAGCAGCGCGCGCCAGATCAGTAATTCGCGCACGCTATGCGAGGCGCCGGTTCCGAAACTCGCGACCGCCCAGAGTGCCACGGCCCACGCCGCGCCACTATTCAACCCCACGCGGTCGACGAACCAGCCGACGAACAACGCGCTCGCGGCATAGGCGATGGAGAAGACCGCGAGCAGCAGCCCGTAGTCGTCGTAGGTGAAGGGGAACTCGGGGCGCGCGCGCCAGATGTCGACCATGGTGGCCAGGATCTGGCGATCGAGGTAATTCAGGATGGAAGCGGAAATGAATACCGCGATCGCAACCCAGCGGGCGGGGATGGGCGGGCGCACGTCCGAATTGTAGCGTGGCGCGGGCATTCACCCGCGCGGGTTTGGCTGGGGGATCGGCTCGCCGCAAGCGGCTCACCTCCGGGATTAGCTGCCTAAGGCCAGACGAAGACACGCCTGATCCGGTCCTCGCAATCCCACCCGGTCCGGCCCGCGTACGGACCAGATGTGATCTGTATCTTCACGATCGCGTTCCCATACGACTCCTTCAAAGTGCATCTGCAGTCGGTCACGCTCTGGAGGATTTTGGCATCTCAAGCGGAGACGAGATCGAACCCCGGGGCGGACGCTAATCGTTTCAGGAATTCCCCTCGACGAGGCGCCTCGCGGCCTTCGAAAGTCTCCGCCTTGATAATTGTTAGCCACTCATCGCGAGTGCGTCCCCACCGCTCGCTCATTTGAACGTCACGCTCGTGGAATATCATCTTCCGAATGGCCTCCGAATCGTCTGCGACTCTCACCGTTTCATGTTCGGTCGCTCGAATCGGCTCCGCGCACCCGGTAAGGATCACGGAGGTAACTAAGCAAGTCCACTTGATAGTGCCGACCATATCACGCCTGAAGCTGCTTCAGTTGACCTTCCAACAAATCCAACACTCGTCCTGCATCATGCGCGCCGTCGAGCGGGAGCCGCAGAACGCCTGCAGGGGTGAACTGCGCACCTTCGGTGTGGGTCACCAGGCTCATCAGGCGCGCCGGATCGATGTGCGCTTCCTTGTGGAACTTGACGTTCAGCGCGCCGGCGCGTCGGTCGATAGCTTCGATGCCGAGCGCTTGCGCGGCGCCTTTGAGTGAGGAAAACTTGAGCAGGTTGCGGATGGCCTCGGGCGCGGGACCGTAGCGGTCCTCGATCCCCGCCAGCGCTTCGGCCGCGGCCTCGGGCGTGCTCGCGTCCGCGATTTTCTTGTAGGCGCGCAACCGCTGGTGCTCGTCGGCGATGTATTCAGCCGGAATGCGAATATCCAAGCCCAGATTGAGCGTCGAGTGCACCTGCAGAGGCGCGGCCTCGCCCTTGAGCTCATGCACGGTTTCTTCGAGCAGCCGGATATACATATCGAATCCCACCGCGCCGATATGCCCGTGCTGTTCGCCGCCTAAAATATTGCCCGCGCCGCGCAGCTCGAGATCGAGCGCCGCGATCTTGAATCCCGCGCCCAGGTCGCTGAATTCCTTGAGCGCGGCCAAGCGCTTGCGCGCGATCTCGCTCAGCTCTGTGTCCTCGGGCACCAACAAATACGCATACGCGCGCCGGTTCGACCGTCCCACGCGCCCGCGCAA
>JASHQT010000512.1 GCA_030039005.1 Bryobacteraceae bacterium
ACGGTGGACTCGAAGTTCTCGACCGCCCAGGCCATCGCTGTTCAAGGCGATCGGATATTGGCTGTCGGTTCGACCGCGCAGGTGCGGAAAGTGGCGGGCGGTGACGCAAGGGTGATCGATCTGGGAGGGCGCACGGTGATTCCGGGCCTGATCGACTCCCACATGCACGCCATTCGCGCCGCCCTCAGCTTCAGCACGGAGGTCAACTGGATCGGCACGCGGTCGCTCGCCGAAGCGCTGGAGCGCATCCATCAGGCCGCGCAGAGCATGGCTCCCGGCGCCTGGCTGATCGTCGCCGGCGGCTGGAACCCGCGCCAGTTCTCCGAAAATCGGCGTCCGACACAGGCGGAACTCACGGCGGCCGCGCCGGAGAATCCCGTGTACGTGCAGCAAGGCTACGGGTGGGCGATGCTGACCCCGAAAGCCCTCGCGACGCTGCATATTTCAAGTGATGCCGACCTCCCGGAAGGCGGGAAATTGGAGCGCGATCCGGCCGGAAAGCCGACTGGCGGCGTCAGCGGCGGGCAGAAAGCCATCATCGCGTTGTTTGACCGGCTGCCCGTGCCCACCCCCGAGCAGGAAGTGCAGGGCACGAAGAAGTTTTTTCGCGAGCTGAATCGGCTGGGCCTGACCGGTGTGGTGGATCCCGGCGGAAACAACATGACTGCCCAGTCGTACCAGGCGCTGTTTCAAGTCTGGCGGCAAGGCGAACTGACTGTGCGCGTGGCTTACAGCCTGTGCGGGATCACGCCCAGCAAGGAATTCGAGGAATTACAGGACCTCACGCAGTTGCTGCCCATGGGCTTCGGCGACCGCATGCTGCGTTTTAATGGGATCGGCGAGCGGATCACCTGGGCAATGAACAACAACGATCATCCAACTGACGCCGAGATCGAGGAGTATTACAAGATCGTGCGATGGGCTGCCGCGCGCGGGATGTCGGTGACGATGCACTGGCCGAAGAACGATTCGGTGGGCGTGTTGCTCGACATTTTCGAGCGCGTGAACCGCGAAGTGCCGATTACGAATCTGCGCTGGAGCATCGCGCACTTGAACGATGCGTCGGCGGAAAATTTGCGGCGGATGAAAGCGCTGGGCGTGGGCTGGACCATGCAGCCGGCCGGGCGCATGCCGCCGGTGGCGACGGCGCGGGAGTTGGGCGTGATGGTGGGAGCGGGCACGGACGCGCACCGGGTGGCCTCCTACAATCCGTTCACCGCACTGCAGTCGCTGCTCGGCGGCAAGACAGCGAATGGGGTTCCTCTGGATGGTCCCGATCCTGCGCCTTCACGCGCGGAAGCGCTGCGGCTGTACACGATCGGCAGTGCCTGGTTCTCGCGTGACGAGGGCGAGCGCGGGTCGCTAGAGCCGGGGAAACTGGCGGATTTGGCCGTGCTGTCGAAGGACTATATGACCGTGCCCGTGGACCAGGTCAGCGGTCTCGAGTCCGTTTTGACGATGGTCGGCGGTAAGATCGTATATGCTGCCGCGCCGTTCACGAATCTGGAAGACCAATAGCCGTTGGCTTGGGGCTGCCGTAGCGCTGCTCGGGCCGTGCTTCGCCCAAGCCGCGCGTCCATCGAACACACCGGCCAATGCACCTGCGCAGCAGGACAAGCCGTATGTTCTGTTGATCTCGATCGACGGTTTTCGATGGGATTACGCCGAGCGCGATCACGCCGCCAATCTGCTGGCTTTGGGAAAGCGCGGTGTGCGCGCCAAAGCGCTGATTCCGTCGTTCCCTTCCACCACGTTCCCGAATCACTACAGCATCGTCACCGGCCTTTATCCCGAACATCATGGCATCGTTGACAACTCGTTTTGGGATGCGGCGCGAAATGCACTGTTCAAAATCAGCGATTCCGCCGCGACGACGAATGGAAGTTGGTGGGGCGGCACGCCGCTATGGGTGCTGGCCGAGCGGCAAGGGATGCGCGCAGCGTCGTTCTTCTGGCCGGGCAGCGATGCGGACATTCAAGGCGTGCGGCCGACCTACTACTACAAGTACGACGCCAAGATTCCGAACGAGCAGCGCGTCGAGCAGGTGGTGGCCTGGCTGAAGCTGCCCAAGGCGGAGCGGCCGCACTTCATCACGCTATACTTTTCCGACGTGGATCATGCCGGCCATGAATATGGTCCAGACGCGCCGGAAACGCGCGCGGCGATTCATATGATCGATGGCGTGCTGGGCAGGCTCTTCACTGAGCTTCGTTCCGTAACTCCTGCGCCCGATATCTTCGTGGTTTCCGACCACGGGATGACTACGGTGACAGGCGACATCGATATCTCGAAGCTGGCTGACCTCGCGGGCGTGGAAGTGGCGCCGAATAGCACCGATTTCAAGTTCTATTCGAGCGATCCCAAGAGAATCGACCGGCTTTATGCGCAGCTACATGCTAAAGACCCGCGCATCGCGGTTTACCGTGCCGGCGATATCCCGGCCAGCTTGCACTACTCGGGCAACGCGCGCATCGGCGCGGTGGTCGCGCTGGCGACGGCGCCCGTGGTTCTGCACCTGACTGAGAAGCCCGGACAAACTTTACCGAAAGGGATGCACGGCTACGATCCCGCCGCGATGCCTGAAATGCGCGGAATTTTTTTCGCCGCTGGACCCGACCTGAAGGCCGGACTTACGATCGACGAATTCCAGAACATTCATATTTACCCGCTCATCGCGCATGTGCTGCGCCTCGAAATCTCTTCGCAGATCGACGGTAGCTTGTCCGTTCTAGAGCCGATTCTGCGCTCCAAGGCAGCAGCGGCCACGGCCGGGAGCCGGTAGAGAAGTTTAAGCGAGACCGAGCGCCTGGAACATCGCGATGCGCTGCGCGCGAATGGGATCGTCCACCACTTTGCTCACGTTGTTGATGACCATCGTCGGCCGGTCCTTCGGATTAAACGCCGGCCAGTGCGGCAGCTTGGACGTGTTGGGGTCGCCCGAGCGAGCGAACGCGATCCAGGTATCGCTGAGTTTATCGGCCAGCGCCATGGCGTCGGCGCCGCCTCCGGTGAGCGCGCGCGAGATTTGCACGTTATCGAAGGCGAACGGAATCTCCATGGTGTGCGGCGAGTGCAGGCGGCCGCCCTGCGCGGGGCTGTCCCAGGTGAAGTAATACAAGTGGACGGGGCCGCGGCCCAAAGCCGCGCGGCGTTCGGCAATTTTCATCACCGGCGCGCCATAACGGTAATCGCTGGCGATCAGGAAATATAGATCCGACGGCGAGGCGCCCGGATTCGCTTTTCGATACACCTCGATCATCCCGTCAGTGTGCTCGCCCACCAGCGTCTTTACACGGCTACGCATGCCGTCTTCGTCGAGCGAGAACGCCTGAGGGTCGCTGCCCTCGCTGAACAGGGTCATTTCCGTGCGGGTGTGACCCAGCATCAGCGGCACGTCTGCCGAGATCGGCGAAGCAGCGGGATGGAAGGGGTGGTGCGGGATGGCGCTGCCATCCACGGTGGGCGAGAAGCCCTGCGTCATTTGATCCGCGTCGCCCATGTCCTTCACGACGGCGAAATAAGCGCTCATGATGCGCTCCACGGACATTTCCTGCAGGCGGCGCACGTCGGATTTGCCGACGTCCAGCTTCGCCAGCAACATGCCGGCTACGCGAATGGCTTGCTCGCGCTCCACCAGCTTGATGGTGGGGCCGCTTTCGATCACCGCGCGATGAAACAGGCCTTTGGCCGAAGGCATGGCGAGCAGCGTGCCGACCTTGCGGCCGCCGCCCGATTGACCGAAGATCATCACGGTATTGGGATCGCCCCCGAAATTTCCGATATTCTTGCGGACCCAGCTGAGCGCGTGCACGATGTCGAGCATGCCGGCGTCGCCAGAGGATGCAAATTCGGAGCCGCCGAATTCGGCGAGATAGGTGAAACCGAGGGCGTTCAGGCGATGGTTAATCGTTACCACCACCACGTCGCCGCGCCGCGCGAGATTGGTGCCGTCGGTCCCGGGCGAAGAACCGGAGCCGCTCACGAATCCGCCGCCATGGCACCAGAACAGCACCGGCCGCTTGCGCCCATCGTTCACCGCGGGCGTCCAGATATTCAGGACCAGGCAGTCTTCACTTTCGGGCGGCAGATTCGCGCTGGCGGTGGAAAGCGGCGAAACCCGGCGCGGCGCGGCGGGATTGCTCTGGGGTGTGCTGGGGCCGAAGTTTAGTGCGTCGCGAATCCCGGCCCAGGGCGCGGGGTCCTTCGGCGGCATGAAGCGATTTTCGCCGGCCGTGCTCGCGCCGTAGGGAACGCCTTTGAAGATTTTGATGCCATGCGCTTCCTCGCCGCGAACTTTGCCGAAGGCCGTTTCCGCGACCACGTAAGTGGCGCCGGACTGCGCGCGCGCGAGTACGGCCGCTGCGGGCGCCGAAGCCAGCAGCGAGACTTGTTTCAAGAATGTACGACGATTCGTCATGGGCCTCCTCGATTCAAAGCTACTCAATTCAGAGTTGCTCAGTTTAGGGCTCCCGAGTCAGGGTTGAGCTTTCGGCGGAGCCGTCTGGGTAAGGCGACGCTTGCGTGGCGCGGTTTTGGACTTGCTTTTTATGGCCTCCAGCCGCAGATAACCGGCGGCCGCACGCAGGCGGACGCCTTGGTTCTTGTCGTCGAGCAAGGGGATGATGTCGGTCTCGAACGCGGGCTCATCGCGCAGCACCAGCGCGTGCACGCCGGCGGCGCGGACGGACCAATCCTTATCCGTGAGCGCTCCCTTCAGGGCCGCCAGAGTTTCCGGATCTTTGTCTTTTTCGAGCAGCAGAGCGGCGGTAGCGCGGCCCGATACCGACGGATCGGAAAGCAGCGCTTCCATGGAAGAGATGCCTTCGCCCAAGCCCGGAACCGGCGCCAAGCCGGCTCCCTGTTTCACGGCGAACAGGAACGCGGTTCTGGGCGTGTGCAGCATGCGCAGTGCGTCGCGCTTTTGCTTGGCGATGTATCCGGAGGAGGCTTTGGTTTCGCCGCTCAGGACGGAGAGCAGAACCTTCTTGCCCTCCACGTCGTGCAGCGCCCACAAGGAGCGCGCGGCAGCGAAGCTGACTTCGGGAACGTCATCGTTCAGCGCCTTGTGAAGCGCCGCCACGGTGCGCCCGTTCTTGATTTCGGCGAGGCTCGAAATCGCGGCCAGCCGCACTTCGACGTCTTTGTCGTCGAGGAGCGCTTCGAGTTCGGAAGGAAACGGCTCGGTGGATCCCACCAGGCTTAGCGCGATCGCCGCCTGTTTGCGCGTGTCCGGGTTTTTGTCTTGGAGGGCTTTTCCCAAAATGTCCTGGCATTGCTGGTCACGGCCCGGCGAAGACGGCGCCGGCGCCGGGGCAGGCGCTGTCTGGCACGGCGCGAGAACGGAGGTGAGAAGCACAACCAGTAAGGCGCGACGCATATGGATCTCCCCAAAGAAATGCGCTCTCCAGTATACGTCTCTCCTAATCCCTCGCGTGGCAGCCAGCCTACGCGCGGCGCGGCGGGCCGTAATCCGTCCATAAGGCATCGGAAAATGTGGCGCACGCACTTTGCGTGCCGCGCAGGCAATCATGCCCGCGGTGTTTTTCTTGGCGTTCACAAAGTGTGAACGCGGCACGTTGAGAACGTGCGCCACGCCCTCTCCCCGCCCATCGGGTGCGCTGAATACCTGATCCCACCTCTCGAAACCATCCGCCTCGAGGACAAACTTTGCTGGCTTACGGGCGGATTACGGGCGCGGCGAGGAACTGGAAATCTCGTGCATTCCGCATTTGTGATATAACGCAGTGAGTTAGCCGGGAGGTCCTATGGATTTGAGGCGCATTTTGCCTGGAGTATGGCTGGCATCCATTGGCTTTTTGATTCCCTCCGTGTTCGGCGACACTTATTCCATCATCCTGCATGGCAAAGTGCAGATGGAAGACGGCTCGCCTCCGCCTGTCATTGTGATGGTGGAACGCGTGTGCAGCAACCAGTTCGGAGACATGCCGGGCGTGCAAACCGACAAAAAGGGGGAGTACATCTGGCGCATGGATATCGACCCGATGGAGGCGCGCAACTGCGTGCTCCGCGTCAACCATACCGGCTATTCCTCCACCGCGGTGGAGGTCTCCGGCTCGGACGGGTCACTCCACACCACGCTCGATCTTCCGCCGATCAAGCTTCATCCCACCGCGCCCGATCCCTACACGCTGAATTTTTCCGACAAAGACATCCCTGGGCGCGCCAGGAAGGATTGGTTAGCGGCTTCCAAGGCTGTGGACAATCAGAATCTCCCGGAGGTCGCGCAGCATCTAGAACAGGTGACCGCGGCGGCCCCTAAGGCGGCGCAGGCGTGGCAGGACCTCGGCATCATAGACGAAAAGCTCCAGAAGACCGCCGAGGCCCGCACGGCCTACGAACACGCCATCGCGATCGATGCCAAGCTGCTTCCAGTCTATGTCACGTTAGCGCGAGTGTGCGTCAAAACCAAGGACTGGAACTGCGTGACCAAGAGCGCGGACACCTTGATCTCGCAGGACAGCAAGAATAGTTATCCGGAAATCTACCTGCATCAGGCGGTGGCTCGTTATGAGTTGAAGGACCTGAAAGGCGCCCAGGAGAGCGCGGAAGAAGCGATTCGCCGGGCTGCTAAGAATAGCTTGCCGAGAGCGCAGTACGTGCTGGGACGGATACTGGAAGCCAATGGTAATTTGAACGGCGCCGAGCAGCACATGGAGGAATATTTGAAGCTCCAGCCAGGCGCGCCGGATATCGACGTGATCCGCGGCCACATCGCCGGGCTGAAGAACCCGCTGGCGCCCGGCGCCGATCCGGATTTAGAAGTGCTGTATTAATCGCTCCCATCATTCAGGCTAATGCAGCCAAGCTAATGCGGCCGATGCGGAGCACGACCGGCCCTGGCAGGCCTGGAAACGGGCGCGGATGGTTGCGCGGAGCGCGATACAATACCGCCATGCCACGTTTGCGATTGTTGGGAATCCTCGCGATATTTGCCGCCGGAAGCGCTTTCGGCGCGGGCTGCGACCGCGCATGTTTGAAGACCGCGCTCGATCAGTACCTCAACGCCGTGGTCAAGCACGATCCGGCCGCTGCGCCGCTCTCGGTAGGATTCCGTCAGACCGAAAACGGGGTGGTTCGCCGTCCCGGCACGGGAATGTGGCAGAGCGCGAAGGCACTGGGGACGATCGAGCGGCGCTACTTCGATGTCGAACGCGGGCAGGCGGGTTATTTCGGAACCTTCGAAGAAGAGAGCGGCACCGATATCGTGACGGTGCGAGTGCGCGTGGAGGATCGCAAGGTCAGCGAAGCCGAGTGGTACATTTCGCGTAAAGGCGCGGCGGGCATCGGAACCGGCGCGGGCGCGCAGGCCAATGCCGCCTTTCACGATCCCGATAATTTGATCGCGCATCCACCGGCCGAGCGCATGGTTCCGAAGGCCGAGCGGCTCTCGCGCGCCGACATGGTCGCGATCACCAATAGCTATTTCGACGGGCTCACCGCGCACGACGGTACGCTGATCATCGCGTACCCGGGATGCATCCGACTGGAGAACGGCTTCGCGACCACGCAGCGCAAGCTTCCGAACGGAACCATGAGCGACTGCACATCCAACGGCGCGATGGCTAATATTTTCGCGGTGACGGCACGCCGCTACCCGATCGTGGACGAAGAAGCGGGCGTGGTGCTGGGCCTGGGTGTGTTCGAGCGCAAGCCGGGTGTGGCCATGCGGCGCAATTCGTTCAGCGAGTGGTTTGTGATCGAGCAAGGCAAGATCCGGGCCATCTATTCAGCGATGTATTATCCCGATCAGGATGCGATCACCCCGAATTGGCCGCCTTACGACGGAAATTGGCCGGTGGCGCCTCCGCCGAAATAAGTGCGCGCGCAGCGGCTATACTGAGATTCTGGTGAACAAGCGAGCCATCACCTGGTTGCTGGCGGCGCTGCTGGCGCTCGCGGGCGCGGCGGCTGCGCCTGCGTCGACCGCGCGCACTCGCGATGCCGGAATGCTCATCGTCTGGATCGCGCAAGATCGCGCCGAACAGCAAATTCCAGTCCGGGCGCGAGTGGCTCGTTGCGCACCCGTGCTGGTGCGATCCGGCTACGAAGCCCCCGCCCCAACCCGGATTTTCGCCGCGTTCCTTTATCAACGTCCTCCTCCTGCTCTTCGATAGCTCCCAGATCGAAGAAGAAAGGAGGCGCCATGCCTAAGAAAAGCGCGGGCCAGTTCCTGCGCAATTTGTTTCGCGGTCCGGCTGGGTCCGGATCGTTGCTTGCTACCATCAACCGGTGTCGCGAGGAATTGGACGCCCTAAGCGACTCCGAACTCAAGACGATCTCATGGCGCGACATGGATCTGGCGGGAGTTATCGCGTTGACGGCCGCAGCCGCCGAACGCGTGCTGGGCCTGAAGATGTTCGACGTCCAGTTCGAAGGCGCGCTCGCGCTCACCGAGGGAAAGATCGCCGAAATGCAGACCGGCGAAGGCAAAACGCTAGCCGCCGTTCCCACCGTCGCGTGGTTCGCGCGCGAGGGTGCGGGCGTCCACGTCCTGACGGTGAACGATTACCTGGCGCGGCGCGACGCCCAATGGATGGGCGGCATCTACGAATTCCTGGGGCTTTCAGTGGGGTTCATCCAGCAAGGCATGAATGCGGACGAGCGCCGCCGTGCCTACGCCTGCGACATCACCTACGCGACGGCCAACGAAATCGGCTTCGATCTATTGCGCGACGGGCTGGCGCTCTATCCGGGCGAGCAGGTGCAACGGGCCTTCGCGACGGCCGTGATCGACGAAGCTGATTCGATCTTGATCGATGAAGCGCGCATTCCGCTAGTGATCGCGGGCGGCGAAGCAGGCGCGGAACCGCTGGCATACCGGGTGGACCATGTCACGCGTCATTTCCGCCGCTGGCGTCATTTCACGCTGGACGAATACGCGCGCAATATCGCGCTTACTGACGCGGGCATTCGCGCGGTGGAAACTTCGTTCGGCTGCGGCAATCTCTTCGATGAACACAATCTTGCGCTGCTGACCGCGGTCCAGGATTCCCTCCACGCGCACGCGCTGTTGCGCCGCGACGTCGACTATCTGGTGAAGAACGGCGCGATCGAATCCGTCGACGAATTCAAGGGCCGCATCGCGGAGAACCGGCGCTGGCCGGCAGGTTTGCACACTGCCATCGAGGCCAAGGAAGGCGTGGCGCTTAAGACGCAGGGGCGGATTCTCGGGTCCATCACCTTGCAAAACCTGATGTCACTTTATCCGCAGATCTGCGGGATGACCGGGACCGCCGCTACGCAGGCCGAAGAATTCCGTCTGGTGTACGGGCTGGAGGTGGAAGTGATTCCCACCCATCGGCCGGTCATTCGCGTGGATTCGCCCGACGTCGTCTTCGCGCATCGAGGGGACAAGGAACTGGCCGTGCTCGGTGAAATCCGCAAAATGCACGCCACAGGCCGGCCGGTGCTGGTGGGAACGCGCAGCGTGGAGGAGTCCGAACGCTTGAGTGC
Source organism: Bryobacteraceae bacterium (assembly GCA_030039005.1). Next base: position 9,475 of record JASHQT010000512.1, read on the forward strand.
GCGGCTTTCCGGTTCAAATCAAGCGGAGGTTCCTCACCAGGTGCTGAACGCGCGACATGAAGAGCTGGAAGCCGGAATGATCGCCCGCGCCGGCGAGCGCGGCGCCGTCACGATTTCGACCAATATGGCTGGCCGCGGCACGGATATCCGATTGGGCGAGGGCGTGGCCGAGCTCGGCGGATTGCACGTGATCGGGACCAATCGCCACGAGAGCCGCCGCATCGATCATCAATTGCGCGGCCGCGCGGGGCGGCAGGGCGATCCGGGCAGCTCGCGATTTTTCGTCTCGCTCGAAGACGATCTGCTGGTGAAATACGGTGGCCAGCGGCGCGGCGCGGAGCGGGATTTCGACTTGGATATCGAGCAGATCCAACGCATCGCCGAGGGACAAAATCTCGAAATCCGGCGCTTTCTGCAAAAATACGAGAGCGTCATCGAGGGACAGCGGCAGAAGATGCAGCGTCGGCGCCAGGCGATCCTGATCGGCGAGACGGCCGTTTCCTCTGAGTTGGAGCAATTGGTCGCCCTCCGCACCATCGACGATCTCTGGGCCGATTATTTGTTTACCATCACCGATCTCCGTGAAGGCATCCAGTGGATTTCCTGGGGCGGCCGCGACCCGCTGCACGAGTATCTAGCTTCGGTCCATGCCATCTTCACCAAGCTCGAAGAAGATCTGGACAGCGAAATCGCGACTCGCCTGGAAGCGGCTCAGACATCAGGCTTGGACCCCACCGAGCGCGGCGCCACTTGGACCTATCTGACAACAGACCAGCCGTTCGGAACGGGCACCGAGCGGATCCTGCGCGGTTTGCTGCGCAAGAACAGGAATCAGGGCTGAATCGCTGGCGGGCTTACGCGACCAAAGCCACACAGCCGGCGATGATCAGCGCGCCCGCCCACAGCAGATCCAGATTGAACCAGCCCTTGCGCAGCAGGGAGAGCCCGAGTTTGCGATACACCACGATCGCGATCAGAGCGGTGACGCTTAAGTAGCCGAACGTGTGGACCAGCGTGGCGGACACGCCGGTCCAAGCGCCGGCGGCAGGGGCCGCGTGCATGTGGTGTTCATGCCCGCCGGCCATCGTGCTCGGCGCGGCGGAATGCAGCACAATCGGCAGCACCATCAAGCCCGCGCCATGCGCGCTGGCCATGAGGAAGGACCAGAACATCAGATCCCGAAAACCCACTTGCATTCCGCCCCACGCGAAATGCTTGCGCCGCAGCAGGCGAAAAATGCCGAGTGCAATCAGGGCCAGGGCCACAACGATCTGCACGTATCCCAGCGGCAGAACAATCTGAATCAGTCCCGCGAGCGCCACGGCCAAGCCGATGGAAAGTGCGTGCCCCAAACCGATGGGCACGATCGCGCGAGCCACGGCCTTAGTGGCATGCTCCTGCATCCCTCGCGCGACTGCGAACAGCCACCCCATTCCGGGGTTGATGCCGTGATAGGCGCCCAGCAAAAATAGCGCGGTCCATCCCAACGAACCCGGCGTCATGAATAGCAATACGAATCCGAAGAGGCGTCGCCGCCCTCCAGACGCACCTGATGCCCACGCAACTCGCCGAATTCCAGGAAGAATTTCGGATCAAGCTCCATCCCACCATCGGGCTGCGCGTCCAGCTTCACCATCCAGCTTCGAACGCCTTCCGGATAAAATTGCGCGTCCCAAGGCGAATAGAGGGAATTGGTGAAATAAACGCGCTTGCCGTCGCGGCTCAACTCCACCATTTGCGGACCGCCGTTCAACGGCTTCTGCGGCGCTTTCGGATGCGCGGCATGGCGCACGATGCCACCCAGATGCACCGAGCCGGTCTTCTTGGGATGAAACGGATCGCTCACGTCGTATTGCAGGAACTCGCCGGTGCCCCAGCAGGAAACGTACAGAAAGCGGTCGTCGAGCGAGAGATTGATGTCGGTAATCAACGGGGGCACCGCTTTGAAACCTTGCAGCAAGGGCGGCAGCAACTCCGGATCGGCGGGTTCGGCGGGGATGTCGATGATCTTTTTAACGCCCCATTTGCCGTCTTCGCGATGCCAGGTCCAGATGGACGCGGAGAGATCCTTCAGCGAGACCACCACTCCCAGGAAACCATATGCGCGCGTGGGATCATGCGCGGGCCGCAGCTCGAGCGCCATTTGATATTCGGGGCCAAGCTCGATTTCCTGCAGGTGACGCCGCTTTCGGAGATCCCAAATGTGCAGTTTGTGACCGTAGCCGCCCTTGAGCAGAATCTCCGGATTCAAACCGTGTCGCACCATGTTGGGCGTACCCCACTCGCTGGTGACCACGGTGTCCAATCCCAAGTGCCACCAAAAATCGTAGGCCAGTTGCTGCGGGCCGCGATCGAGCTCCCACTTGCCGAGAATGTCAAAGCTGTCGTGATCGATGACGAAGATTCCGCCCGGCCCGTCGCCCGCGGGCGTTCCCAGCGCGCTGGCATAAATTCCCTCCGGACCGCAGTGGATGGTGTGCGGCGACGCGTAGCCGGCGCGATCGGCCAGCGTTTCCGGCTCGATTACCTTCACGATTTGCGGCTTCTTCGGGTCCGGCTTGGTGTCCACGACATGAATGCGCGAGGAGTTGATGCCCGGTACGATCAGGTATCTCCGTTCGATATGCGGATGCGGCGCGTACGGGCACAAGCTGGCGCTGCAGGCGTTCCAACCAAAATGATGCAGCTCGTCGCCCACGTTCGGCATGTCGAGCTGGCCGACGATGTGCCCGTAGCCGGTGGACTGCGGATCGACGTCGACCACCCCAAGAGCGTCCGGACGCTGATTGCCATTGGCATTGAGCATGGCGACATACGCCAGCTTTTCGGGAGGGGCTGCCATCGCCAGCTTGGGAGACGGGTAAAAACTCGGGTCGGGGCGCCAGAGGCTCATCGGAAAGATCCTTTCCCAGGCATTCTAGCGCGTGCTATCGGCAGAAACGCGGCCCGAGCGCCGCCGGTGCGAAAATTGGGTCAGAGCCGGAAACATTAGGGACGGCCGTTACGAAGTGGTTTCGTCTTTTTTGCCCCGGATTGCGTCTCTGGATTGGAGCCGAAATTTGATCTTTCGGGAGGTTGAGGACCGCGACCTGATCGCCAAGGCGCGACGAGGGCACGTGGAAGCCTACAACGTGCTCGTCTCGCGCTGGGAGAAACGTGTCTTCAATTATCTCCTGCGATTGGTGGGCGAGCGTGAGGACGCTCTCGATCTCAGCCAGGACGTGTTTTTGAAGGCCTATCAGAATTTGAAAAAGCTCGACGATCCGGCGAAATTCCCCGCCTGGCTGTTTCGCATCGCGCACAATGAGGCGTACTCGTTACTACGGCGGGCGAAGCCGGAGGGCGAAATCACCGCTGAACCCCGGATAGCCGAAGCGAGCGGCGGGCTGTTTCCCATCGAATCGGCGCTCGCGGTGCGTAGCGCGCTCGCCAAGCTCTCGGGCGATCAGCGCGAGGCGGTGCTGCTCAAGGTCTACCAGGGATTCAAATTCGAGGAAATGGCGGAAATTCTCTCCTGCCCGGTCTCGACGGTGAAGTCCCGTTTGTACACGGCGCTCGATCTTCTGAAACAAACATTGGCTCCAGTGAATAGCGGAGGCGCGCAATGAGTCCAGAAACGACTTGCTCCAGCAATGTGGATTTGAAGGCATATATTTTGGGTGAAGCGGCGGCGGGCGAACGCAGCGCGGTGGAAGATCACCTGCGCGCGTGCGAAGCCTGCCGCGAAGAGTTGGACCGGTTGAAGCTGACGCAGGTCGCGCTGGCGTCGCTCCCGGACGAAGTGATCCCGCAGCGCATCGCGTTCGTTTCCGATCGCGTGTTTGAGCCGCGCTGGTGGCAGACGATCTGGCGCTCGGGGCCGGTGATGGGGTTCGCCTCAGCGATCGTGTTAGCGGCAGCGATTCTGGTGCATGGCTTCGGCGCGGCGCCCGCCGCCATCGATACCGCGCAGATCGAGAAACGTGTGGATGCCCAGGTGAACGCGCGGGTGACTGCGGCGGTCAGCGCGGCGCAGGCCCAACAGTCCGCCGAATTCGCGAAGGAATTGCAGGCAAGCGAGGCTCGTTTTGAACGCCAGCGCCAGGACGATCTGGCGGATGTGCAACAGTACGCCGCCTATTTAAAACAACAGATGGCCCGCTTCGAAGTGGCCAGCAATGGAGGATACGGACAATGAAAATCGCTGCTGTCGCTTTACTGGCGCTGTGCGCGCTACCGGGCGGGTCCCTAGCTGACAACCCGAAGGTCAACCGGGCCATGATCGAAGCCATGCAACAGAGCATGGACCGCAAACTGGCCGCGATCTGGCCCCAGGATCCGGCCGAAGTGCTGGGCCTCTCCCAGGGCGCATACATCCAAGGTTACGGGGCCGTGTTTTTGGGCGAACTCAACGCCGCGCCTACCGCCGGGATCACTCCATTCCATCCGTCCGTGACGCCGGAGGAGATCCGCCGGACGCACGATAAGAAGCTGCAGCGCCTCGCGGCCATTCGCAGCGCCATGCGTTCCGTGTTGATGGATTCGGCGCGGTCGCTGGACGCCGTTCCGGCTGTTGAGCAGGTCACCGTCGGGCTGTCGCTGTTTTATTGGAAATGGGAGAATCGCGACGGCCTGCCCGGGCAGATCGTGATGCACGCCCAGCGCAAGGCGCTTCTCGAAGCCGCCAACGCCGAGCAGGCTTCCATTTCCACCGAAGAGTTTTAGCCCATGCGGCTGGGCGAGATCCTGATCGGGCGCAAGCTGATCACCGAGGAGGACCTCGAGCGGGCGCTCGAACTGCAAAAGGAGCGCGGCGACAAGATCGGCAAAACGCTGGTCGACATGGGCTTCATTGCCATGCGCGACGTACTGGCCGCGCTCTCCGAGCAACTGGAAGTCCCGCTGGTCTCCATCGACGCTCCCCCCGTCGTCTCGCCGGAAACCGAAACCCTCTCCCCCCGCTTTCTGCGCCAATTCCGCTGTCTGCCCATCAGCCGTGACGACCATACCATCACGCTCGCCATGGCCGATCCCCTGGATGTGGAAACCATCGCGGCGGTTCGCAAGTGCACCGGGCTCAAAATCAGCACTGTGCTCGCGCCGGAGCAGGAAATCGTCGATGCGATCGACAAGTACTACGGCGAATCGGCCGCGCGCTCGGAGGCGGAGTTCGAATTCCAGGCCGGCGAGATGTCGGAAGACCTGGAGCACTTGCGCGACATGGCGAGCGAAGCGCCGGTCATTCGCCTGGTGAACGCCATCATCGCGTCGGCGGTCGAAAAGCGCGCCAGCGATATTCACCTGGAGCCGTTCGAGAAGGAATTTCGCATCCGCTACCGCATCGACGGCGTGCTGTACAACCAGGACCCGCCGCCGCGCGAACTCAAGGCTGCGATGATTTCGCGCGTGAAGCTGATGGCCAAGCTCAACATCGCCGAACGCCGCCTGCCGCAGGACGGCCGCATCAAGATCAAGACACTGGGACGAGAAGTGGATTTGCGTGTCTCCACGCTGCCCACCCTGTACGGGGAAAGCGTGGTGATGCGTTTGCTCGACCGCTCGGCCGGCGATTTCTACGATCTTGGCCGCCTGGGATTCGACCGGCACATGCTGAATCGCATGGAGTACTACACGTCGCTGCCACACGGAATTTTTCTGGTGACTGGACCCACCGGCAGCGGCAAGTCCACCACGCTCTATTCGGCGCTCAAGCGCATCAATCTCACCGACAAGAAGATCATCACCATCGAAGATCCGGTCGAGTACCAAATGGACGGCATCAATCAGCTCCATGTGAATACGCAGATCGGGCTGACGTTCGCCTCCGGGCTAAGGCACATCGTGCGCCAGGACCCCGACGTCATCATGGTGGGTGAGATTCGCGACCGCGAGACCGCCGATATCGCGATCCGCTCCTCGCTCACCGGGCATTTCGTCTTCTCGACGCTGCACACCAACGACGCGCCCAGCGCCATCACGCGCCTGAGCGACATGGGCATGGAGAACTACTTGATTACGTCGTCATTGGTGGCGGTGCTGGCGCAGCGGCTGGTGCGCGTGATCTGCGACCATTGCAAGGAAACGAATGGAACGCGCATCGCGCCGGATGGCAGCACCGTCGTGTGCTATATCGGACGCGGCTGCGAGCACTGTTTCGGTTCCGGCTACACGGGGCGCGTGGGCATTTTCGAGCTGATGGAGTTGGGCGATGAGATCCGGCAGCTCATCATGAAAAATGCCGACGCCGCCGCCATCACCAACGTGGCGCGGCGCAACGGCATGCGCAATCTGCGCGAAGACGGCTGGTTGAAGGTGATGAACGGCGTCACGACGCCCGACGAGGTGATGCGTGTCACGCAAGAGTTCTGATCGAACCTGTGGCGTTCACACCTGTGGCGTTCACACTCATGTGAACGCTTCCCCTGTATTTCGGGTTAGCACTCGACCACGCATAACGCTCGGGCTTCGCCACCAGTCCAGCTTTAACAGGATTCCACTCGATATACCGCGCGATCCTATGCCATTCCGGTTCGTTTCTGACGTAGTGGTCGTACGATTCCCGCTGCCAAAACGGCTCTCCCGTTCGTCGGAGGACGCGATTTGCTTCCCGTGCCGTTGCGCCCTTCAGCGACTTCAACAACAGACTCGGGTCAATTCCAGGCAGCAGAAGCACGTGGACATGATTCGCCATCATGACCCACGCCCCAAGCTGGTAATGGCCGAAGCCTTCGCCACGAAGCAGCGACCTAACAACTATTTTGGCGATCGTTTCCTGGCGCAAGTACAAAGGCCCCGAATGTGCGCTGTCCAGATACCGATCCACCGTAGCAAACATCACTCCATCCACCACCTTCCGCGCCGGTGGGAATTGCGAATGTGGAAGACTTCCGTGCAGGCGCCAGGTTACGAAGAGCCACCGATTCCTCGGATAGATGTGCGAAAGATGGGGGTGGGTCATCAACGCGTAAGTGGAGTTGTTGAACAAAAAATCTCGCGTTCACACGAGTGTGAACGCCACAAGCACGAGTGTGAACGCCACACGTATGACTAACTATCACTTCCGGGCCGTGGCTTCCGATGGGCAGATTCGCACCGGCGCGATTCAGGCCGAATCCGAGCGTTTAGTTGCGTTCGAGCTGCGCCGCCAGGGCCTCTCGCCGGTTTACGTCGGCAAGGAACCCAAGAAATCGTTCGAAATCAAGCTGCCGTCGTTCACCGGCCGCAAGAAGAAGGACGTGTTGTTCTTCACCCAGGAACTGTCCACGCTGTTGAGCGCGGGTGTTCCGGTAGACCGCGCGCTTTCCATCACGGCCGAACTGAACGAAAGGGAATCGTTCCGCAAGCTCGTGCTGGATATTCTGCGCGTCTTGAAAGGCGGGCGCACGCTGGCCGACAGCCTGGCGGCGCACCCCGATCATTTTTCGGAACTGTACATCAATATGGTGCGCGCGGGCGAAGCCGGCGGATCGCTCGCGGTGGTTTTCGAACGGCTCACCGAATTCGAGCGCACGCGCGACGATCTGCGCAGCTACATCATTTCATCCATGGCCTATCCGACGCTGCTCTCGCTGGTGGGCGTCGGGTCCATCCTCATCCTGATGAATTTCGTGGTGCCGCGATTTGCCGCGGTGTTCGAAGAGTCGCGCATGCCCATGCCTCTGCCCACCAAAATGATGATCGTCGGAAGCAATTTTCTGCAAGCTTATGGCGGCATCGGTCTGGCGCTATTGGCCATCCTCGCGATCGGGACTTACACCTACGTGCGCACGCCGGCCGGACGCCTATGGTGGGATGCGCTGCGGCTCAAAATTCCGCTTCTGGGTGACGCGCTGCGCAAGGCCGAAACCGCGCGGTTCGCGCGCGCCATGGGGACCTTGGTGTCGAACACCGTACCGCTGGTGCAATCGCTCGCCATCGCCGGCGCCACGTTGAACAACCGGCGCATCGCGAAGTCGCTCGAGTCGGTTTCGCTCGGAGTGAAGCGCGGCGAAGGCCTGGCTGGACCTTTGCGGCGCGCCGGCCAATTCCCGCCCCTGGCCGCGCATTTGTTGAGCGTGGGCGAAGAAACCGGACGCCTGGATTCGATGTTCCACCGCATGGCCGACATCTACGACGCCGACACGCGCGCATCGATCCGGCGCTTTACGTCGTTGTTCGAGCCAATCGTTATTCTGATAATGGGCATTGTAGTAGGTAGTCTGATTTTGAGCATGCTGCTGGCGATCGTCGGCATGAACGACGTCGCCATGTGAGAAGAGCCGCGCCCGTGAGGAAGCGGTGGCTGGAGGTGATGCAATGAAGAACAGAAAACGAAGCCAAGCCGGTGTCACGTTGATCGAAATGATGGTGGTGGTCACCATCATCGCGTTATTCGCGGCGCTGGTGCTGCCGAAGATGATGAATCAGGCCGACCGCGCCAAGGTTACCAAGGCCAAAGCCGATATCAACGGGTTTGAGACCGCGCTCGGATCCTACAAGCTCGATACCGGCGTGTTCCCCACCACCGATCAGGGCCTGCAGGCGCTGCGCGTGCAGCCGGAGGGCGTCCAGAACTGGCAGGGTCCCTACGTGCAGAAAGACATCGGGAACGATCCGTGGGGCCATCCCTACGTCTATCACTATCCCGGCGATCACGGCGACGAGCCCGACATCATCAGCTACGGCCTGGACGGCCAGCCCGGTGGAGACGGATACAGTGCCGACATCGTCAGTTGGAAGAACTAGCACCGCTGGCTTACGCGGGCGGCTCAGCTGTTCGCGGCTCGGTCGTCTCCTCACGTTACTGCGCCGCGTCCGCGAGGGAGCGGTTTTGCGGTCGCGCGCCGGCGTCACGCTCATCGAAATGATGGTCGTGGTGGCGCTGATCTCGTTGATGGTCGGGGTCAGTTATCCGGCGATCACCTCGGGGATCGAAACGTTACGCTTGAACGGCGCCACCAACGGCATAGTCAGCTTCCTCGATTACGGATTGAGCCGCGCTGAGCGCCGACAGCAGACGGTGGAGATCACCATTTCCAAGGCCGACAACTCACTCGAAATGCGGTCCACCGAACCCGGCTTTTATCGCAAGCTGCAACTGCCGGAGGGCGTCTCCATCGTGCAGGTGCTTCCGGCATT
>JASHQT010000513.1 GCA_030039005.1 Bryobacteraceae bacterium
ATACCAATACACTCAGCCGGACGGAGTGCTCCTCCAGCAGGTCGAGGAGTTCCTGCTGTTCAGGCGGCAAGGCGACTACCTCCTGGAGGGTTGCGGTAATGGCGCGAATGCCGGTTAGCCGCGTTCTGAACCGATGCGCTAACGCACGGCAAGCCAATGCCTGCTCCGGCGCCTGGCATTGAGAAGGACTGCTGGTCCTGAACGCCCGGAGTCGCATTTCAAAGTACTCCAGGCGGGCGCCCCAGATCTCGAAACCCTCTTTCATTTGTCCCAGCAGCCTGGCGAGTTCGCCGGTGCTATCGTCAGACCCCGGCGGACCGAGGCGAGAGGGCAGTGGAAAACCGCTCGCCTCGAGAGCTGACATCAGTTCGGCTCGAGCCGCTGGCCCAAAACCGCGTATGGCCGTCTCGTAGTCACGGGCGAGGACGCTACGGAGCGTATGCAGCCCGGCGAGGTGCAGCGCGTTTCGAACCCGCCTGGAAAGCTTCAGTTCCTCGATGGGTGCGTCCAAGAAAAGCGGCATAGTTGGGTCTCGACAGAGAGAACATCTTCCTCAAAAATCAGCCCGTATCGCCACCTGTCCGGTGCGATTGCCGCCCTGGCCCTGGGGCAGCGCGGATTCCAAAACGCCAAAGCTCGAAGGGTTGCCGATGTTCAGCGCGGGCGGCGCAAAATTGGTGTGGTTTATCACATTGGTGAAAGTCGCCTCGAAGCGAACATGCATCCGCTCGCCGATATTAAAACGTTTGGCCAGGCCCGCGTCCACATCGATCATTCCGGGTCCCTGTAAGATTCCGACGCCGCAATTGCCAAAGCGTCCGGCATCCGTGGGCGGCAGGGCGAAGGCGCTCAGATTGTAATAATTTTGAGTGGTCTGACCGGCATAGGGATTTCCAACGCAATCCGGCCGCGCAATCGCTCCGCCGGTGTTTCGCACGATCAGATTAGTGTTGGACTGATCGTCGGCCGGAGGCATCGTAGGAGTGAGCCACTGGCCGGTTTGTATTGTCGTCACCGTGCTCAGGGTCCAGCCGCCGATGATTGGACTCAGGAATCCAGGACCCGCGAAAGCTTGTCCCCTTCCGAACGGCAGTTGGTAGGTGCCTGTCAGCATGAAGCGTTGGCGCGGCATTCCCACCACGTTGCCGCGGTCGTACTTTATGTCATAAGCGTTGGCAATCTCCACGGCGTATGGCTCTTCGCCTGCGTACGCGGTGGGGGCATCGTTGCCCTGCGCATCGCTGATATTTTTCGCGAAAGTGTAGCTCCCCTGGAACGTGAGCCCATGCCCCACTCTATGAGTCAATTCCGCGATACCGGCCTCATAGTTTTGATTGCCAATACTTTCCGACTCCATCAATATATTCCAGTTCTGGAAGGGCGCGCGGGGATCGACCACCGACCATCCGTTGTTCGGAATGGTGTAGGGGATGGCGCTGGCCGGAATTTGGTTCCGGTCGATGGTGATGGGAAGATGGTAGGCGCCTTGGCCGGTGTAGCTCAACTGGAGCACGGTGTTGGATGACAGTTCCCGTTCCACGGTCAAGTTCCATTGGGCGGAGGAAGGATCCTTCCAGTGCGGATTGTTGGCCTCCTCGAAATCGCCGCCGCCGTAAGTTACCGACGCGCTCGGAGGGGAAGTATAGGGAAACTGGAACGCGGCGACGCCGTTGGTCACCGAATCGTTGTAAGTGAGCAGGTCCGAGAGGGCGATGATGCCGCTGTTGACAGACATGGGGCCAAGAGTGGTCATGGTATAGATGCCGAAGCCGGCGCGAATGACGGTCTTGTTGTCGTTGAACGGCCGGTAGGCGAAACTCACGCGGGGATCGAAATCGCGCCAATTCCAATACCGCAGACCTTGAGGAATTCCGGCCTGGCTCGCCGTTTCGATGTTCGAACACGGGAGCAGCGGATTCCTGCCCGAAAGCTCACATGCGTTGAATCCTTGAAGAAATCCCGTGTAGATCTGCTGGTACGTAGAATTGTTTGCGATGAGGCTATAGAACTTGTCCGGAACGACGACCGTCAAGCTGTCCCCGTGCGTAAGATAGGTGGCTATATCGCCACTGGTTTCCTGAAACGGCGGAAGCAGTTCCCAGCGCATCCCGAAATTGACCGTAAGGTGGCTGTTCACCTGCCATGTGTCTTGACCGAAGACGCCCCATTGAACGGTCGTTGCATTCATTTGCGGGCCGATAGCGGCGAAATAAGACGGGTCCGGCAACCCGAGCAGAAAATCGCCGAAGGAGTAGCCGGTCTGGGTGCCGCTGAACGTGAAGTTACCGAAGTCGTCGGAGGGGAGGTAGTACATGGTCATGCTGAAACGCTCTCTGCGGACATCCAGTCCAAATCGGAGCGTATGCTTGCCCAGAATCTTAGTCAGATTGTCGGTGAGCTGGATGTTTCCAGAGACCGTTGGTCCGGTTTTATCCTGCCCGATGTTGGTAATGGAGCCGTCGGCGAAATTGAAGGTCGGGAAGGCGTCCGCCGTGGGATGCGCGCTGATGCCTACGGGATGATCGAAGATCAGCCCCAGTTGAGATAAGGCATTAGCTCCTTCAATCGGAAAGGAGTCTTGCTCGTTGTAATTGGTGAACCCGAAACGGAACTCGTTGAGTAAGGTGGGAGTGATCGAATAGTTGTAGGAGACCACCAAGCTGCGGTTCTGCTCGTTGGCTCCGATATTGGGCAAGAAATCGTTCGCTGGTCCTATGACGCCGGCATTGTTGGACTCGCTGTAGAACGCGTTCTTAAAGCTGTAGCGCACGTAGATTTGCTGTTTGGTATTGATGTTGTGATCGATTCTGACGTCGAAGCCGTCGGAATTGGAGGGGTTCGGCACCAGCGTCTGATAGTTGTATGACGGGTTGACAACTCCCAAGTTCGCATTCGGCAGTGGATAGTAATTCAACAGAGCCTGAGCCACCGGATTGATGCAGGCCGGGCAGGAGCCGGTTGGGATCGTGTTGTTCGGAAACGCCGTACCCGTGAACGGATTCATCACCGGGCCCAAACCCAGGCCTTGAACCAGTCCGTTCAAGTTGCCCGCCCTTTCCGCGGCCGTTGGCACCAGAAGCTGCTCAGGGGCGGACTGAGTTTTCCGGTTGCCTTCGTAATCGACAAAGAAGAATGTCTTATCGTGCCCGTTATACAGCTTGGGGATGGTCACCGGTCCACCCAGGCTGCCGCCAAAAGTGTTAAAGGTCCGGGGCGCCTTGAAGGAAAAATTCAGAACAGTGGAATCAAGCGCACCATCCTGGAAATATTCAAACGCGCTGCCATGCAATTGATTCGTTCCACTCTTGGTGACAAAGGTCACGTCGCCCATCTGGGCGAACTCCGCATTGTTATTGAATGCCGTGATCTTCATCTCGGCGATGTTTTCCATGGACGGGTAAGCATCCTGCAGCGCGCCATTGTAGCGCACGCTGGCTGTCGAAATTCCATCCACCGAAAACCCGGTCTGCGCCGCCGTGGAGCCACCCACCGCGAAATTCCCTTGCGAGTCCCTGGTTACCTCGGGAGATACGGCTAGAGCGCCCAGCGGGCTGCTGGAGACGGTTCGAGTGTTGATCGGCAGCTGGGTGATGTCGGTGCTTTCCTTGGAATCGCTCAAGGTGGCGTTTTCGGTGTTCACCGCGACGGCGGAAGCGCTCACCTCCACGGTCTGCGATTGCGCCGCAACCGTCATGCTGATGTCCACGCGAAGGTTCTGGCGGGCGACTAACTCCACCTGGTTGACCACGGCTTTAGCAAAGCCTTCTTTCGAGGAGGTAATGGTATAGTGCCCCGGTTTGAGATTCTCAAAAACGAAATTGCCGCTTGCGTCACAGACGGTAGATGTATTGGTATTCTCGTCGTCACTGTGCAATGTGATCGTCGCGCCCGGAATGGCCGCTCCACTAGGGTCCGCAGTGGCTCCGCGAATACTCCCAAAAGTAGACTGAGCGCGCAAACACACCGGCAGAACCGCCAGCGCAATCAGCGACAGAACAACACTTTTATTGATTTGCATACTCCTCCAGTTACCGTTCCGGAACACGTGAACACACGTATCCTGTTGAATGAGCTATCTAGCATGGACAGGTATTCGCGCCTCAAACGCTGAGGAGGGATTAGCAAGGAGTATAAGGCAGCCTGCCCAAATTAGACAATGAAGAAAGCATTAAGTTGAAATAAAGAAAAACTTAAGTTGCTATGAAAAAAATATAAAATGCGGTTTTTAGTAATCGTTCGGCTATTTGGCAGTCTTTCGTCTTTCGTTATTACATCTGTTAGTCGCAACTTTCGGCCGAAGAGAGAGTACGGAAGCGTTTTCAGCAGTTCAGCATGCTGAGCAATTCGTCGATCGGCGACACGGGAACCGACTGAACTACGCGCGCTCGATCAGGATAGGCGATCGCGCCGGCGTAATCCGGCGCGGGAGTGAAAGCGTGCAAGGTCCAGTTGCGCGCCCGCTCGGCGCTGCCCTCCAGCAAAACCACGCGCGGCGCCGCTCGGGGACGAAGCGTGACCTGGAAACTGTCTAAGCGGATGGACAAACCGCCGCCCACGGCCTTGATATACGCCTCTTTCCGCGTCCAACAGTTGAAAAAGCCGGCCTCTTGTTCCTCCTGGGGAAGCGCCAGTAATTCGGCGGTCTCGGCGGGTGAGAAGAAGCGGTCCGCGATGTGGCTCAGATCGCGCACCTGGCGGTATTGTTCCAGGTCCACTCCGATCTCGCACCCCGTCGTGAAAACATAGGCGGCCAGATTGCCGGAATTGGACACGTTGAATCGCAGTGCAGAGGACTCATCCGAGGGCGGCGCGGCCAGCGCGGGCTTGCCTTGTGGTCCATAGACGAAGCGAATCTCGGCGGGAGCCGTCCCGAGATAATTTCCTAGCAGCGCGCGCAAAGCGGCGCGGCCCAGAACAAATGCCCGCCGGTGCCGATCGAAGTGGAAACGTTCGGCGCGCGCAATCTCCTCGGGCGCGAGCCAGGAAAGCGATCGGGCAAAAGCTGCGTCGGAAGACTCCAGCCGCGCGATCCAGAGATGGACCTCTCCCTTGTCCACTCCCTCCCGGACCAACCTGGGGCATCGCATACATCCAAAGGTACAATAGCAGTCGTGGCGACACTTACGTTCGAGCAGGCGCGGCAGTGCGTCCTGAGGGAGGTAAGCGCCGCGCAAGCCGAGCCAAATGCGGAAAGGGTTAGCTTGGCCGAAGCGGCCGGCCGCGTGCTAGCTGAACCGATTGCCGCGGATCGCGACTATCCCGCTCT
>JASHQT010000514.1 GCA_030039005.1 Bryobacteraceae bacterium
AGTTCGCGCTGGAGGCTGAGGGTGTATTCCATCGAGTACGGAGTGGTGTTGGTTCCGTAATAGGTGCCAGTGGTCTGGCTCAGCGAAGGAATCGCCAAGCCGACGAAAGGCTTTGGCCAGTTCGGATCGGGGCCGAAGAATAACTGGATCTCAGTGTCATACGGCGGGGCTGAAACGTAGGCCGACGAGAAATCGTATGTGGTGTACGGATCGTGGAAAATCCCGAAACCGGCGCGCAGGGAAGTCTTATGATCGCCGAAAATATCCCATGCCAACCCGACCCGGGGGTCGAAGTTCTTGTCTGCGGGATTCGTGGCGTAAGCATGCGGGACGTTCACGAAAGTGGGCAGGAAGGGCGGTCCTCCTGTATTATTGGCTCCTGCCACGTTATAGAACAGGTTGTGGACCTCGATCGGATTGGTTTCCCAGTCATAGCGCAGACCAAGATTGATGGTAAGCCTGCTGGTAACTTTCCAGTCGTCCTGGAAGTACGGCTCGACAACATCGTAACGCTCGGCCCGATAGCCGTTGGTGCCGCCATTCGGCACGCCCTGAAAGAAGAACGGATCGCCCTCGAGGAAGCATTGAGCAGCGGACGCACACCCGGCGATCCCGCCCTCGAAAGTATAGAACCCATTCCAGGCAAGCAGGACATTAGGGTTTTCCTGTTGTCGCTGGAACATGCCGCCAATCCGCAGAGTATGCGAACCTTTGATCCAGGTCAGGTCATCCTTTTCCGTAAATTTGTTCTGCTGATACTGAAAAGGGGTAGGGACGTTGGACCCAAGCGGGGTGAGATCCGGAACTTCTATCTCCGCGTCGTCTCGAGAGGGCGTGAATAACTGCAGCGCGGCGTGGGTTGTCGGCTGCGTTTCCCAGGTTATCGGCCGCGAGAACGATGTGGTGAACTGGTTGACCACGTTGGGCGAAAACACATGGCGTTCACCCATGGTGAAGAACTGGTTATGGGTGTTGTCATAGAACGGCCACAGGCCAAGGCCACTGTACGTTGTGCGGCTGCCGAAATCGGCCTCGTAGCGGGCGAAGAACGCGTCTTTGTCGGAAATGTTCCAGTCGATGCGGGCCACGCCGAAATTCTCGGGTGATGTTTGCGGACCTACGAGATTATAGATGCCGATGTCCGGGTTGCCATTAAACAATCCTCCGTTGGGAGCCGGGTAAAGGGCCATCATCGCGGCCGAAGCCTTATTTACCACGCACGGGGCGCTGCAATTGTCGGTGATATAGCGCGCAGTGGGCACGTAATTCACATAGGTCGTATCCAGCACCTGCTGAACTCCCTCATAGTTCATGAAGAAAAAGACCTTGTTCTTTTTGATCGGGCCGCCCAAAGTTGCGCCGAACTGGTTTCTGCGGAACGGAGGCGCGCCGATGGTGGGATCGAAAAAGCCGCGCGCATCGAGATCGCTATTGCGCAAGAACTCATAGAGCGAACCGTGGAATTCGTTCGTGCCCGATTTGGTCACCGCGACAATGGCTCCGCCGTTACCCGCATACTGCGCGCCGTAAGTTCCGGTCACGGTCTGGAACTCGGCGATGGCATCAATACCGAGCGAGGTACCGGTCACGTCGGCGCCGGCATTGCGCTGCCACCAGTTGAGCACGTCTTCGCCGTCGAGCATGTTGGAATAGCCTTCCGGGCGCGTACCCGAGATCGAATACGCGTTGGCCACCGAAGTCAGCGCGCTCGATCCGCCGGCTGGATAACTGGTAACGCCGGGCGCAAGCAAAATCAACTGTTCCCAATCGCGGCCGTTCAAAGGCAGTTCGCGCATCTGAGTCTGATTCACCAGAGACGAAATCTGGCTCGATGAGGTGTCCACCTCCGTGACGGTGGCGGAGACTTCCACGGTCTGATTGGCCTGACCGACCATCAAAGTGAAGTCCACGACCAGCGCCGCGCCAACTGTTACGTTGACGCCGGCCCGCACGGCAGTCTGAAAGCCGGTCTTGGATACGGTGATGTCGTAGGTCCCGATCCCCAACTCGGGCACTGCGTAGCGGCCCTGGGTGTCGGTGGTTGTTGTCTCTGTAGCTGAGGTGGCGGTGTTCTTGATTATGACCGGGGCCTCGGGAATACTGGCGCCGCTTGGATCGCTTATGCGTCCCGAAATAGAGGCCGTTGCCGCCTGTCCATTTACGTTGCCCGTGACTGCAAAGAACGAGATGCAGAACACCCAAGCAATACACAGAACGTCGCGGTTCCGCAGACTTCTCATCAAGTTTTGTCTCCCTTCACCCCGGGGCGAGATACCCCGGTGCGAGCTTTAGTGTCGGCAGTCTATCACTGTTCGTGATCTGTGTCTACAAATCGATCGATGAAAACTTCAGCGCGTCAAAAGTGCCCGAGGTTAGGAGACGGTTAAACGGCACGCCGATCACAGCGGCCATCAGATGTACGATGAATGGTACAAGGCTGGTCGCGCCCACGATGATCCGAGGACATTTTCTTCTGACTGCCACAATCCTATCCAGCTTCTTCGCTGCCTCCACGCCTGCTTT
>JASHQT010000515.1 GCA_030039005.1 Bryobacteraceae bacterium
GGCCTTCAGCGGCCTCAAAAACGTGGCGAGCACCACTCAAACTCCAATGGCAATCCTCATTATTACGTCGGAGAGCACGCTGGCCTCAAGCTTGGCTACACCTCTACTGTCCACCCGTTCCCAAATCGTCCGAATGCCCCGCCTCCAACCGAGGCCACTGTGCAATAGGGCGCCCACCCGGCCACACCGGCTCCCAAACAGGCGGACCGCTCCTCGTCCGCGTGTAGGTGCAGGGTTGCGGCCATCCGGCCGGCGAGTCCTCCCACGTCTCCTGCCGGCCGTACACGGTCAAATCGAGCAAGTGATAATTGTTATCCATCACCTCAACGCCGCGCGCCGTCGTCCAATACGTCTCGAACACTTTGGATCCTTGCCGCAGGTAGCACACGACGTGCATCCTACCGATCCGGCGTCCCGCGAGCAGCATCTCGAGCGAGCCGTGCGCCGAATACCACGGCGCCTCCCAGCCCATGAACTCGCGGTACCGCGCGCTCTCTGCGTAAGGACCCTGGCAAAACACGGCGAAGGTGACATCGCGCGAATGAATATACGACAGCTCGCGAACCTGCGTGGTCACCCACGTGCACCCTTCGCACTGCTCCGGCGCAGGATGCCCGGTGTGCCACATAAAGTAGTAGGCGATCAATTGCCGGCGGCCCTCAAACGCGTCCAATAATGTCACGGCGCCACGTTCGCTAATCAGCGGTATGGCGCCGTCTACTTCCACCATCGGTAGACGCCGGCGGGCGGCGGCGATCGCGTCGCCCTCGTGCGTATGCGCCTTCTCGCGAATCCGGAGCGCATCCAGCTCGGCATGGAACGTGCCCCGATCGACTAATTTGGGTGCGCCCAACTCCTCGCTCATGCTTTCTCTTCCGCGGCGCGCTTGCGCGCGGCTTCTTGAGGATCTGTGACGATATCCACCCACTTCTGGTCGGGCGTGGCCTCTTTGCCGTAGGTGTCGTGCCAGTTCCACCACTGGTACGGCGCGCTCTGCGGGTAACCCTCCGGCGAATACTCCCACGTCTCCTGGCGGCCGAGCGGTGTGGCATCCAGATAGCTCCAGACGCTGCCCATCGCCTCGTCGCCGCGGCTGTTGATGAAATATGTGCGGTACACCTTGTCGCCATCGCGGAAGAACACGTTGTGGCCGTGCCATTCGTCGACGCCGAAGTCCTTGTCGAAGGTGTCGGTGATGGTGTACCACGGCATCTTCCACCCCATGCGCGCCCTCAGGCGCTCGATGTCGGCCTGCGGCGCGCGGGATGCGTACACGAGCGTGGTGCCGCGGGCGTTCAGATGAGCCAGGTTGCCCACCTGATCGGCGCCCAGCGAGCAGCCCCGGCAGGCGTGATCAGGCCAGCCGAATACCCCGGGCTCGAAGAACGCGCGATAGATGATCAACTGCGGGCGGCCTTCGAACAGATCGAGCAGCCCTACCTTACCTTTCGGTCCCTCGAAAACGTACGCCTTTTCGACGGCCATCCACGGCATCCGCCTGCGTTCGGCGGCCAGCGCATCACGCGCCTTCGTGACAGCTTTTTCCTTCGCCAGCATTTGGCCGCGCGCGGTCTCCCACTCTTGGCGCGACACCACCGGGGGTCTTTTCATTGCGAGATGTTCTTTGCTGGTTGCCATGTTATTTCTCCTTGTTTGTCTGAAAACCGTTGGTCTGAAAAACTTTTTTCAACTTGCCGATGCACACCGCGAGAACTCCTCCCGTGGATCCTGCGCCGGCGACCACCACTGCTGCATTAGCGATACATACTGGACACATAAGCCCTCCTTTGAGCTTCTAAAATTGTGTGCACCAACACCCGTCCGACCGATCAGCTTGCCACTGCCTGTGGGATGGACGCAATTGGGAACATACAGGTGCCTACTTCACCTCGCCGCTTACCTGTTTGCGATGGCGTTTCGCCCAGCGGCACATGCCCCGAAGTGGAACGATGATGGTTCGTCCGAGCTTCGTCAAGGAATACTCGCGGGCCTTGGCGCGCGACCTCGTGGCGCGCCTGGCGATCAATCCCGTGGATTCCAGGCTGCGCAGCGTTCTGGTCAGCATGCGCTGGGAAACGTCGCCGACCCGTCGGCGCAACTCCGCGTGCCGGTGCGGCCGTTCTTCGAGCGAAAATAAGATCCGGGGCGTCCATCGGCCTATAAAAATCGGCCCCAGCGTCTTCGGTCTTTCATGTTCCGCGCTGCTCACGAGATAAACTTAACTCCGAATGTCGAAATGCCGGGAGTGACAAGTGTGGCGGGATTTCGGTGGACTCGTTAATCACGGCCGCGGCTGGTGCGCTTGCCGCCGGTGATCCCCTCGGTGCCTTGAAGCGAGTCGCGCTGCGCGACGACCCGCCCGCTCTCGCGCTGCGCGGCATCGCCATGGCGCAGCTCGGCGATCTCGTTCGCGCTAGGGCGCTCCTGCGCGGCGCCGCGCGCGGCTTCGGCCCCAGGGAAGCCGTGGCCCGGGCAAGGTGCGTCGTCGCCGAAGCTGAAATCGCGCTGGCTTCGCGCGACCTGGGCTGGCCCGCGAAGGCCCTCGACGCCGCACGCGCGACGCTGGAACAGCACCGCGACCGCTTGAATGGCGCCTATGCGCGCTGCATCCAAATCCGCCGCCTGCTTCTCATCGGCCGCCTGGATGAAGCCGAACGCATGCTGGCCGACTTTGACCCGGCGCCCCTCCCGCCCGCCTGGAGAGCAGCCTACGAGCTCGTCATCGCCGGGATCGCGATCCGGCGCATTCGAACGAAAGCGGCCCGCGCGGCCCTTGCCCGCGCCCAACGTGCCGCCCTTGACGCCCACATCCCCGGGCTGCTGGCCGAAGTCGAGAACGCATCGAGCGTTCTGAATGCGCCGGCGGCGCGCCTCATTGTAACCGGCGAGGAACGGCGGTTACTGCTCGAAGAAGTGGAAGCGTTGCTCCACTCGAATGCACTCCTCGTGGACGCCTGCCGTTACGTCGTGCGTCAGGCGCCCGCGGTCGTCTCGCTCGCCAGCCGTCCCGTGCTGTTCGCGCTCGCCCGCGCGCTGGCCGAGGCCTGGCCGCGCGACGTGCCCAGGGACGTCCTTCTGGCTCGTGCCTTCGGCGCCAAGCTCGCCGATGAATCGCATCGCGCGCGCCTGCGCGTCGAAATCGGTCGCCTCCGCCGCGCCCTTCGATCGCTGGCCGTCATCAATGCCACCCAGCGAGGCTTTGCCCTGTCGCCCCGCCACTCCCTCACTGTCGCTGTTCTGGCCCGGCCGATCCATGATGAGCATGCCGAAGAGCATGCCGCCGTACTCGCCTTCCTGGCCGACGGCGAGTCCTGGTCTAGCTCGGCCCTCGCCCTCGCGCTCGGAACCAGTCAACGTACCGTGCAACGTGCGCTGGACTCGCTCGCCGCAGCCGGAACAGTTCAGTCCATCGGCCGCGCCCGCGCTCGCCGCTGGATGACTCCACCCGTCTTCGGACCCACGGGATTCACGACCGCTTTGTTACTCCCCGCTCCGCTGCCGATCGACTAGGATAAAGCCATGAGCCGAACCTCTGCCGCATCCGCCGCATCCGCCGCAACCGCCGAGATCCTCCGCGAATACGGACCCTTTCCGGACTCGAGCCCCATCCACGGAGTCACTTATGACGGCGAACGCGTCTGGTTCGCTTCCGGAGGCAAGCTCCACGCCTTCGATCCCGCGAGCGGCGAGACCCTGCGATCCATCGAAGTCGCCGCTCATGCGGGCACCGCCTTCGATGGCCGGCACCTGTTTCAGATCGCCGAAAATCGCATCCAGAAGATCGATCCGGCGAGCGGCCGTGTGCTCTCCACCATCCCGGCGCCCGGCGGCGGCAGCGACTCCGGTCTGGCGTGGGCCGAGGGCAGCCTCTGGGTCGGGCAATATCGGAACCGGAAAATCTATCAAGTGGATCCCGAGACCGGCGCGATTGTCCGCACCATCGAGTCCAACCGCTTTGTGACCGGCGTCACCTGGGTGGATGGGGAGCTGTGGCACGGGACATTGGAAGGCGCGGGAGGGGAAGGCGGGGAAAGCGATTTGCGGCGTGTGGATCCCGAAACCGGCGAGGTGCTGGAGCGGATCGCGATGCCGGCTGGAACCATGGTCTCAGGCCTGGAATCCGACGGCCGCGACCGGTTCTATTGCGGCGGCGGAAAGAGCGGCAAAATCCGCGCCGTCCGCCGGCCCCGGCGGGGCAGCGCAACCTAGGATCGCAGCAGCATGCCGTATGCGACCAAAAGAATCATCAGTATCGGATTGCAGCTCAGCGAAACCGCCGCCCAATTAATTCGTCCTTCCGCATAAGCGCGACGGATTTTTCGGACCGAAATCATTCCCAGTAACCACGGGACCAAGTGAAATACCGGCAGCACACATTGATCCACCGAGCCGGCGCCATGCCCACGCCAAAGCCGGAAGATGAGCAGCGCTTCGTCGAGCCACACAATGATAGCTACCATCCACACCGTGAGTTCGTAACCATCATGCTCTTCATTGTTACCCGCCGCCGAACCCGCGTTTCCAGTGTCCATGCGGTCGATCATATCACTCCACAAACGCCCCGGCTGCGAATGCTGAGGAGGCGCCAAAATCCCGCCCGCGCCAAATCCCGTGCGCCAATTTGCGCACCCGAGCGTAATTCTCCCCACCCCCGAACTCATTGAAATTGCAGCGAATTTTCTTTGGCCGCGGCGCTAAAACCTGAAGAATCATGGCCGATATGAGCGACCAGCGCG
>JASHQT010000516.1 GCA_030039005.1 Bryobacteraceae bacterium
ATTTTTCTCCTTTACAGATGAATCGGCTCTGGCCCGGCGGGAACTTTACTGTGGGCAGCACCGGGAATCGCGACACTCATACGCCATCGATAGATGAAATAGGTCGCGAGGCCCGAAAGTACGTGCTTCGCGGTATGGCCGCTCAGCGGCGCGGCCGCGAAAATATCGTAGTCCCAGAACTCGGCCGCCTTGGCCAATGCGTAGAACACGACCACAGGCGCCAGAAGTCCGCCGCCGCGAACGAAACGCAACGCAGCAACCAACAGCAGCAGAGACCCAAATTGCACCAACACGTAGGGGCGGAGATCTCCCGTCCACCTCCACCACACCACGCTCGCAATTCCAAACGCCACCAACATCGCAAGTACCCGAGTCCGAATTCGGGAATTATTTTCTCCGGTTAAGACACAGGTCAGGATGGACATAAAAACAACCGTCATCGGCAGACGGTCCCAGGCCAGGCGTGAATCGCTCGGGGCCAAATGGTAGTAGCTCGACCCGATCGAGATCAGCAGAACGCCTGCGAACAAAACGCGATCCGCCGCGCCGCGAAGGTTCCATAGCCCCAGCAGTCCGACGATGGCGAATGGCAAATTGGAAACGACATTCCAAAAGTTCGGAATCCCCCAAATCGTTCGACCATCGGCGAAAGCATGATAGCTCTGGTCCTGCACAATCGGCGGCGTGAAAAGGAAGAAAGCCGCCGTTACAACGGCAGCGGCCACGATGCGGTGCCGCAGCGCCAGCGCGCTCTCCAGATCAATTTGCATGGACTGCCTCCTCCTCCGCTTCTGCTTGCGAAGCTTTGGACAATTCCAGCGCTTTTGCCGTCGCGCCCCGCAAATCCAGCTTGCCGGTGCCGAGAGTGGGGATGGCATCGATCGCGTAAATGTTCTCGCGCTTGGGAACCCAAAGACGAGGAAGATCAGTCGATGAGAGCCGCTGCCACAACTGCGCTGGTGTGATCTCCGCTTGCGTATAGAGCAGCGCCAGGCGCTCACCCCGCTGCTCATCCGGAATGCCGACCACGGCGCAGGGTTGATCGCCCAGGACCTCGTGAACCGCCTCCTCGATCTTCAGGTGCGGGACCATCTCTCCGGCGATCTTGCTGAAGCGCGCCAGGCGATCGACGATCCGCAGGAAGCCGTCCGCATCGACGTACGCGAGATCGCCAGTCGAATAGTAGCCGTCCATCAGCGACTGTGCGGTGCGCTCCGGATCACCCATGTAGCCCATCATGCGGCTGGGGCCGTTCACCAGCAGTAATCCGGTTTGGCCCACGCCCACGGGCTCGAGCGTTTCCGGATCGACAACGCGCAGCGACACATGCGGCAAAGGCCGTCCCGCCGAACCGGGTTTTTGCGCGGATTTAATAGCGTTTGCGACGTTGACCGAAACCACTGGCCCCATCTCCGTGCAGCCATAGCCTTCGAGCAGCGTGATCCCGAACTTCTCTTCGAAGGATTTCGCCAGAGCGGGGCGAAGTTTCTCCGCGCCCACCAGCAGATAACGGATGCTCGCGAGCTGTTCGCGAGTACATTTGCGGAGGTAGGCGAGGCAGAAGGTGGGTGTCGAAAGAAACAGTGTGGGATGATGAGCGCTGGCCAGTTCGCCGATCGCCTTCGCATCGGTCGGATTCGTGTGATAGACCGCCTTCATCCCGTTCAGCAGCGGGAACCACAGCGTATACGTGTATCCGAAGGAATGGAAGAACGGCAGTACGCCGAGCATGCAGTCCGCGTGGTCGACTGAAAAGACCTGCGCGGTCGCATCGGCGTTCGAAACCAGGTTCCAGTGGGAAAGCATCACGCCCTTCGGATTGCCGGTGCTGCCGCTTGAGAAGATCACGGCGGCCAAGTCGTCCGGGCGCGCGCCGCCCGCGAGAACCCGGGTTGGAAGGAAACGCGCCGCGATCCTCGCCATCGCCTTCGAAAGCCCGCTTACGCGAGCGAACAAATCCTCGACGAACACGGCTCCCTCCGGCGCCGCGAGCTTCGCCTTGTCCAGGAACGCACGCGACGTGAGAACCGTTGTGATTTCACACTTCTCGATCGCATGCGCCATCGCTTCGGCGCCGGCGGTGAAGTTGAGGTTCACTGCTGCCTTTCCGGCGAGCGTCACACCGAGATTGGCGAGCGCCCCTCCCGCGGACGAAGGAAGCAGCAATCCCACGCATTGGGACGCCGCGCAGTTGGCGCGAATCCATTTCTTGAGCAGCAACGCAGCGGTCAGCGTTTGTCCGAACGTGAGCTGTTTGCCCGTGGAATCGGCGATCGCGGTTGTACTCCAGTTGCTCTTCGCGGCAGCAACGAACCGATGGGACAGCGTAGCATCGGCGCCCTTCATGGATTCGGCGGCCTGCGTCCCGAGTTCGAGAACGCGCTGGTGCAGCCGCTCCGCGCTGATGTCGCCGGTCATCGGTTCGCCGATGTAAATCGTGACCTTATGCCGCAGGGTGAGCCGGGATGCGAATGGACGGCCGCCTTTCAAGCTGAGTGCATGGCCCCACAGCCCGTCGAGATAAATCGGAATCACCGGCGTCGAATCCAGGCCGCGCGTGATCATGTCCACGCCGCGCTCGAACGGTTTCACATGCGCGGTGCGGGTCAATTCCCCCTCCGGAAAGATACAAACCGCCATACCGTTTTCAAGTTCGATTCTGGCCTGCCGCAGCCCCCGCAGGGATTCCCTGGAATGCTGTGGAATCGGAATGGTCTGAAACAGTCTGCAGATCGGGTTCAGCCACTTGTTTTCGTACAGCGGTTGCCACATCAGAAAACGAATGAATCGCTCGGTGGCGCAGCCGATCAACACAGCGTCGGCGTACGAAACATGATTCGAAACAAGGAGCGCGCCGCCGTTCTTCGGGATGTTGCCGGCTCCCACGATGCGAATCTTGAAAAACAGATGCGCGAGCGTGCGCACGGCCAGCCGAACCAGCGGCGCGGGAACCAGCCACGCGATGTAAATGGTCGCGGCCAAAGTCGCCACGCCGAGAGCGCCAACGATGTGCGGCGGCGTCCAGTGCAATAGGTCGTGAAAAAGATAAAGCGCGCCCGATGCCAGCACGACGCCGATCATGTTTACGAAATTGTTGGTCGCAAGCAAGCGCCCTTTCTCTTCGGGCTCCGCGCGTTCCTGCAAAAACGCGTTCAGCGGGACAATGAATAGCCCGCCCGCGAACCCCGCGCCCGCGAGCCACACGAGGCTGCCTTCAAACGAATGGGCGCCTCCCAGGGCGATCGAGCAGAGACCCAGCGCGCCGGCGCCGCAGGGCACCAACCCCAGCTCCACCGCATCGCCCGAGAGCCATCCCGCGGCGATGCTGCCGGCGCCGATTCCCACGGCGAGCGCCGTCACCAGTAATCCAGTTCCTACCTCGGCAAGACGCAGCCCTTCGCTGCCGATCAGGATGACCGTCATCTGGAAAAGCGCGCCGGCAAACCAGAAGTAGGAGATGCCTGCGACTGTGAGCCGCAACGGCCGGTCGCGATAAATGCGCTTGACACCGGTCCAGATCTCATCGAACGGGTTCCATCGCATCGGCAAGCGTGAACCGGATGCAGGGACCTTCGGAATGAACAGGCTCGCGAGCGATCCAAGGATCGCGATGGCCAGCAGCACCGCCCCGAGCGTCAACGAATCTCCTTTCCAGCGCGCGAACAAGAACGAGCCGGCGCTGGCGCCAAGAACGATCGCGGCGAACGTCGTCAATTCGAGCAGGCCGTTGGCGCGCGCTAATTGCGACTCGGGGAGCACCTCAGGAAGAATGCCGTATTTCGCCGGGCTGAAGAAGTTGGCCTGCGCGGCGAGCAGGAACAGCACCACCAGCAACAGGTGGATGCTGCGCGCGTAAAGGGCCATCATGCCCACGCCCATGATCGCGATCTCAAACGCCTTTGTGATTTGCAGGACGCGCGTCTTGCTGAAGCGATCGGCAAGCTGGCCGGCATAGCCCGCGAACAGCAGGAACGGCAGCACGAAGACCGCGCCGGCGATGGCCAGATACCGGGATCCCAACAATTGGTTCGCGGCGAGTTCCACTGCGCCCACCGAAACAATCATCTTGTAAATGTTGTCGTTGAACGCGGCGAGAAATTGAGTCCACAGGAAAGATTGGAAGCCGCCATCGCGCAAGAGCCTCGCGTAACCGCTGGTTTGGTTGTTCGATGTCATGCCCTATCATGGGCACGCAATAGCCCAGGGATTTCCCCTGTAGTTTCAATGAATTACGCTGTAGTTTGGAGCCTGTAACATACACTGGGTGTACATGGCAGTACACTAGATGTATGTCGATCTTCTCGAAACAGGAACGGCATTTCCTGTCCTCGGTCGCCAGCCTAGGCTACGGAAACCATTTCCTCACCGAGCGAATCACGCTCGAGAAAACGGCTCTCGGCCGGGAATTCGTGCCCGGCGGCCCGGTGTGGAGCGCATCTGTTTCCGATCCGGATGCCGAACCTCCCAACGTTGGCGCCATTTACAAGAAACTTGTGCCTTTGATGGAGGTCTTGCCGAATCGCCTCGCGGCAGCATCCGACATCCACGCCGCCGACCTCGCGGTGTACGAAGAGAGCGCGCATTATTTTCTGTACCAGCGCTACCACCCCAACTTCGTCGC
>JASHQT010000517.1 GCA_030039005.1 Bryobacteraceae bacterium
GACGTGGGCTTGGGCTACATTCACCTGGGCCAATCTTCGACGACCCTCTCGGGCGGCGAAGCCCAGCGCATCAAGCTCGCGCGCGAGCTAAGCAAGCGCCAGACCGGCCGCACCGTTTACATCCTGGACGAACCCACCACCGGCCTGCATTTCGAAGACGTGAAGCGCCTGCTCGATGTTCTCCAGCGTCTGGTCGATCTGGGCAATACTGTCATTGTGATTGAACACCAGCTCGATGTGATCAAATCGGCCGACTGGATCATCGACATGGGCCCGGAAGGCGGCGAGCGCGGCGGCAACGTGGTCGCCACAGGCACACCCGAGCAGATCCTGCGCTTCAAGAAAAGCCACACCGCTCATGCGCTCGAAAAGGCGCTGCACTCCGGCAAGGTCGCATGAGCAAGTACGGTTACGAGCCCTTGAGCTTCTTGGGCCTTAAGACCGTTTCGCTCCAGGCGCGCGGCGGCAAGGTCCGCCTCGAACATTTTGCCAAACCATATTCGGGCGGCGGCGTTTCCGCGCTGCTCGGTTCGCTTCCCCGTATCCTGGCTGCCGATTCTTTTCGCTCCGTCGTCGATGCTCTCGTAGCCGCGCGCGACGGCCAAAAGATGATCCTCTGGGGACTCGGCGGACACGTCATCAAGTGCGGGCTCGCTCCGATTCTGATCGATCTCATGCACCGTGGATATGCGACCGCGTTTGCATTGAACGGCGCGGCCGCCATCCACGATTTCGAGATCGCCCTCGCCGGACACACCAGCGAAGACGTGGAGGCCGTGCTTCCGGACGGCAGTTTCGGGGCGGCCGAGGAAACCGGTCGAGAACTTAACGCCGCGCTCGCTTGCGAGACCGGCTTTGGCGAATCGTTAGGAAAGCATCTGGAGAAAATCGCCGATCCGCGCTTCGCATCCTCCAGCCTGCTTTGCGAAACCTATCGCAACTCCACGCCGGTCACCGTCCACGTCGCCATCGGCACCGATACTCCGCACACGCACCCCACTGCCATGGGCGACGCGCTCGGCCGCGCCACGCATCACGACTTCCGCCTGCTATGCTCCCTGGTGAAAGAGATCCACGATGGCGGCGTCTACCTGAATGTCGGCTCCGCCGTCGTTCTGCCCGAAGTTTTTTTGAAAGCCGTCTCCGTGGTCCGCAATCTCGGCCATCCGCTCGCCAACTTCACCACTGTGAATTTCGATTTCCTCCAGCACTACCGCCCCAAGGTGAACGTCGTCGAGCGCCCGCACGCGCGCTCCGGCGGGCACGGCTACTCCATCACCGGTCATCATGAAATCATGATCCCGCTCCTCGCCGCGGCATTAATCGAGCGTTCCGCATGACGCCCATCGAGCCATCGAGCGAACCATCGGGCAACCCGCTCGATCTCTCGCCCAGCCCCGCGCCCCCGATTCCCTGCCCCCGATCCCCGTTCTTCGACTATTCGGATTTTTTCTTCTTCCTCGGTTTGGCGCTCGCTTCCATCCTGGTGGCTGTTCTGCTGGTCCGCGCCGCCAGAATTTTGATCCCCATCTCGATGCCGGTGCAGTTACTGCTGGTCCAAAGTGCCTGGTATTTTCTCGCGTTCGGATCGCTGGCGGCGCTGTTCCGCATCCGCTACGATCGGCCGTTCTGGCGATCGCTCGGCTGGCGCCCGGTCGCCTTCAGCGTGATGTCTGGAGCCGTTTTGGCCGGCCCTGTCCTGGCACTCGGCGTCGGTGTGCTCGGTTCCGCTCTACGCACGCCGAATATCGAGCTGCCGTTTGAACAAATGCTCAGCTCCCGCGCTACCGTCATCCTGCTGGGCCTGGTGGTGGTGATCCTGGGGCCCTTCGCTGAAGAGCTAGCTTTCCGCGGCTTCCTGATGCCACTGCTGATTCGCAGCCTCGGCGCCGCCGCCGGCATTGTCCTCACCGGCGTGATCTTCGGAAGCATCCACGGCTACGAATATCGATGGTCCTGGCAATATATGGCGCTGATCTCGCTCGTCGGGTGCGTGCTCGGCTGGGCCAAATACAAAACGCAATCCACCGTTACGTCCGCCTGTATGCACGCTACCTTCAACCTCACGCAATTCGTCGCGTTCCTCGCTCAGTCGCGCGCCCTATGATGGAAACCGGTCATGATTGAGACCAGACCATGATTGAAACCATTCAGTGGACCGATTCGGGCGTAGTGATGATCGATCAGACCCGGCTGCCGCGCGAGGAAGTTTACGTCACCTGCACCGATTATCGCGAGGTCGCCGAAGCCATTCGATCCATGGTGATCCGCGGTGCCCCCGCCATCGGCGTCGCGGCGGCCATGGGCATCGCGCTGGGGATGCGGCAAGCAGCGTCTGAAGCGCAATTCGACGAAATCTGCGAGACCATCCGCCGCACGCGCCCCACGGCGGTGAATCTCTTCTGGGCCATCGAGCGTATGCGCCGCGTGTACGAAGCGATCGCCGGCCGCGAGCTTTCGGAAATTCGCGAAAAGCTCACCGCCGAAGCCATCCAGATGCGTCTCGAAGATATCGCGATCAACGAATGCATCGGAAAAAACGGTGCTCCCTTGATCCCCGACGGCAAAACCGTGCTGACGCACTGCAACGCCGGAGCGTTGGCCACCGCCGGCTATGGCACCGCGCTCGGCGTCATTCGCGCCGCTGTTGCCTCCGGCAAGAAGATCGACGTATTTGCCGATGAGACCCGCCCATTTCTCCAAGGCGCGCGCCTCACCATCTGGGAGCTGCAGCACGACCACATTCCCGCCACGCTCATCACCGACAACATGGCCGGCTATTTCCTGCACTCGGGCCGCATCGGCTGCGTCATCGTCGGCGCGGACCGCATCGCGGCGAACGGCGACGTGGCCAATAAAATTGGCACCTACTCCGTTGCGGTTCTGGCTAAGGAGAACAATGTACCTTTCTACGTGGCCGCGCCTATTTCCACGCTCGATCTGGGCCTGGCCTCGGGCGACCAGATCCCCATCGAGCAGCGCGCCGCCGCCGAAGTTACGCACGTGCACGGTGTCCCCGTGGCGCCCGAAGGCACGGCCGTTGCGAATCCGGCGTTCGACGTTACGCCGAATCGCTACGTCACCGCGATCGTCACCGAGCGCGGCGTAGCACGGCCGCCTTATGCCGATTCGCTCCGCGCATTGACAGTGTAAAGTTCGCACCTTTTTACTGAAGCTGCGGGATTCTTCGCAGAAATTGACAGGTGGACGGAAGTAAATACCTCGCGCCGACCGCGGGTCGACACCTCATCATCGCCAGGTCGCCTGCGTAACCAACTCATCCTCAAGACCTTTCAAGTCTGTGCTTGCATTGGCAGAGCAATTGCTCCACTCATCGCAGCGCCGCGCAAGCCGGTAGCAAGCGCTCGGCAGCTTTTTGGAGGTCACTAGATGGAAACCTTGAAGAAAATGATAGAGCCTCGCGATGAGTTCGAGAGCGCTTTGATCACCGAGCTCGTGGAGCTGCGCAGGAGTGAGAAAGCCCTGCAGAAGATGTACCCGCGACTCAAGTCCAAGCCGCAACTGCGCATGCAGTTTCTACGGCAGCTCGCCGAAATGCAGCAGCGCGCGCACCGGCTGGATGCGGTGTTGAATCCCCTCGGAGCGTTCCAATTCGGCGAGCCGGTTGCCGCGGCGGTTCATAGCTCTGTCGCCTGAGGAACCCTCATGCGGCTCGTTCTGCTAATTGTCTTGATCGTCGTTCTGCTCGGCCTTCTTCCGGCGTGGCCATACAGCGTGGGTTGGGGCTATTATCCCAGCGGCGGTCTAGGCCTCATATTGTTAATTGTGATCATCCTCATTCTGATGGGTCGCATTTAGTAACGCGGCCCATCGGCCTGTTTCCTGCCAACCAACTCCTCCAAGCCTGGAGCGAATTCGTCCAAATGCTAAGATGTGGGTGATTCCTTTCCATGGGCACTCACGGTGTGAAGGTGGTAATCATTTACCCACGGCCTCACGACGAGCCGGCGTTTGAAAGATCCTACTTGGAAGAACACGTGCCTCTGGTGGAGAGCAAGCTCAAAGGGCTGACGCGGCTGGTTTTGACCAAGGTCACCGGTTCGCCGCAAGGCAAGATCGCAGCCTACCGAATCGCCGAAGTATACTTTTCCTCCATGGACGAACTTCAGTCCATCATGGGATCCGATGGGGGTAGGGAAGTGATTGCCCACGCGCAGAGTATCTCCAGCGGCGGCCCGCCTCTTGTATTGTTTTGCGAGGAAGAAGCCTTCGTATATTGGTAATTGGTGGTATGAGATTCCCTACGGCCTTCGCCGTTCTGCTGTCGCTGAATGCGATCGCCTGGGGCCAGGCGCGGGTGGGAGACGTCGCCGAGGCGCGTGTAGACCGCGTGGCTTCCACCGGTTTCGTCCAGCTCGAAGCCGGCAGTTTCCGCCAGCTCGATGCGCGCCGGCAAGCGCTGGCCTACTGGCTGTCCGAGGCCTCCATCGCGATCAATCCCATCATTTTCGATCAAATGTCGCGATTCGGTTTGCGCCAGAAGCGCGTGCTGGAGTTGATCGTCGCGCACCCGGAAGGAGTCGATAGGGCGTCTTACGCGAAGATCCTGGCGTTCACCAAGCTGTTCTGGGCCAATCGCGGCAACCACAACGAGACCACCGCGCAGAAATTCCTGCCCGATTTTACTTTTGACCAACTGCGCGCTGCCGGACTCGCCGCGCTCGACCACGGCGGTTCCGGATTCACCGGCGCCTCATTCGAGAAAGAGATTGAAGAGCTGAAGCCCTCGTTATTTGATCCGAATTTTGAACCGCTCACCACCGCGAAAAGCCCGCGCGGCGGTCTGGACATTTTGCAAGCCAGCGCCAACAACTTCTATTCGGGAGTCACGCTCGCCGATCTGAAAAATTTCACTGAACACTTTCCGCTCAACTCGCGCTTGGTGAAAGGGAACGGACGCCTCCAAGAACAGGTGTACCGTGCCGGCACGCCCGACCATCGCGTGCCACCGGGCGTGTATGCCGAATATCTTGCCAAAGCCAATTCGTATCTGGAGAGAGCGGCCGAACTCGCCGAACCCGGTCAAGCCAAAGCCATTCGCGACCTGATTCGCTACTACCAGACCGGCGACTACAAGGACTGGCTGCAGTTCGACATCGATTGGGTCGCCAACAACGCGACGGTGGATTTCGCCAACGGCTTTATCGAAGTCTATCGCGACGCGCGCGGCGCCAAGGGCAGCTCCCAGAGCTTCGTCACCGTGGATGACGCGCCGATGCAAGCGATGATGCGCAAGATCGCGGCCAACGCGCAGTATTTCGAAGACCATGCCCCGTGGGCGCCGCAATATCGCAAACAGGGCGTCAAGCCGCCCGTGGCCAAAGCCGTCGAGACGCTGATCGAAACCGGCGACTTTCACGTAACAACCGTCGGCGACAATCTTCCCAACGAAGACGAGATCCACGAAAAATATGGCAGCAAGAGCTTTCTGTTCACCGGCAGCTCTCGCGCCCTGTCCCACGCCACCGGCGATGCGCCGCTCGAAGAGTTCGCCGCCACGCCGGAAGAAATCGCGCTTGGCAAAAAGTATGGCGATCAAGCCGAAGATCTGATGACCGGCCTGCACGAAATCATCGGGCACGGCTCCGGCAAAATGGATCCCAAGCTGACCCGCGATCCGGCCTTTTACCTGAAGCAGTATTTTTCGACGCTCGAAGAAGCTCGCGCGGACTTGATGGCTTTGTGGAGCGTCTGGGATCCCAAAGTGCGCGAGCTTGGGCTGATCCCCAATCTGGATGTAGCCAAAGTGATGTACTATGACGCGGTGCGCGTCGCCATCACACAGCTCCGCCGCATCCCCAAGGGCGACACGATTGAAGAAGACCACGAGCGCGACCGGCAGTTGATCGTGAACTACATCCGCGATAAAACCGATGCGATCGCCGAAGTTCAGCGCAACGGGAAAACATATTACGAGATTCGCGATTTCGCGAAGATGCGGCAGGGCGTGGGTCAGCTTTTGGCCGAGCTGATGCGCATCAAAGCCGAAGGCGATTACAACGCAATCCAGGCTTTGACCGACAAATACGCTGTGCACTTCGACCCCAAGCTGCGCGATCAAGTGATCGAGC
The DNA here is from genome assembly GCA_030039005.1 of Bryobacteraceae bacterium. The sequence goes on from JASHQT010000517.1 coordinate 6,093, forward strand.
GCTACGGCAAGCTGAATATTCCCACGTACTGGGCCGGCATTAATCCCGAGCTGACCGCCAGCTTCGATTCCGCGGGAAAAATCGAAAAAGTAGGGATCTCCTACCCGCGCGACTTCGTCAAACAGCAGCTCGGCTACAGCGCCATGTTTCGTTAGGATGTACCGCCAGTAATTTACTTGGCGGGCAATGGGCTTGCATTCTCAAGCTGGCACCGTCACGGGTTAAGTAAGTGTGAACGCGACTGGCCCCCGCGCCATTCAAGGTTTCCTCGCCCGGACCGATGAGCAAAGTGAGGGCAACCTCAGGAGCCGCCGTGACTTCCACAGCACCGAATATTACTGAATCGAACGCAGCGTCCAACGCATCAGCCAAAGCCGAACAGAGAGCCGGAAAATATCTGTCATTTCGACTGGGCAAGGAAGACTTCGCCATCCAAGTATTAAAGGTTCGCGAAATTGTCGGGATCCAGGACATCACTTCCGTGCCGCAAATGCCGGGTTATGTCAAAGGCGTGATCAACCTGCGCGGGAAGGTAATCCCGGTGGTGGATCTGCGGTTGAAGTTCGGCCTGGAAGAACGCGAATACACGCAACGCACTTGCATCATCGTGGTGCAGACGCAGCACAGCGGAGTGGCGGTGCAAACGGGCATCATCGTAGATGAAGTCTCGGAAGTGCTGAACCTGGCCGCCAACGAGATCGAAGACACACCCGATTTTGGCGAGGACGTCGCCACGCCTTATCTGCTCGGTATGGCCAAGGTGAAAGGCAACGTGAAAATGTTGCTGGATATCGACCAGGTTCTGGCCAACAGCGAAACCATGTCGCTGAGCGGCCTGGTGAGCTAGTCCCTTGCGCCCGGCGCAGCCACCTCGGGCGCTACTTCCACCGAAACGCTGATCACCTGCTCGCCGCCGCCCAGCGCCACGCCCTTCACCGGCGTTACGTCGGAGTAATCGCGGCCCCAGGCCACCGTGAAATGCTCGCCCCGCGGCATCACGTTGTTCGTCGGATCGAAATCCTGCCAGCCGAACACCGGACACCAAGCCGAAACCCACGCGTGCGATGCTTCTTCCCCCGCGAAATCGCCGCCGCTGCGAACATAGCCGCTTACATAGCGCGCCGGCAGCTTGAGCGATCGCAGGCAGGCGATCATCAAGTGCGCGAAATCCTGGCACACGCCCCGGCGTGACCGCAGCACTTCTTCCACCGGAGTCGCCACGGTCGTCGCCCGGCGATCGTAATGAAACTCGGTGAAGATCCGGCGCGACAGGTCTTCCACCGCGCTTAAGAACGGCCGCCCCGCGGGAAACGATGCCGCCGCATATTCGGCGAACGTGGGTCCCACCGGCACGTAAGGCGAGTCGAAGATGAACTGCGAGGCCTCGAAGGCGCTGGGCGATGCTCCCTTCAAAACTTCCTCGCGCACTTGCTCCCAGGGCGGAGAAAGATCGAGCGCCGGCGGCGCGATCGCTTCCACGTTCGCCAGACACCGCGACGTGACGATGAGCTCGCGGTGTGGCTCCGCGATCGAAAAAAAGGTCACTTCGTTACCGAAGTAATCTTCGCGCGAGAGCGTGGAATCGGGCGTGGGCGTGATATCGAGCGCGAATTCCAGAATGGTCTGGTGCTTGCTCGCGCGAGGGTGGAGATGCACTTCCGTATGGCACATCTCGACTGGGCCCGAGTACCAGTAGCGCGTCTTGTGCGTCGCAAGCAGCTTCATAAGATTACAGGCCGGGACTCACAGACGCCGCGATTGCGCCGCGTGGCTGAAGTAGGCGCGGGTCAAAGTTTCCGAGAGCAGGCCCAGATCGGCAATCAGCTTGCCGAGCAGCCCTTCGCGAGCCTCGGCCGCGGCACGGCTGCCCGAGCGCCCCAGTTCCCGCACATCCACAAGCTGCACTGTATTGAGGAGCGACAGCGCCAGGCGCTCCTCGGCCGGCCGGCGAATCGAGGTTTTGCTGCCCGGCAGTTCGCTGATATGTTCGCGCAACCGCGCAAGCTGAAACGCAATGGCGCGCGGGTTGGCTTCGTCCACGAGCAAAAGATCCAGGACCAGGTCCGCCTGCACGGAAGTCAGGTAGCGCGAGCGATAGGTGATGGAGCTGTCGGCCATTTCGAGGATGGCTTCCAGCACGCCGACGCCGCCGAACGATTCCTTAGGCAGTCCGTTGCGCAGCAGCTCCACCATCTGGATGGCGCGCTCCAGGCGGCGGCCGATGTCCAGGAAGCGCCAGCCGTCGCCGCGCGTCATGCTTTCCATCACCAGACCGCCGAAAGCCGAAAGCGTGACGATGGCGTGGTTCAAGCGGTCCTGCGCGGCGTTGATGCGAAATTCGTCCGACGGAGGGTGCGCGGAAAACTGCTGATCGAGTTGGTTCAAGATGAGCCACGCGTCCACGGAAATGCGGTCGCGTAGCAGCGCCGCCACGCGCCGCACCTGATGGATGCTCCAGACCAGGCCGTTGGAGAAGGCCGGGTCATAAATCATCGACAGCACTTCCTGTTCGGCCGCGGCCGGTTTTTCGCCGGTCACGTAGCCGAGCGCGGCCAGTATTTCGAGGCCGGCGTTCAAGCCCGCGGCGCGCGAAGCATCCTCTTCCTGGAAGAAACGCGCGAGGATGGCGCGCGTGATCCGCACCGCGGCTTCCACGCGTTCGGTGTAGCGGCCGAGCCAGAACAGATTGTCGGCGACGCGGCTCGATAGATCGAACGTGGCGCGGCTGACATCGAGCGGGTGCGTGGCCGGCCGCAGCAGCGTGAATGGAGGCGCCGGACCATCCCCCAATACCCACGTGTCCTTGCTGCCGCCGCCGCGCTGGATCGAGACCACCATGCTGTCGAGCGACGTGGAAACGCGCGTGAGCCCGCCGGGCATCACGGCGTAGCTCGATCCCGAAGCCACCGCGTAGACGCGCACCACCATGTGCCGCGGATGGAGTGGCCCATCCGCCCAAACCGGCACGGTGGAAAGCGCGACGCGCTCCTGCGCCACGTAGCGTTCGGGTTCGGCGCGCACTTTGTCGAGTAGCGCTTCGCGTTCCTTGCCGCTCAACGCCGAGCCGAAGATGGGATCGCCGCGCGTGCCCGGGAACGTGGGTTTGAGCACCAGTTCGCCGACATGATCGAGCACGTAGGCGAGCGGATCCTTTTGCCCACACCACCAGGTGGCGACGGTGGGGATTTTCAGATCTTCATTCAGCAGCAGACGGCTGAGGCCCGGGAGAAACGCGGCATAGGCAGGCGATTCGGCCAGGCCCGACCCAAGCGCGTTGGCGATGGCGATGTTGCCCGAACGCACCGCCTGCACCAGCGCGGGGACGCCCAGCATGGAATCGGCCCGCAGCTCCAGCGGATCGCAGAACTGATCGTCCTGCCTTCGCACGATCACGTCCACCGGAAGCAGGCCGCCCAGCGTCTTGAGAAAAACGCGGTTGTCGCGCACCGTGAGGTCGCCGCCCTCCACCAGCGTGTAGCCGAGATAGCGGGCGAGAAACGCGTGCTCGAAATACGTTTCGTTATAAGGGCCGGGCGTGAGGAGCACGATGCGCGGATTCTCGCGGTTGGAAGGCACCAGCCGTTGCAGCGCGTCGCGATAGTTCTGGAAAAAATTCGCGAGGCGGCGCACGTGGGAGCCGCGAAAGACATCCGGCAGCACGCGCGTGGTGACCAGGCGATTTTCGAGCGCGTACCCCGCGCCCGAAGGCGCTTGCGTGCGATCGGCCAGCACCCACCATTGGCCATCGGGCGAGCGCGCGAGATCCGCGGCGTACATGTGCAGGAACGTACCGCCGGGAGGTTCGATGCCCCAGCAGGGACGCAGGAAAGCCGGATTCGGAAACACCAGCTCCGCGGGGATGATCTTCTCGCGCAGCAGGCGCTGCGGCCCGTAGAGATCCGCCAGGATGGCGTTGAATAAGGTCGCGCGCTGGATCACCGCAGCTTCGATGAGTTTCCATTCGGCCGGGTCCATCATCAACGGCAGCGGATCGAGCGGCCAGGGACGCGAGGTGCTTTCCGGATCGCTGTATACGTTGTAGGTGATCCCGTTGTCGTGGATCAGGCGCTGGCCCTCGCGCCAGCGGCGCGTCAGGCCCTGGTGCGTCAACGAGCCGAGCGTTTCGGCCAGCCCGCGCCAGTGCGGCCGAAGCTGCTTATCGGCCGCGAGCATTTCGTCGTAGAATCCGGGCGTG
>JASHQT010000058.1 GCA_030039005.1 Bryobacteraceae bacterium
TTCGAGCGCGCTGAGCGCGATCGATAGCTGGAATGCCATAGAGCGCTCCGGTCGACGCTCCGTCATCCGCACGCTATTGCTCGACAACTAAAGCCGGCGGCCTTCAGACGTACTCCATCAGCGTCATGAACCCGTAATCCATGTGAAGCTGCTGATGGCAGTGAAACAGCGTCAGGCCGGGATTGTTCGCGAACAGCTCCACTTCGGTTTGGCTCATGGGCGCCACCACGACCACATCTTTATAGACACCTGACGTCGGGACGCCCGCCACGCTCACCAGTTCGAACGTATGGCGGTGCAGATGCACCGGGTGCGCTTCATTGCTGCGGTTGTCGAATACCAACCGGTACCGGCCGTTGGGCTTCACGCGAATGGGATCGGTTTTCGGAAACTCCTTGCCGTTAATGGTCCACTTGTCCACCCAATGATGACCGGCGAATTTCTTCTCGAAAACCAGGGGCACGCGCTCCAAGCCGGTGGATGGCACGCCAGGCTTGCCCGCGCCGCCAAACACCGTGTAATCCCAGCGCTCGTCACTGGGCGGGGTCCAGCGCGGCTCGCCGGATTGTCCGGCGTATTCAATCGCGATTCCCATGCCGTGCTCGCGGTCATGATCGTCGGTGGCGCCCAAGATCCACACGCCGGGCTGATTCATTTCGACGACGGCGTCAATCCGCTCGGCGGGGCCAAACTCGAGCGCGCCCACTTCCTTGGGCACGGCCACCGGATTGCCGTCCATCGCGACCACGCGAAACTTGTGTCCGGCGACGGCGATTCTGCGATGGATGGTCGCGCTGGCGTTCAGAATGCGGAGCAGGACGCGCTGGCCTTGTTTCACGCGAATCGGCCCGCCGTGCGGAAAGGCGCGATCATTGATGGAAAAAAGATTGTAGGCGACGTCGATGGAATCGTCGTCGGGGCCGGCGCTCGAAAAATAGGGATCCCATTCCTTGAGCGCGAGAAAAACCTCTTGATCGTAGTTGCCCGGATCGTTCGCCGGTTCGATGTAGAAAAATCCGAACTGGCCGGTATAGGTGGCGCGCTTCAGATTCCGTTCGGCCATGACGTGCGAGTGATACCAGCGGGTGCCGCTGGGACGCGGCGTGAAGGTATAGCGCGCCGATTGGTGCGCGCGGATCAACGGAGTCCCTTCCTCGGTGGCCCCGTCCACTTCCGGCGGGATATGCAATCCGTGCCAGTGTACGATATCGGGCTCGCCCGTGTCGTTGAACACTTCGATGGTTACCGGCCGGCCTTCCTTCATGCGCAGGAGTGGACCGGGGATGGAACCGTTGTAGCCGATGGTCTTGACCATTTTGCGCGGTGCGATTTCGAACTCAAGGGGCGCGATATGCAGCGTGAAATCGGGCTTATCCGCGGCTCGCAGCGCGGTGTACACGGTTGTGGCGCCGAGAGAAGCCAAAAATTGACGGCGGTGCATTTGCTCTCATCGTATCGGAATCGCGCGCAGTGGTTGCTCAGCGCTTGATGCCGGCTTGCCAGTCGAGGACCAGGGTGATCGGATTACTGGAAGCCTCGGACGAGAGCGTCAGGAAACGCTGGCCATCCACGGTTGGCTCGTAGGCCCAGCGGCCGATTAGGGGTGCATAGACGCTGTCCAGGTCAAAGAGCGGCTTGGGGGTTTCTGTTTCTACGGTGGCGCCGATCTTCACCGGCACGGCCATGAGTTTCTTGTCCCCCGAAATATAGAACAGTTCCTTGCCATCGCGGCGCCACCGGGGCTGATTTCCGCCGCTGCTCGAAATTTGGAATTTCGTTCCGCTGGCTGGCACGGATTGCACATACACTTGGGGCATTCCCGATTCGTTCGATGTATACGCGATCCAACGTCCGTCGGGGGAAAACTGCCCGTCGGACTCATCGAAGGGCGTTTGCAGATAGGGAACGGGCTTACGCGCCCCGTCCATCGGCAATATCCATAAATCCTGGCCGGTATTCGCGCCGCTGCGTTGGTAAAGCAGAAATTTTCCATCCCGTGACCAATCCTGGGCCCGCACATTCAAGACATCGGGAAGTAGTAGTTCTTCAGCGCCTGCGCCGTCGGCGCGCTTCAGGTATAACGAATGAACGTCCAGGGAGTAGACAATCTGTTTGCCGTCAGGCGACCAGACCGGATCGGACGAGGCGCCGGAATGAAAGGTGAAGCGGGATTGCACGCCGCGCGCGACATCCAGCAACCAGATGCTGCCGTCGGCGCCCCCTTCCAGGTTGCTATACGCGATTTGCTTGCCGTCCGGCGACAGCGACCGCGTGAAAACGTTGGTTGACGGTCCAATTGCCGTCTTCTTGCCGGTGCGATCCACCCAGGCCATGGTCCCGCCGGCCGCCGTGTGACCGCCGTCGTAAGCCAGCATCCCGGTGGAGGAGACCGTAAGCCCCAGATGATCGAGATTTCCTGAAATGGAGACCTGCTCGGCCACGGGAAAAACCTCGCCCGTTGCGCGTACGGCGGCCGGATCGAATGGTTCGGCCATCAATGCGCCTTCCCGGCGGAAAAGCAGCATTCCGCTCTTGCTTCCCGAGGCCGGTGGCGCATAAACCGCGCTGGATGTATCGGGCAGCAAGCGCACCCGCGGCGACCCGTCCAGCGCTCCGGCGTTAATGCCGTTATCTTCCGGCTTGCCGTTGGTGATCTCAAACACATAATGCTTTCCATCCGGGAAAAACGACGGATAGCGCTGCAGCTCATTCGGCGAGCGCAGCGACGTGACCGGAGCCGGTACACCTCCGGCTGAGGAAACGCGCATGAGCGGTAACCCGAGGCCGGGGGCAAACACGATGGTCCCGTCTTTGCTCCAGGTGCCGCCGCGCCCGTTTGGCGCATCGCAGAGCGTTTGTGGAAGTCCGCCGCTGACGGCGATCTTCTTGAGCTTGCCCTTCACGAAGAATCCGAGGTAGGCGCTGTCGGGTGACCAGAAAATATACTCCGTGCCGTCCGTCTCGGGCACCGGACGGGCGGCGTTCGCGTCCATCGATCGCAGCCAGATTTGGCGCTGCCCAGCTAGACTTGCGCTAAATGCCAGGGTGCGGCCATCAGGCGAGAGTTCGAATAACGATTGGGAGAACGTTTGGGAGGCTTTTTCCGGGAGGGAGATTTGAAAACGCATCACGCGCGGCGCTGGGGCCGTTTCCCGAAAATGGATGACTGCCAGGGCAATGGCGGCCAGAGCGAAAGTGCCTGCTACGGCCCACGGGAGCCTGCTTCCGGCTCCCGCCGGTGCGCGAGGAATCGGCGTGGCGGCTGCCGGTTCTTTCCCCGCGCGCTCGATGGCTACCCGCGCTTCGCCGATATCGCGTAGCCGGGTCTTCACGTTGCGATCGAGACAGCGCTCCACCAAGTTGCGGATCCCGGGCGGCGTGTCTTTGGGCAACTTGCTTAAATCGATGGGCGCTCGCAAAACGTCGGCCAGGGTGTGCGAAACCGTTTCGCCGTCGAAGAGCCGCGCTCCGGTAAGCATTTCGTACATCACCACGCCGAAGGCCCAGATGTCGGCGCGCTTATCCACCGGCTTGCCCGCGGCCTGTTCGGGCGCCATATACCCGGCAGTCCCCAAAATGAACCCGGCCTGGGTCGCGGCCATGGTGAAGGTCGGAGAATTGTGCGGATCGCTTCCGCTCGCGCCGTCACGGCTGGGGATTGCGGCCAGCCCGAAATCGAGCACCTTGACCACGCCCTCCGGCGTGATCATCACGTTGGCCGGTTTCAGGTCGCGATGGACCACGCCTTTTTCATGCGCGGTCTCCAGCGCTTCGGCGATCTGGCGTGCGTAATCGAGAGCGGTGGCGAGCGGTAGGGGCGATTTCAGGGCGCCGGCTAGCGTCTGGCCGGGCACCAGTTCCATGACCAGTGCGCGAATGCCGCTCGATTCCTCGATGCCGTAGATGTGCGCGATGTTGGGGTGGTTCAGCGACGCCAGCACTTTGGCTTCGCGCTCAAAGCGGGCCAGCCGCTCCGGATCGCGCGCCAGGCCCTCCGGCAAAATCTTGATCGCGACGTCGCGGTCCAATCTGCTGTCGCGTCCGCGGTAAACTTCACCCATCCCGCCGGAGCCCAGCGGCGAAACGATCCCATACGGTCCAAGCTGGGCGCCGGAAACGAGAGGCATGGGGGGAAGAAAGATTCTACCGCACCTGAGGCATCGTGCCTTGCTATGCTGATAGTTCGTGGTTCGGACGCTCGCTACCCTCGCCTTTGCCGGCTCGCTCGCTCTGCCTCTCGCCGCTGCTACCGCTCCTTCACTGCTCGATATTCTAAGCGCGGAGCTGGAGCGCAATTTCACGACTTTGAAGGACAAGGCCGACCCGCCTCCTTACTACATGGACTACACCGTCACCGACGACGAGACTCAATCGTTGTCGGCGACGCTCGGCACCATCGAATCGCACAACAGCCAGCACTTGCGCTACCTGGATGTGACCGTGCGCGTCGGCACTCCGCAACTGGATAACTACCACCTGATCAACGGGCAGCGCGGAAGGTTCACGCCCGGCGACATCATTCCTTTGGATAACGTGCCGGACGCCATCCGGCGCAAAGTGTGGCTGGACACCGACCGGACGTATAAGCTGGCGGCGCGCCGGCTGATCGAGATCAAGTCCAACCAGGAAGTGAAGGTGAAGGACGCCGACGGATCGGCGGATTTTTCGAGCGAGCCGCCGGCCGTGTACCAGGAACCACCGCCGCCCATCTCCGGCATCGACCAGCAGTGGGTGGAGCGGGCGCGGAAATGGTCGGCGGAAGTGGCCGATTTTCCCGACGTGCTGTATTCGAACGTGGAACTGTCCACCGAGCGCCTGTCGAAGTCCATGGTGAGCACGGAGGGTACGCGTCTGGTCCATGGCCGCAACTTCGTGGGCCTGTCGATTGTGGCGCGCGGCAAAGCGACCGACGGCATGGATCTGCTGGCGATGGAGGATTTCCAGGCCGCTGATCTGGCGCACTTGCCGTCGCCCGCCGAGATCGATGCCGTGGCCAAGAAAGTCGGCCAGAATCTGGCGGATCTGGCGCAGGCGCCGGCGGTGGAACCATTCGTGGGGCCGGCGATTCTTTCCGGACGTGCCGCCGCGGTATTTTTCCACGAGATTTTCGGGCACCGCATCGAGGGCCACCGGCAAAAAGATGAAGCCGAAGGCCAGACCTTCACCAAGTCCGTGGGAAAGCCGGTGCTGCCTAGTTTTCTTTCGGTGGTATTCGATCCCACGCGCAAGACGCTGAACGGCATCGATCTCAACGGCTCCTACAGCTACGACGACGAAGGCGTGAAAGCGCGGCCCGTAACGGTGGTGGACAACGGGATCCTGAAAACGTTTCTGATGTCGCGCTCGCCGATCGACGGCGTGGAGCATTCCAACGGGCATGGACGCCGGCAGCCCGGATTGGAGATCGTCTCCCGGCAATCGAATCTGATCGTGGAGTCGACCAAGCAGTTGAGCGATCAGGAGCTGCGCCAGATGCTGATCGCCGAGATCAAGCGTCAGAACAAGCCTTATGGTTTTTACTTCGATGAAATCACCGGCGGCTACACGACCACGCAGCGCCGCGGTTTGCAGGCCTTCACGGTGATTCCGTTGATGGTGTATCGCGTGTTTCCCGACGGCCGCCCCGACGAGCTGGTGCGCGGCGTGGACATCGTGGGAACGCCGCTCGCGAGCTTCGCCAAGATTCTGGCCACTTCCAACAAAGTGGATATCTTCAACGGCTACTGCGGCGCCGAGTCGGGACAGGTGCCGGTTTCGGCCAGCTCACCCGCGATTCTGGTTTCCGAGATCGAAATTCAGAAGAAACAGCACTCGCAAGATCGCCTGCCGTTCCTCGGCCGTCCGATTGACGCTGGAGCCACCAAATGAAGGTGCTTTCAGCCGTTGGCCCTTGGCTCTTGGCCGTCGCCGGGCTCGCTCAAGGTCAGCAGCCGGCGAGTCAGCCCGCCAGCCAGCCGGATGACACGCTCTTGCGCGCCATGCAGGACGAGATGAAGCGCGTCAGCGGGTTCACGCGGCTGGGGCTGGATCCGCCTTACTACACCGAGTATCGCGTCGAGGACACGGCGAGCCATTCGATCGCCGCTTCGCTCGGCGCGCTCATCGAAGACGGCGATTCCCGCTATCGCATTCCTTCCGTGCAAATGCGCGTGGGAGTGCCCACCTTCGACAACACCGATCATATTTACTCGGAGGCGTTCGTCGGCACGCGATTCGATCCCACGCATTTGCCCCTGGACGACAATTACCTGGCATTCCGCCAGGTTTTCTGGCTGGCCACCGATCGGGCGTACAAGATGGCGCAGGAGGGGATCGCGCGCAAACGTTCGTCGCTCAAAAACATGAGCGACCCGGACCTGCTTCCGGATTTTTCCTCCGCGCCTGCCCCGCACCTGGTATTGCCCATCGAACGCAAGCCCTTCGACTCCGCCGCTTGGAAGAGCGAAACGCTGCGGCTCTCGGGACTCTTCGATGCTTTTCCCAAGATTCTGAGCTCGGGCGTGGAAGTGCACGCCTCGCAATCGACCAACTACATCGTGACTTCGGAAGGCGCTGAGCTGCGGCTTCCCGAGGACGTGGCTTTTGTTCGTGCGTCGGCGCACGGGCTGGCCGCCGACGGAACGCAGGTCCGGGACAATTTCGTAGTGCAAGCCTTCACCTCCGGCGGATTGCCGTCCGAAGAAGTTCTGACGCGCGAGATCAAGGCGGTGGGCGAACATGTGACCGCGTTGACCGAAGCGCCGGTGGGCGAATCCTACGATGGCCCGGTGCTGTTTGAAGCGCCCGCGGCGGCGCAGTTGTTCGGGCAACTGCTGGCCGACAATTTGAAGCTCACGCGCAAGCCGGTGACCGACCCCGGCCGTCCGTCGCATTACTCGCCGAGCGAGCTCGAGAACCGCGTCGGGTCGCGCATTCTGCCGGAATGGATGGACGTGGTGGACGATCCCACGCAAACGCAATATGAGGGTCACACTTTGCTCGGCCATTACACCTACGATATGGAAGGCGTGGCGCCGCAGCCGCTGACATTGGTGGAGAAAGGCGTGTTGAAAACGTTTCTATTGACGCGCACGCCGGTGTTCAAGGATTACACCGGTTCCAACGGACATGCGCGCATGATCGGCGATTACGGCACGCGCTGGCCGGGCTATGGCAACCTGTTTATTCGCGTTTCGGAAACCACGCCCGCGGCCGACATGAAGAAGAAGCTGATCGACATGGTCCGCCAGGGCAACAAGCCGTATGGCATCTTGATCCGCAAGCTGGATTTTCCTTCCAACGCCTCCATCGAAGAGCTGCGGCAAATTGAGCAGGCGAGCGGGGGCGCGCATCCGGTGGTGGCCCCGCTGCTGGCGTACAAAGTTTATCCGGACGGGCGCGAGGAGCTGGTGCGCGGGCTTTTCTTCCACGATGTGAATGTGCGCTCCCTCAAGGATATCGTGGCGGCATCGGACGAACACTACGTCTTTGACCTGATCGATTCCAACGCGCCCTTCGCGCTGGTGGGTGCGGGCTCGTTCACTACCACCTCCTCGGTGATTTCGCCCGCGATTCTGTTCGATGAAATCGAGCTCGAACCCGCCAAGCAAGAGACGCCGAAACCGCCGATCGTGCCTCCGCCGGCGCTTAGCGGCGCGGCCACCAGCACCGCCGCGGCAGGCGCATTGCCCGCGCGCGGCTAGTTTATGGGCCTGCTGTTCCGCGCGGTCTTTCGCGAAGTATCCAAAAGCGCCCTCTTCGCCGCCGCCATTTTCACTTTCGTCCTATTCCTGCAGCGCATCGGCAAGCTGTTCGAGATCCTGGTGCGCAGCTCCGCGTCGCCCAGCGTGGTGGCGCATCTGTTCATGCTCGCGATTCCGTTCACGCTCTCTTTCACGCTGCCGCTAGGTGTTCTGGCCGGCGTGATGATCGCGCTCAGCCGCATGTCCGGCGACGGCGAGATCATCGCCATGCGCGCGGCCGGAGTTCCCAGCACGCGCGTGATCGCGCCCACCCTGACGTTCGCGGCGCTGGCCATGCTGGTGACCGCTACCGCTTCGCTCTGGCTCACGCCCTACTCGGCCTGGACCACGCAAAAAGTGCTCAATACCCTCAAGGCCGCCGAGCTGAGCACGGAAGTACAGGAACAGGTCTTCAACGAAGACTTCCCCAATCGCGTGGTCTATGTCAGCGAGGTGCTGCCGGGCGCGGTGAACCGCTGGCGCAACGTCTTCATCGCCGATACCACTCCGGTGGAGGAGCGCAAGAAAACCGATCACGATCGCGGCGACGGGCCCAGCGTTACGGTGGCCGCGGGCGCCATCGCCGTTCCCGACGTGCCGCGCAACGAGATTCAGCTTACCTTGCAGGACATGGCCACCTACGACGTAGGCAAGGATCCCACCGATTATTACTCCTACGTCGCGAAGCTTCCCGGAACTCAGGTTCTGCAGGCCACCAAACCGAGCGACGCGCCAACGAAGGGCTACACCGAAATCGACACCATTCCGCTGTACCGCGAGGCGTACCGCGAGCACAAGCTGGATCCCGACAATCTCACGCAAGCCCGCATCGAGCTGCACCATCGGCTGGCTTTGCCGCCGGCGTGTATTCTGCTGGCGCTGATCGGCATTCCCCTCGGCGTCTCCTCGCGCAAGGGCGGCAAGTCGGGCGCGTTTGTGATCACCGTGGCGCTGGCGTTCGTCTACTGGATCAGCCAGATCGGCGCCAATGGGCTCGCCAAGCAGCATAAGCTTCCCGTGGGCCTCGCGATGTGGATTCCCAACGCGATTTTCGCCCTGGCCGGTCTGGTTCTGCTGGCGCGCATGGAGCGGCCCGGCGATCGCGACTGGTACGGCGCCGTGTCGGGATGGGTCTTGCGAATCTGGGCCGCCTTGCGCAAAGCGGTGCCCGCGGCAGCCGCTCAAGTCAGGGCGCGCAGCTACCGCGCCCGAATCTTCCTGTTGCCCCAGGTCCTGGACCGTTACGTCGTGAAGAGCTTTCTGTTCTGGTTCGCGCTCATGCTGGTGGGCTTCGTGCTGATGACCCACGTCTATACGTTCTTCGATCTGCTGAGCGACATCGTCAAGAACCAGATCGCGATGACGCGCGTCTTCACGTATCTTTTCTTCCTGACGCCGCAGCTGATTTTCGATTCGGCGCCCATGAGCGTCCTGGTGGCAGTGTTGATTACGTTCGGGATTCTCACCAAGCACAATGAGATTACTGCGGTGAAAGCCTCGGGTGTGAGCCTGTACCGGCTGGCGGTCCCACTTCTAGGCGCGGCGCTGCTGCTCAGCGGCGGACTGTTTGCCTTCGCGCATTACTACGTCCCGGGCGCCAATCGCAAGCAGGACGCCATTCGCAAGGAGATCAAAGGCAAGCCGGTGCAGACGTATTTGCATCCGGACAAGAAATGGGTCTTCGATCCGGGAACCGGCAACGATCCGCGCGTTTTCTATTTCAACTACATCGACGGCGCCAAGAAGGAAATGTCGCAGCCGCAGGTGTACGAGCTCGACGCGGCGAACTTTCACGTCCATAAGCATATTGCCGCCGAGAAGGCGCGTTGGTCGCCGACCTTGAACACCTGGGTTTTTGAGAATGGTTGGAGCCGCGAGGATCCCGGTGGGCGGCACGAGAAATTCTATAATTTCGCGGGGCAAGCGGCGACTTTCGCCGAGGTCGACGAGCGGCCCGATTATTTCCTGCAAGAGGTGCTGCAAGACCAGCAGATGAACTACGTGCAGCTCCAAGGCTACATTCGCGAGCTGCAGCGCAGCGGCATCGATACCATCGCGTTGCAGGTGAGCTATTACCGCAAGTTCGCACTGCCGCTGTTCGCGCTGGTGATGGCGTTGATCTCCATTCCGTTCGCGTTCCTGGCCGGAAATCGCGGCGCCATGGCGGGCGTGGGCGTGAGCTTCGCTATCGCCATCGCCTACTGGACCATCGGCAAGATTTTCGAACAACTGGGCGACGTGAACCTGCTGCCGTCGGCGCTCGCGGCCTGGTCGCCGGATCTGATCTTTGCGATGGCGGGCATGTTCTTCTTTAGCCGCATGCGCACGTAGCGTCGCGACTGGCGTGTGACGGCGGACCATCGCTCGGAAGTGCCGAAGCCCGCGGCGGAGCCCTCACTTCGCCTTCGGGTGCGCGCGCTCGAAACGTGACGTTTCGATGTAGCCACGGATGGCCGTGTTGCCTTCGTGGCAGGCGTACTCGAACATCTGATACGTATTGTCGAGCTTCAGCGGGAACGCGACGGCCCACGGGCTGACCACCACCTCGGGGTCCTCCACGCGCATTTCGTAGTCGATGGTGTCTTCGGCGGTGCGGGTGAAGCGTTCGGTGATGCGCATGTTTTCGGACGCCGGAGTAAGCGGAGGCGAACCAGGAACGCCGGCGTTGGTCATGTCGGTTTTGCCGTTGAAGTTCGTCGTTTCCACCACCAGCGTGTGGCCTTCCCAGTGGCCGCGCGACTCGCCCATCCATTGCTGGATGGCCGGATCCAGCGCAGGGCGGCCGCCGGTGGGAATGATGCGGACTTCGTGCGCCATTTCGAGCACGATCTCCACATAACCGGGCGACTGCATGATGCGGATGCCGTTGTTGTAATTGCGCGGCAGCATGGAAACGGGCATGCCGCGCGTGATGCAGCGGTCCCAACTGTCGAAATCGTCGGGGGTGTCAAAGACGGTTTGGCCCGGCTTGTAGCTGCCGTGCATGTGCTCATACATTTCTTGGCCCTTGGGCGTCAGCGCGGGGAAGCGGCCGTCGGGCGGCTCGACGAGCAAGGACGTGAGGCGCAGCACGCCGGTGCCGGAATCGGCCTGCGGAATCGCCCCGGATTCGAAGCGCTTGTTGCGCGCGTCGGCGGCCTTCTGCGCCGCGGCGTATTCTTCGTCGGTCAGGTAGCGGCGGTCGCCGTAC
>JASHQT010000518.1 GCA_030039005.1 Bryobacteraceae bacterium
ACCGCACCAAGGCCATCGAGTTGAACCCGCAGCTTCCGGAGGCTTGGTACGCGCGCGGCAGCGCCTATTATCTGCTGGGCGATTATGCGAAGGCGCAATCCGATCTCGCGCAGGCGATGCATTTGCGGCCGGACTATAAGGAAGCGGCCGATGTATTCGCGAAAGCGCAGCAGCGCATTGAGGAACAGCGCGCCGGACTGAGTCAAGCAGTGAAGCAGGCCGAGACCGGGAATGCGGCCCCCCAGGCTGCACCTCCCGCCACGGTCGCCAGCAACACGCAACCGGCGCTTCCCGCTCCGCCGAAGCCTGTTGCGCCCCCCGATCCGACGCCCGCTCCCGCACCGGTGACGAAGCCGGTGGTGCAAGTCCCCGCGCCCGCACCGGTTAAGCCAGAGAAACCCGCCGGCACGGCCCAGGAACACGAGGCGCGCGGGCGCGCACTGATTCAATCTGGAAAATTCACCGAGGCGGTCGCGGAGTTAAGCCAGTCGATCCAGCTTGACTCGAAGTCCGCTCACGCCTACAACGCGCGTGGGTACGCTTATCTACGCCAGCGCGATTTCGACCACGCTCTCGCCGATCTCAACGCTGCGATTGGCCTGCAGCCCAACTACGCCAATGCCTATCTGAACCGCGCCGCGACGCGCAAGGCTCTGGGAGACGCAGCGGGAGCGGCGGCCGATCTCAAGGCCGCGCGATAAACGCCGTGTTGCTTGCTCGGACGCGTGCGCCAATGGCAGCACGCTCCACTCGTCACGATGGCGCGGGAGAATCCTCCGCGTTCCGTGGAGGATGGGCGCGCTCAATGCGCGTGGCCTTGCGCCGGCCCGTGCGGTGCGGCAGCACCCACTCCCACACGGCCGTGGCTCAATCGGTCAGCGCGGCGTTTAAAGACCCCTGGCGGTAGCCTTCCAGATCGATCGTCACGTAATGGAAGCCCAGCGGCTTGAAGATGGCGACGAATCGTTGGGCCATTTCGGAATTGAGGGCGCTCGCGAGTTCATCCTTCGCGATTTCGATGCGGACCAGTTTGCCGTGGAACCGCACGCGGAACTGGCGGAAGCCGAGCTGGCGCAGGGCTTCTTCGCCGCGTTCGACGGTCTTGACGTTTTCTAGGGTCACAGGAGTTCCGTAAGGGATGCGCGAGCTGAGGCACGCCGCCGCCGGGCGATCCCATGTGGAGAGACCGCTCAGGCGCGAAAGCTCGCGGATTTCGGCCTTGGTCAGCCCGGCGTCCACCAGCGGCGCTTCGGCCTGATGGAGTTTCGCCGCGCGCTGGCCGGGACGGTAATCGCCCAGGTCGTCGACGTTCACGCCGTAGGCGATATGCTCGATGCCACGCTCGCGCGCCATCGCCTCCAGGCGCGTGAAGAGCTCGTCCTTGCAATGGAAGCAGCGGTTGGCGTCGTTGCGCAGGTAATCCGGATTATCGAATTCGCGCGTCTCGATATATTCGTGGCGGAAGCCGCACTCGCGCGCGAATGCCGCGGCGTCACGTTTGTGCGATTCGGGGATGGAAGCGGAGTCGGCGGTGACCGCCAGCGCGCTATCGCCCAGCACGCGATGCGCGGCCCATGCCAGATAAGCCGAATCGGCGCCGCCCGAATACGCGACGATCAAGCGCCGTGTCGCCTTCAGAATCGAGAACAGCCGCTCTTGTTTGGCCTTCAAAATTCCCAAGTCGGGTTTGGGCGCGGCTGCCAGTTTGACCAGACCCGCCATACCATCCAGTATAACGGCCCCCGACAACCGCGCCGCATCGCTAAGGTTCCACAAGCCCACGGCTCTAAAACAATTCCGGGGCGCAATGACACTTGTGAGAACAGCCCGGTTCTGGTTTGATAGAGAACTGGGAATTGCTTCAGAGTTAAAATCCGTGAAGTTCGAAATTGAAATCAAACTGCGATTGAATGGTAACCTGAATGAAATCCGGAGTTCATTGCGTGAACTTGGCTTCCGCGTGTCGAAGAGCCGGGTGCACGAGTCGAACGTGTTGCTCGATACGCCCAACGGGTCGCTGCGCAGCCACGGCAAGCTGATTCGCGTCCGCCGCGTGGGGGCGCGCAGCGTGCTCACGTACAAAGGACCATCGGAGCTGGGCAAATACAAGAAGCGCCACGAAATCGAAGTGCCGCTGCCCGATGCCTTCGGCGTGGAGCGGATTTTGAACGAAATCGGCTACCGCCCCATCTTTCGCTACGAAAAGTTCCGCACCGAATACAGCAAGCCACCCGGCGCAGGCAAAGTCCTGCTGGATGAAACGCCCATCGGCAACTATCTGGAGATCGAGGGCAGCCCGAGTTGGATCGATCGCACCGCGCGCCTGCTCGGGTTCTCTACCTCGGACTACATCACGCGCAGCTACGGCTACCTGTATCTGGCCTGGTGCCGCGAGCGCCGGACCCCAGCCGCCGACATGTTATTCAGCGCGAAAGAGATGAAGCAGCTTCGCAAGAACGGCGCGCATGGCTGATGGGCTCGCGGATTCTCCCGCCCGTTCGAGCGCGAGTTCACCCGCGAGTTCAATGGAAACGCGCTTTCGCGTCCGCTACGCCGAAACCGACCAGATGGGCGTGGTCTATTACGCCAATTACCTGATCTGGATGGAGCTGGGCCGTGCCGAGTATTGCCGCGCGGCCGGCATACGCTATCGCGACATGGAAGTGGACGACGGAGTTCTATTGGCCGTGGTGGAAGCGCACTGCCGTTACCTGAGCCCGGCACGCTACGACGAAGAGATCGCGGTGAAAACGCGGATCGCAAAAGCGAACCAGCGCATGGTGGAGTTCGAGTACGAGATCTTCGAGGTTTCAAGCGGCCGCCGGCTCGCTTCCGGCTCGACCAAACACATGTTCCTGGGTGCGGATCTGCGGCCGGTGAAGTTGCCCGCGAAGTACCAGCCGCTGTTCGGAATTACTTCTGATCCTGTTTCTGGTCCGCCCCCTCAAACTTGATGGTGGACTCACCCTCGAACTTGTGATAGTTGCGAAACTCGATCACGTTGCGTTGGCATTCGTTCGAATTGCGCCAGCAGCTAAGAGCCTCCGCGTGAACCGGCAGCAGGAACCGGTCCGCGGATCCCAGGTTGACGGTATCGTAATCCACCGCGGTCTCCACGCTGATCTCCGGGAACTCCTGGGGAATTTCCTTGGCCTGCATCTCGATGCGCAGCACTTCCGCCGTCTTGTTGTCGATCCACACGGAGCCCTTGTACTGCGGAAGGACGTATTGCCCCGGCACCCAGATCTTCCAGTTGGAGCGTACGCGCTGCACCTTGAAATCGAAAATCGACGCGGAGCGATGCTCGATGGTGTCGCCCTGGATGTACTTGAACTCGGTGGCCGACTGCGGCGCGAACAGATTGGCCAGAATGGTCC
The DNA here is from genome assembly GCA_030039005.1 of Bryobacteraceae bacterium. The sequence continues at coordinate 3,378 of JASHQT010000518.1, forward strand.
CGAACTCGCCCGTTGACCAGGCGCCGGAATCCTCGGGAGCTTTCTTGGTGGGTCTGCCATTGATTTGCAGATTGCGGTAGCTTTCCTGGTGGTCGTCGTAGACCAGCTCGGCGGAAACGATATCCACGGCGTTCCAGCTTGGCTGGCGCGTTTCACTCACGTAGCGCGTGGTCTGCTCTTCGCAGACATAGTTCGGCAGGGTATCGAGGAACGTGGCGGCGGCATTGCGCGCCTGTTCGATCAAGACCATGTGCGGATTGCCATAGGCTACCGGCGGTTTCTGCTGGGAGGCCCGGTTGCGGACTGGGGATGCATCCGCCGCTGACGAATCGTCAGGCACCGTCGCCGACGCTTGCTGCACCGGCTTGCCGCGTTTCAGCACCGGCGGCCCGGAGTCGCCGGGATCGGGCGCCGGGTCGGGACGCTCCAGGATCGTCGGCGGCGGTCCGGTTCTCTGCTCTGGCTGCTCGCCCGGCAGGGGGGCGATCGCGTCGGCTTCGTTAATCTGCTCGGCGATTTTCTGGTTCGGCGTCATGCTTACCAGGTGGAACATTCCGTCCGAGTCCATGTTGGCCGTGACATCCAGACCGTCGCCCACGCGAAAATTAGCAGGCTTCGGCGCGGCATCCGAGAATTGAATGATCAAGAAGCGCGTGTCTTCGGCCTCCAGCTCGAACGAATCGGTGTCCACCTTGCGCACCACGCCGCTCGCCACTTCGGTGGTCCCGGATTGCGGCTGCTGCTGGCGCGTGGTTTTATTTCTACCCGATCCGCGGCCGGGAAATCCAACCCCGCCTCCCGGATAGCCGCCACCGGGATACGTGCCCGGTGGGGATTGGCCGAATTGGGCGAAAAGTGGAACGGCGGTCAAGCCGAATGTAGCGCCGTATATAGCAGCGGCGAGCAGAAACGCGGGCTTCATGCGTCCTCCTGGTTACCGGAGTTCATCGATTTCCGGAGAAGTTCCTCTATAGACGAAATACCACGACCGATAGGTACAGTGGGAAACCGGTGTTGGAGCAGGCTCCAAAAGCAGGGGAACAACGGCCAAGCCACTGGTGTCTAAGCGGTAATAGAGGCCGCCCATGGAACCGAGGACTTCACAACCAGCGGAAAGTCACAAGACCCGCCCATCCCGGTTGATCGGAAACATACTCGCCTGGATACTGACCATTTTCTTGCTGATCGCGTTCGTGTCCGCCGGTGGCGCCAAGCTGATCAATAGTCCGGCCATGGTGCGAGAGTTCGCTCAGATCGGGCTGGGCCAATGGTTTCGGTATTTCACCGGCATTCTCGAAGTCAGCGGCGCAATCGGATTGCTGATCCCCGGCTACCGTTTTTGGGCCGCGCTTCAGATTGCCGCGGTCATGGTTGGAGCAACCCTTGCCAACCTGACCGTTCTGCACTTGCCAGCCCTGGCACCCGTTACAGCTGTTCTCCTGTCGCTAGCTCTTGCCTTGGCGTGGCTCCGGCGCCCGCTGTTCGGGCGAAAGCAAGAGCTCGCCCCGCAGATGCCCGTCTAAGCGAAACTATCGTCTATCCCTGCACCCGCTTCTCCTTGCCCCCCCAAAACTGCTCTCTCAAGATGAGCTTCCGGATCTTGCCGGTGCCGGTCTTGGGCAGGGCTTCTTCACGGAAGCTGATAATTTTTGGCAGCTTGAATTTGCCCAGCCGCGCGCGCAGGAATTCGAGCAATTCATCCGCTGTGAGCGTGGAGCCCGGTTTCCGCACGACAATGGCGGCCGGGACTTCGCCCCAAGCTTCATCGGGCGCGGACACGACGGCACACTCGAAGACCTCCGGGTGCGCGAAGATAGCCTTCTCCACTTCAATGGACGAGATGTTCTCGCCGCCGCTGATGATGATCTCCTTCTTGCGGTCCACGATGTGGATGAAGCTCTCGTCGTCCCACACGGCCATGTCGCCGGTGTGAAACCAGTGGCCCGTCATCACCGCGGCGGTAGCCTCCGGTTCGCGGTAGTAACCCTCCATGACGTGATCGCCGCACGTGACGATTTCCCCAATGGTCTGCATGTCGCGCGGCACGTCGTGCATCTCCGCATCCACCACGCGCACTTGCATCCCGATCACCGGCCAACCCGCCATTGCGCGGCGGCGATAGCGCTCGGCGTCGGAGGAGTAGGTGAGCCCGGGCTTCGAGCCGGAGAAAGTCAGCAGCGGAGCGGTCTCGGTGAGGCCGTAGCCTGAGTATACGTCGCAATGGAAGGCCTTTTCCATGCGTTCGATCAGCTCGGGCGACGATGCCGCACCGCCCACGCAGATGTTGCGCAGGCTTGAAACATCCGCGGAGGCGAGCTCGGGACAATTCAGCAGCGCATTGGCCATGGTGGGCACCACCGCCATGTCGGTGGCGCGATGCGCTTGGATCAGTTTGAAAACGGTCACGGGCTCGAAGCGCCGCACCATGATCTGTTTGGTCCCGAGCAGCGTGGAGGCCTGCGGCCGGCCCCAGCCGTTGGCATGGAACAACGGAATCGTGTGCAGATCGACGATGGTTTCCGGTTCACGATATATGGCCGCCACGGCTAAGGCATGCAGGTACAGTGTCCGGTGCGCCAGCATCACGCCCTTCGGCGCGCCGGTGCTGCCGCTGGTATAGAACAGCTCGGCGATGGAATTTTCGTCGATCTCAAAGACGTCGGTGCGCCCGGTTTTTCCCTGAGCCAGCAACTCTTCATAGGTCAAGTCGGCGTGACTCGAAGACCCCTCCTCCAGCGCGACGAATCGCTCCACACCCGGGCACACAGGTTTGAGCTGTTCCACCAGGGGCGCGAAATCGTTTTCGAACAGCAACATCCGCGCGCCGGAATGATTCAGGATGTTCTTGAGCTCCAGCGGTGACAGCCGCACGTTCAGCGGCATCACGATGGCTCGCGCCAGCACTACGCCGTAGTAGCCTTCGAGCAACTGGTGGGTGTTGAAGCTGAGATACGCGACGCGGTCGCCCGGCTGGATGCCCAGTTTCCCGAGCGCGGACGCCAGTTGCTCGCATCGCTCGCCGAACTCGGCGTAAGTGAACTGCCGGTCGAGGGAAACAATTCCGATTTTGTCGGGAAACACATCCACGGCGCGGTGGAGACACCGGATCGGCGTCAGCGGGACAAACATGGCTGAAATTGTATTCTACCTGCCGCGCGGGCCTGCTACCATCGGATTTCCTTGCGTCTCGGCCTGCACACGTCCATCGCGAAATCACTTGAAAACGCCGCGCTCAAGGCCGCCGAGGTGGGCGCCAACACGTTCCAGATTTTCTCCGCCAGCCCGCGCATGTGGCGGGCAACGCCACCGGCGCCCAGTGCCGTCAAATTGCTCCAACGTGCCCGCGAGCGCTACGATCTTTTTCCGCTCGTGATTCACGACAACTATTTGATCAACCTCGCTTCTTGCAGCGAGACGCTGCGCCTGCAGTCCACGGCCGCGTTTCGCGGGGAAATCGAGCGGGCGCTGGCCATCGGAGCCGAATATCTGGTGGCGCACCCCGGCAATTGCAAGGGACATTCGGTGGAACAGGGCATCTACGCCGTCATTCGGTCGTTGGCCGAAGCGGCGCAGGGTTTGGATACGAGAAATCTCACGGTGCTGCTCGAAAACACCGCCGGATCGGGCGCGGCGTTAGGCAGCCGCTTCGAGGAGCTGGGCATCATGCGCCGGTTCGCCGCCGAGCTCACCGATCTCCAGGTCGGCTTCTGCATCGACACCTGCCATTGCCTGGCGTCTGGCTACGACCTAAGCTCCGCGGCCGGCCTAAGGCACACCGTGGCGGAAATCGATCGCACGCTGGGCATCGAAAATGTTCGCGTGATCCACGCCAACGACTCGAAAGCGCCTCTCGGATCGCACGTCGACCGGCACGAGCACATCGGGCAAGGTTTTATCGGCGAAGCGGGATTTCGCCGCATCCTCAATCACCCGATGCTGCGCCCGAAAGCATTCATTCTGGAGACTCCGATGGACGATCCGGGCGACGAACAGCGCAACATGGATATGCTGCGCAAGCTGTGCCGGCGGAAGGTGGGGTAAGCTGGAAGTGCACAGAATGACGAGAGTTGAAAGCATTGAGAGCCAAGTGAAGCAGCTCACGGCTGAAGAACTGCGGACATTTCGGGACTGGTTCGCCGATTACTGTTCGAATGATCCGGAGTTCGCCGAAAAAATGGCCAAGGTCGAAGAGATCGCCGGCCGGTATCGCAACACGCTCCGCGCCCTTTCCGAGTGAACGAACCCCGCTGGATCGGCTCGCGCGTTGCGCATGCAATCCACGCGCGGATGCTTGAACTTTTTGGTGGCGCGCCTGGTGTACGCGATGACGGGCTGCTAGAGTCGGCGCTGGCACGTCTCAGGCAATTGTTCAGCTATGCGGAATCCCCCAGCTCGGTCCAAATGGCCGCTTTCTACATTGTTGGGATCGTTCGGAATCATCCCTTCGTAGACGGCAACAAGCGTACCGGTTTTATGACCGGCGTGCTTTTCCTGGAGACGAACGGATGTCGCTTCACGGCCGCGCAGGAGGACGCCACGCGGGCCATTCTGGATCTGGCCGCCGGAGTTCTCGACGAGAACGCCTTTGCATCCTGGCTGAGCCGGCATGTGAAATGCGGGTAAGCCTGAGCGGGCGCCATATAGGCCTCTCAATCCGAAATCGCCAGCTCACCCGGCACGATGGGCCGCGTCCTCGGCAGAACTCCGCGCGCGGCCAGAACGCCGCAGAACGCGAGCAATCCGGTGAAGACCGCGAGCTTCACCGCATCGGCCGCTCGCGCGTGCGGCAGCAACTTCCACAAAATTCCAAGCACCGGCTGGGCGATGCAGGACGCCCACACGGCGCCGTAGAAATAGCGCCGCTCATGGCCTTCACCCTGGGTGGAGGCTTTCACGCGCGGCAGCCAACCCATCGCGCCCAACGCCCAAAGCACGGCCGCTAGCGGGAAATAGCCGTACTCGTAGATCTGCTTCAGCCGCCATTCGCCCGTGGCCACGGCCACCGCGAGCCCCAGGCAATTCAGCACCGCGAACGTGATCACGATACTCCAGGCGAACGTATAACAGATGCGGCGATACAGCGGATTGGGCTTGTCTTCGATGAAACGGATGATATAGGGCCGCGGTTCGACCCCCGGTAATTGCCCGCGCAACGCCGCCAGGCCCGTTCCCAGGATCACCAGGGCGAGCCAGATCAATTCCCCCCGGTCGAACCCGTGCTCGAACAGCCGGAACGTCGACGGCCCGGGCGCGATGAAAAAGACGAAGATCCAGATGGGCCAGTGCGCCAGCCGGTACGCGGGTTTGTTGCGGTCGCGCAGTTTGCGGCCGCTTGCCAACTCCACTCGCACGGCTCAAGAAACTGCGACTATTGCCCAGCGGGCTTGGCCGCCGGCTTGGGGGTGGTTGTCGCAGGCGCTTTGGGGGCAGCGGGCGCTGGCGCCGGTGCGCTGGCCCCCGCCGTGTTCTTGTCGTAGAGGTCGATGATCTCTTTAGTGATGTCGATGCTGGGCGAGGCGTAAAGCACCGGTGTCTGCGGGTTGCTTACGTCCACCACCATTGTGATCCCGTTATCGCGCGCATACTTCTCGATCACCGCCAGCATCTTCTGGCCGAGCTGCTGGAGGACCTTGTTCTGGGCGGCTTCCAGGTCCGACTGCGCATCTTCCACGTCGCGCTGGAGGTTCTTTTTCTTATCCTCGATGGTCTTGTAGAGCTCGTTCTTGCGGGCATCGCTCAAGGTGTTGGAGCCCTTATTGAGCTGGTCCTGCAGCGTGTTGATGTCGTTCTGCTTTTGCTCCAGTTCCCGCTTCTTGGGCGCGGTCTGGGCTTGCAATTCCGACGCCGCCTTCTGGCCGTCTTTGGTGCTGACGATCGCCCCTTGAATGTTGATGACCGCGAATTTGCCCTGCTGCGCGCTGGCGGTCGAAATGCACGCCAACGCCAAGGCCGGCCACAAAAATACTCTGCTTTTCACAATGAGACTCCTAATCTCGAAAGTCATTTTACTCTATCCCATCCCGGCGGGGTTCACCACAGGATCGCGCCGGGCGGCCGCCGGCGGCACGCTAGGCTCCTCAAAACGTTCGACCCACCGTGAATCGGAACATCGACGAGCGTTCAGCGCTATACGGCAGCACGGCTCCAATGGCCGTGATCGCGTTGTTGTAGGTCGCCGTATTGGGAAAATACGATTTGTCGGCCACGATGGGCGCTGTCAGCGTCCCCTCAAAACGGGTCGGGTTATAAGCCCAATAGACCCGGAACGGCGCGTTCACCACCGGCATCAAAACTTGGATTTCCAGTCCCGTGGACGTGCGGATCATCTGCGATCCGGGCTGGATGTACGCATATCCCGAGAAACCCGCCTCCGGAAATTCTTCGTTTAACTCCTGCGTTCGCTCGGAATTCAGATGGAGCTGATAGGGGAACAGCAGCCGGTCCATGCCGGCGTCGGCGAAAAGGGCCAGCGTCACCGGCCCCACGATCGGGATCCGGTATTCGAAGTTTCCGACGACGTCCGTGTCGCCGCCGGGGAACGTGACTTGGTAGGACGGCACCGGCATGGTCACGGGTGAACCCTTGATGGTGCGCACAGTTCCGTCGCTATTATAGACGTCCACGGAGGCCACGTCGCTGGGAAGATAAACGATCGGACTGATGGTCCAGTCATAGAAGCCGCGCACGTCGTTCTCGCCTCCCATGAAGAAGCGCGAGAATGGGGGCGCCGTTCGGCCTCCGTAGCCGATGATCATGCGCGCCGAGAGGTGCATTCCGATCACATGACCCTTCTTCAGTCCGGCATGGAAATATTTGGCGTCGAAGGTGGGCTGCAGGGTATTCACATTGCCGCCGAGCTCGGTGCCGGAGAATCCGAACGAAAAGAACAATTCGCGGCCGGCGGTGGGATTGATCGGATTGTTGATGCTGTTGTATGTATACGACGGCGTGATGGTGCTGGTGCGAATACCGCTCAACGTATTGGGCCCGCCGACGCCTTCAAAATCGATGTAATCAAAATAATTCGTGGCCGCGGTGGTGATCGGCTTGACGTGGGAGATGTTGTAGCCGTACGTCAAACCGACGCGCGCGAAGGTGCGCTTGAGCGGATAGGCAACGAAGATAGTCCCGCCGTAACCGTTTTGGACATAGTTCAGCAGGTTCTGCGTGCCGAGCGCGCTGTAATAGGAATTCAGATTGACGCCTTCCAGAATCGAGGCCTCGCGCGCCATATTGTAGTCATAGCGCTGGATGTACAGCGTGAAACCGGTCTGCAAGGCCTTGTCCAGAAAGTAGGGCTCGGTGAAGGAGAACTGGACCGATTGCATGGTGGTGCCGAGTTGCGAGCTCAGGCCCAGCGTTTCACCCAATCCCAGAAAATTATTCGTGGAGTACGACGCACCGACGAAACTCCCCGCGATCGCCGACACGCCGCCGTTCAATTGGATGGAGTTCTTCCCGCGCTCCTTCACTTTGAGCGTGATGTCCACCGTATTGGTCTTCGTATCGCGCTTGATGTCGGCGGCGTCCTCGGCCTTCAGCGGCTCGAAATAGCCGAGCTGGTTTAGCCTCAAAATGCTGAGCTCCCACAGCCGGTTGTTGAAGATCTGGCCTTCGTCGATGAGCAACTGCCGCCGGATCACTTTGTCGCGCGTGGTGGTGTTGCCGACGAAATCGATGCGCCGCACGAAGAACTGGTGCCCCTCATCCACGGAAAGCGACATGTCCATTTTCCCGTCCGGCTGCGGATCGAAAGATGGCTCCGCGACGAAATCGATGAATCCGAAATCGCCATACAGCTTCCGCATGTTCTCCAGGCCCTTGCGGAGCTTGGCGGTGGAGAATACGTCGCCTTTGGACATCCCGAACAGCGGCGTCATCAAGGCTTCCGGCGTGCGGAAGAATTTCACGCCGCTGAACGTGATGCTGTTCAGCCGGTACAGCTTGCCTTCTTCCACCGCCACCGTGACATCGGCCGCGGTCCCCGGTCGGTTGGGATGGAACAGCGGAATGTGGATGCCTTGGCCGCCGGTTTTGCGCATCGTGACCATGGAATCGGTGACGTGCGCGGTGAAGTAACCATGCTGCTGATAGAAGTCCTGGATGCGGCTTTTGTCTTCGTCCAGCTTGCTCGGATCGTAAGTTTTGGCGAACAGGTTCTCGAACAGGATCGAATGGGGAATGCCGAAGGGGTGCAGGTTCTTCATCGCCCCAATCACCTTTTTATCGCTGAACACGTTGTTTCCGGTGATGTCGATGTTGCCCACTTTCACCTTGGGCCCTTCGTTGATCTTGAACGTGATTTCGAGCGATGACGGAGGAACGCGGCGGATTTGCGGATCCACGGTGGCCGAGAGATGACCGTGCTCGGCCAGCATCTCGATGATCACGTTCTTGGCGCGCTGGACTTTGTTAGGGTCGTACTGCGACTCCACCACCAGCCCCACCTTTTTGTCCTTGAAGGCATCCAAAATATCGGACACGCTGACGGACTTATTTCCCACGTACTGGATGGTGCGCACCACCGGCCGTTCCACCAGCACGAAACGGATGATCCAGCCTTCCTTGCCCGTCTCGCGTTCGATGCGGATGTCGTCGAAACGGCCGCTGTTCCACAGCCGGACGAAATCGCGGTGCAGGTCCTGCTCGCTGAACACGTCGCCCTTTTTGCTGAAGATCATGGCTTGCAGGGTGTCCTGGCGGACGCGGCGCGCGCCACGGAACTCGATGGCTTCGATGATGTTCTGCGGTGGCTGCCCGGGCTGAGTAGCGCGGGACGGCTGCTGCGCCGCTGCAGGAGGCTGGGGTTTCGGCGTCTCGCTGGGCGCCGTCGGCACCTGCTCGAAGGGATTCGGCGGTTTGGGCTGCGGTTGCTGCTGTTGTTGTTGCTGTTGCGCCGCGGCGTATGGGGCGCCGATCCCGAACAGCAACACGGCGGACCAAAGCGCAGGGGCGGGCAGGCGGCCACGGCTTGAAAACATCCTCAACACAAGTTCCTTTCCACGCTCCTGCTTTCCTTCACACTCTTCGGCTGATCCCCGGACGATACGAGTATCCAACCAGCTTCCCCGGCAGGCGAGGCCTGCAATTGAGCGGCCCTCGGAGGCCGCAAATCGAACGTCTCATTTTAGCTGATGTTTAGCCGCACCAACCACTGTGCCGCCAGGGCTACAGCGGGCGTCCCTCGCACAGGCCCGCCACACAAGATGAATACGGGATAAAGTAAAAAGCAATAAGATTCCATGGCATACTTTCTGGCATGGCTTATTTTCTAGCGAAGACCGACCCGGAAACTTACTCCATCGATCAGTTGGAGAAGGACAAAAAAACCGTCTGGGACGGCGTCACGAATCCCCAAGCCGTGCGCGCCATTCGCGAAATGAAGCCCGACGACAAGGTCTTCATTTATCATAGCGGCGGCCTGTCGGCCGTGGTCGGACTGGCGAAAGTGCTGTCGGATGGGCGGCCCGATCCTAAGAATCCCAAATCCGCCGTGGCCGATTTCGAATACCTGGGCCGCATCGACCCTCCGGTGACGCTGGCGGAAATCAAGGAGTCCAAGCTGTTCGACGATTGGGCGCTGGTCCGCCAAGGCCGCTTATCCACCATGGCCGCGCCGGAAAAATTCGTCCAGTGGATGCGGAAGAAATATCCGAAGGCGAATATCTAACGGCGCAGCACTTTCCACGCCACCGCCAACGCGCCCAGCAGCGCTCCGGCGGCGACCGCGGCCTGACGGATCGGCGAGCCTTCGTACGCCGTTTCCGCGCCGGCCACGTGTTCCGGCCGCACTCCCACGCCCACTACGTAGCCCATGACGTACTTGCGTCCGGGCACGTGCTCGATCAACTTCAATTGCCACGGGGCCTGCAGCGGCCCGCTGGTGTGAAATACCCGGTCGAACTGCTGGTGCGCCAGCACCTGCAATTTCTGCGTGGCGCGTGTGGGAAATTCCCGCCGGCGCTGGACTCGCGCGAGCAACTCTTCGTTCAGCTCGCCATCGCGTAGCGGCTCGGCGAGTAAATTCGCGCTGGCCACGGCGTCCTGAATTGCGAGATTGATTCCCACGCCGCCCGCCGGCGACATGGCGTGCGCTGCGTCGCCGATGCACAGCAGTCCGGGAAGATGCCAGCGTCGCAAGCGATTGATCTGCACGGTCAGCAGCTTGATCTGATCCCAGCTCTCGATTTCGTCGGCCCTACCGGCGAGATACGGCGCGATGCGCACGACTCCATCGCGAAACGCATCCAGTCCCGCGGATTTGATCTCATCGAGCGAGCCCTTGCGAATGATCAGCCCCGCTTGGAAATAATCGCCGCGATTGATCAGGATTAGCGCCTTTCCGTAGTTCACCGTTCCGAGCACCTGGTCGGGATCCTGCGCGTGGCGCGAAATTCGGAACCACAGAACATCGATCGGCACGCCGAACTCTTCGACCTCAAGCCCTGCCGCCCGGCGCATAGTGGAATGGCGTCCATCGCAGGCAACGACAAGATCCGCTTCAATCCTCACCTCGCCCTCGGGCGATCGCGCCTCCACTCCCACGATTCTCTGGCCGTCGCGCACCAGGCCCACGCCTTCATACTGCATCCGGAGCTGAAATGCCGGAAAACGCCGGGCGCGCTCGGAAAGAAAGTTCAGAAAATCCCATTGCGGCATCAGCGCGACGAACTTGCAGCGCGTCGGCAGATAGTGAAAATCGGCGGCGTGAAAATCGAAATCCCCTATGCGCGCGCTCACCGAGGTTACTTTCTGGTGCGGGAGCTTGAGAAAGTCATCCAGCAAACCAAGCTCGTGCATGATCTCGAGCGTCGACGGATGCACTGTATCTCCGCGAAAATCGCGGAAGAAGTCCCCGTGCTTTTCCAGTACGGTGACTTCGACGCCCGCCCGCGCCAGCAGATAACCGAGCATGACGCCCGCCGGTCCACCGCCGACGATGCAACAGCGGGTTCGAATGGCTTGCATCCAGCGCTCCTGCGAGTGAGACCTGATGCTCAGAAGAAGGTTACCTTTCGATTATGCAGCGGCTCGCGTTGACCTGTGGCTATTTATGCGTGGCGCTATTCGCACGTGCGCAGCCACTCACTCATCAGCATGCACTTGAAGACGGCATGTTCCAGAGCTGCGATGCCGTTCTGGCCCGGGCCTTGAGCTTGAGCGCCGATATCCACGAATCGGCGTACATGATGGAGCTCTATCCGAAAACCCGCGGCACAGCCGCTTTCCCGTTCCCTTCGGAGGTGACCGGCCAGTCCGCTGCGCAATGGATCGCTACCCACGATACCAAAACCATGCCCGAGGCCCTGTTCTACTTCATTAGGGGTGCCTACTCGCTGCGCTGCCGCGGCAATGATGGCCGATACGTGGAGCTGTCCGGGCCATTTGGCGCGAAGCCG
>JASHQT010000059.1 GCA_030039005.1 Bryobacteraceae bacterium
TACTACGGCCTGTGTGTCTAATGTACCAATTACGAATCCTTAACACAACATCCACGTTGGTTTAGATTCCCTTCGACCACTTTTCGGTGCTGCTATAAAGGTAAACCAGTGTTAGGTTTGTCAGAACTGGATCGGCTGCTGCAGCGTGAAGGTCAGCCGCGTTTCGGACGGAATTTTGACCTGCTGGCCCTTGGTCAAAACTTCGGCACCCCCGCCGACGGCCGCCCCGGAAGCCGCGCCGATGGCCGCGCCTCTTCCGCCCCCAGCGAGTGCGCCAATGATAGCGCCGAGCGCAGTTGCGCCGCCGACTACCTTCGCGGTCCGCGCCCCGCGCGAGCTGCTGGCCTGTGAAACATTGCCCGTTGTGGTGTCGATCATCTGGCCATTGATCGTGATGTCGGTCAACGCGAGAGTCAGCACGGTTTTGCCTTCAAACTTGCCCGATTGCTGGTCTTCCACCAATTTTGCCAGCGCGTCGGCCCCGCGCGGAATCGCGACCTGTCCGTTGACGTATACTGGCTCATCCACGCTGGCGCGAAACGTCTGCCCCAGGTGCGCGACTTTGGAATCCACCGCATCGATCATGCGCACGGTGATCGCCGTTCCACTGGGAATCTGGATACCGGCCACGGGTGTGGAGGGAGGAGGTGGTTGCTGAGTGAATCCCGAATTTTGGCCCTGATACGCCGGCGGAGCTGGCGCGGGCGCCGCGGGAGGAGGTAGCTGCTGCGCATTGGCCGTATTTTGAGCTGGGTAGGTTGGCGGAGGCGCCGATGCGGGTGGAGGTGGCGGAGGAGCGGAAGAGCGCGCGTCGCCGCTGAACTCGATATCTCCTACGTCTTCGACGTTAAACGTGTCCACGTGATCGCCGACGGCCATCCGGATGTGACGGGCATCGCCGCCGAGATATTGGCCATTGATCACTCTTCCGCTGCGAAGAGTCAGGGTGTCGGCCGAGCACAGGCCCGCCAAAATAGCCGCCAGGATTGTCAGACGCAGCAACACAAAGCCCTCCTGCATCAATATAAACCACATCAATCTAAACTACTAGGACCGCAAGGCGGAATCCGGCACGCCCTTAGTCACTTGGACGCGCTCAGGCGTGCTCCTGGTTGCGGGAACCCTCGCGGGCGGCATGGCGCTGCTCGCGGAAGGTTTCGATCAAGCCGCCGACGATCTGCTTGCCGCGCTCCAACCCCTCGGCATAAGCCTGGCGGCGCTCGGCCCGCGTATACGCTCTGCCAAGTCTGTAATAGCGCTCGAGCGACAGCCCTACCACGCGTGTGCCGGCATAGGCGATGGCGGCCTTGGGGATTAGGCCGCCACCCCAAGGAATCATGCCGACCAACTCACGCGCGATCGCGCGCCATCCGAAAGCGCCCAGGACGATCGAAGCCACTTCGCCACGCTGCTCCCGATACCCGATGTCGCGATCATTCGCAGCGGCTAGCAGAAAGGCCAACCGAATCTGGTTCGCGGTCAGAACCGCCGTGTCGGAGGCAAACTCACCGGGCGCCCAGGGCAGCGTGAAAAAGGGAATGATATCGGGGATCGCCGTCGCCAGGGCGAAGAGCGCGTTTTCCTTGGCGACTTTTTTGATCATGCGGCGCGACACTTCCTCGCGAAACGGCAACACGTGCAGCGCGAGCGGAACAGCTAACTCTGGCCGGGAGTGAAGAATCTGGTTCACAACGGCGCCGGGCTGCGCCGGATCGAATCCGAAGATTCCGGATTCCCCACCCTCCCACTCGTGAGCCAGATCGAAATAAATTTCCAGGTCGCCCCGCGAGGCCGGCAGGCTACCTTCCTGAGCCCGGTGCACGACGCGGCGAACCTGCGCCCGCTTGGCGGCGGAAATATCGCGCGGGATGAGATAATCTTCCATCTCACGATATTGCTGCTCAGTGTCGGCGTACAGCAGCAAGCGCAAGGGCCGCTCAGTATGCTTGCGGATATCTTCGGGATCTAGATTGCGGATGGCATCCTTGACGTGCTGGAAAAGTTGGACTGACATGACGGGTACGGCGCGGAACAGTTGGCTTCAGGAGCGGAACATCACTTTAAGCTCCCTACGCCATTGTAATCCCACGCCTACACGTTCAACCGGGATATCCGGCGAAAAGTAGCGCAGCACGCGCTCATTGGAGGGATGAAAATCGAGCGCGGGCGAAACCAGCACGAGGCGCGGCGCCTCACGGACCAATTCGCGGCCCGTTTCAGCTCTGGGAAAATAGCCGTGGCTTTGGAACTCGCCACGTTCGGCGTGCCAGCGCACGCGCATCCAATAATCGAGCGCTTGCAGCGGCAGGTGTACGTCCTCGGACGCCTTGAGCTCGATGACCACGAGACGCCCGCGATGATCGCAGGCCAGAAGATCCAGTACGCCGCGGTCCGTCGCGGCGAACGCGGGCACTTGGCCATACACGGGCATCGCGAGGAGACTAGCGTCAATTTCCCGGATTTGGCGCCGCACCTGCGATTCGAGCCACGCCTCCGGATTCCTCAGATAAAGAGGATGGCCACGGTCGGCCGCATCGGGCGACCGCACGCGCGCGAGCTCGTCCGCCCAGATCGGCGCCTCCCCCGTGTTACCCGGATGCTTGCGTTCCAGGCCCAGCAGCAGATCGGGTCCGGCGGTACGGGCGAATTCGAGGCCGCGGACACGAAAGCTAAGCTCGCCGTCACCGCGCGCCACGGTTTCGACATCCGGGTGCCGCACGAATGCTGCATCCAGGGTGCGACGCCGGTACGGCGCCAGGTGCGTGTCTAAGTTTCCGAAATCTCGTAAGTCGATGCGCTCCTCCAGGCCCGCTTCGTCGAAGACGAACGCCCGATAGTCCGCGGCGGCCGGATCGAGGAACGACAAACGCAGGCAAGTGGTCTTGGCGCGCGACGCCGCGAGATACAGAACCAGGCCCTGGATCGCGAGTGCCGGCTCCCGCTCGCGCAAGTAATCGAGCCAGATCAGACCGAAGGTGAGGACGCCATCGGGATTTCCGCTATCGGCCGCGGCGCCGATAGCCGCCCAGGCGGTAGCGCCCTGCTTCAACAGGGCGCGTGGATAAGCCGGAGAAAGAGTGTGTTCGAGATCGGCTTCCGTGGTCAGCTCGGCGAGCTTGTAAGCGGGAAACTGGCGGCGCAGGAAGCGCCGGAACCGCTCGCGAAATTCCAGGCGCGCGCTGCGCAAAGGGACGTTGTCGTGTACCGCGCGGCGGCGGTCGATCAGCTCGAGGGTGCCTTGGAGTTTCGGGAACCGCGCCACCTTCAGCACCAGTTTGCCGCGGGCTTCCCGCTCGATGGCGACGACGCGGCGCACCAGATTGCGCCGCTCGTCCCAAGCGTGGAGCTGGGCACACGCGCCGCGATTTTCCATCACGAAGTTATCGGGAGTGATCGCGAGCCAATCCTCGCCCGGCTCGCACAGCACGGGGTCCAGGCTCGATTCGAGGAAACGTTCGACAGCCTGGAGGAGTTCCGCGGCAGAAGCTTCTGGCACTCGCCTTCCGTTGCTACCCTAGTATCGTCCATTGTTGAGAGATAAATTAGATCAGGTGGAATCGCGAATCGCCGCGGCGGCGTCGCGCGCCGGACGCCAACGTTCGGAGATCCTGCTAGTAGCCGTCACCAAGAAATTCCCCTCCGCCACGATCCGCGAAGCCTACGCGCTCGGCCTGAGGGATTTCGGCGAGAACTACCTCCAGGAGTTCGAGGCTAAGCGCGGGGACTTAGCGCATTGCCCCGGCGCACGTTATCACTTCATCGGCCATCTGCAGAGCAATAAGACCAAAAAGGCGGCCGAGATTTTCGACGTTATTCACACAGTGGACTCGGCCAAAATCGCCCGGCGGCTGGACGGGGAGTTCGGCGCGCCCGGCGGCACTTCGGGCCGCCAGTCCGGCACACACTCTGGTATTGACGTCTTAATTGAAGTAAAATTATCCAACGAGCCAGCCAAAGCCGGTGCGGCGCCTGGGGAGGTGCCGGGCTTGGTGGAGGCGATTCGAGGGTGCACGCATCTGAAATTATTGGGCTTAATGACGATGCCGCCATGGTCGGAAGACGCCGGGAAATCGCGGCCGTATTTCGCGCGATTGCGCGAGTTGGCCGGCCAGAATGGCCTGCCGCATTTGTCCATGGGAATGTCGCACGACCTCGAAGTGGCGATCGAGGAGGGCGCGACCATCGTGCGGGTGGGGACGGCATTATTTGGTCCACGGAACAAGACCGCCTGAAGACGCGCAACCGCAATTGACCGTCGGATTTTTTTCACCGCTGCCGCCCGCGCGCTCCGGCGTCGCGGATCATTCGGCCGAACTGCTGCGCGCGCTCGCGGATCATCCGGAAGTCCCGTCGGGCGCGGTGAAGGTCAGCGCGCAGGACACCGACGTCCCGCTGTATCATCTCGGCAATAACCCCTTGCATCGCGAAATCTACCGTCGCGCGCTTGAAAAGCCTGGCGTCGCGGTGTTGCACGACGCCGTGCTGCATCACTTTTTCCTGGGCGGGGACAACGAGCAGGAGTACGTGGCCGAGTTCGTTTACAACTACGGCCATTGGAGCAAGGATCTGGCGCATGAGTTGTGGCGCAGACGGGCGCGCTCGGCGGCCGATCCGGAGTACTTCCGCTACCCGATGATCAAGCGCGTGGTGGAGCGCTCGCACGCGGTGATCGTGCACAATCCTCGCGCGGCAGCGCTGGTCCTGGAGCACGTGCGCGGGACCACCGTGCACGAAATCCCGCTCCTGTTCACACCGCCACCGGATCTGCCGCCGGCATCGGATGTGATCCGCTGGCGAGCTAGGCTGGGCATTCCGGCGCATGTCTTCCTGGTGGGTGTGTTCGGGCACCTGCGAGAATCCAAGCGTCTGCTCGCGCTATTGCGGGCTTTCCGCCGCGCACGCCAATCCGCGGACATGGTCTTGCTGGTGGGGGGCGACTTTGTTTCTTCCGATCTGGCCCGCAGCGTGGAACCGATGTTGCGCGAAGATCCCGGAATCTTGCGGCTGGGCTATCTGGATGACCGTGAGTTCTGGCTGTGCGCTTCAGCCGTGGACGCCTGTATCAATCTGCGCTTTCCCATGGCGGGCGAAACTTCGGCGATCGCGATCCGGCTGATGGGCCTGGGTAAGACCGTGCTGGTCTCCAGCGGCGAGGAGACGTCGCGCTTTCCGGAGGCCGCGTGCATCCGCGTGGATCCTGGTCAAGCCGAAGAGGACATGCTGACCGAATATCTGGTATGGCTCGCGCGGTCGCCCGCCGACAGCCGCGCGATCGGCCTGCGCGCCCAGGAGCATATCCGCGAGCACCACTCCCCGGCCCGCGTCGCCAGGCTCTACTGGCAGGCGCTTGAGGGCTGTTACCATAAGAAAACAGCCCCTGTTTAAGAGCCGGCTCGGACCGCGGAAGCAAGCATCCGGGATGCGGCGGGATCTTGATGGGCGGGACGTGTATGGTGAGCCGGATCGCCGTAGCTATCTTGTTGTGTCTTCCTCTGGCGCACGCCACAACACCCGAGCCTTATGCGAAGCTGCTGCACTTGCGCGTCGCGATGCGCGACGACGTGCGGCTGGACACCAACGTTTTCTATCCTTTCGGCAATGGCCGGTTTCCGGCCATCTTGATCCGGACGCCGTACGGTAAAGGCGCCGATCTCCCGGCCAGTTATCAATCCTTCATCAATCACGGCTACGCGGTCGTCATGCAAGACGTCCGCGGGCGCTACGCTTCCGGCGGCGTGTTCAATGTTCTGAACCAGGAAGGACCGGACGGCTACGATACGTTGGACTGGATCGCGGCGCAGCCCTGGTCCGACGGCAAAGTGGGCATGATCGGCGGGTCGTATCTGGGGATCGCGCAGTGGCGCGTGGCGCTGCTGAACAATCCCCATCTCAAGGCAATTTTCCCCGTGGTTTCCGGATCCGACGATTATCTGGACCGTTATTATTCTCCCGGCGGAGCGATGAAACTAGGCCACCGGCTGCTGTGGATGTCGCTGAACCTAACGCCTCCGGAGACCGCGAAGCCGAAATTTTCCGATTACATTTATCACCTTCCGTTGCGCACGTCGGACCGCTCGGCGACGCGCCGGAGCTTGAGTTTTTACCAAACCGTTCTCAATCATCCCGCCTACGACTCGTTCTGGAAAAACCTGAGCGTGCGCCAAAATATCGAGCGCGTGCACGTGCCTGTTTTTGCGGTCGGCGGCTGGTATGACAACTTTGTCGAAAGCGATCTGGAGGCGTTCAGCGCGCTGCACAAACTGGACGGACGCCTGGCGGGAAAGTACCGCATCATGATCGGACCGTGGGCGCACAACATGTCGACGCCGTTTCCGGGGGTCACCTTTGGGGACGATTCGTCGTCGCCGATCCGGAGTTATCAGATCGACTGGTTCGATCACTGGTTAAAGGGCGCGCCGGAAGACGGCCGGCGCTTTTTGCCCGAGAGCTGGCACGCGGTGCGCGCCGAAGTGGACGAAGCACCGGTGCATATTTTCGTGATGGGCGTGAATCGCTGGCGCGATGAGCCGGATTGGCCTTTGGCGCGGGCGCGCGATACGGCGCTTTATTTTGCCGGCACGCGTGCGGCGAACAGCCTGGCCGGGGGCGGCGTCTTGCAATGGAGCCGTGAACACGCGAAAACCGCTGAAACGCCGGCCGACCGCTTCACTTACGATCCGCGCAATCCTGTGCCGACGCGGGGCGGCGCCGTGTGCTGCGATCCCAAAATTTTCCCCTGGGGACCGCTCGATCAGCGGCCGGTGGAGAAACGCAAAGATGTGGTGGTCTACACCAGCGCGCCGTTGAAGCAGGATCTAGAAGTAACCGGACCGATTCGCGTAGTCCTCTACGCGTCCACTTCGGCCCTGGACACCGACTTCACGGCCAAGCTGGTGGATGTGTTTCCGGACGGCGAAGCGCGCAATTTGACGGATGGCATCCTGCGGCTGCGCTATCGCGACGGTTTGGAGAAATCCGAACTGGCCGAGCCGGGCAAGATTTATCCGATGACCATCGACGCCGGAGTGACCAGCAACGTTTTCCTGGCCGGGCATTCCGTTCGCATCGAGATCTCCAGCAGCAATTTCCCGCGCTTCGACCGTAATCCCAATACCGGCCGGGTGTTGGCCGACGAGACCGCGCTCAAGAAAGCGCAGCAGACGATTTATCATTCCAGACTTTATCCTTCGCACGTGCTGCTGCCGGTGATTCCGGCGTCCGACACCGCCGCGCACCGCGTGGAATTGACTTCGGCGAGCGCGGCGCGGTATCGTGCGAACAGGATTCGATAATTCCAGCCTGCACCGGCGCGGTAGCCAAGTGGTAAGGCAGAGGTCTGCAAAACCTTTACTCGGGGGTTCGATTCCCCCCCGCGCCTCCAAGAAAACACACCACAAACCGCTGCAATGGCTTGGGTTAGCGTTGCTACTTCGTTCATTCTGGTCAACTGCCGATCACCGAAAATCACTGCCTTTCCCGGTGGCCGCTGCCTTAAAACTGCCTTGAAATTGGGCCCGTAGATCACTGGATTTCTCCCTCCGTTCGTGGCTCCAGCCCGGTAGCCACGAGGAACTCCTCGTAGCGTTGCATGGCGGCGTCCTTGTGCTCCTGCTGTGGGTGAACGTAGCGCATCACCATCCTCAGCCCGGAGTGGCCCAGGATGGCCGCGAGCGCCGGCAAGCTGCACCCAGCTTCAACCATCCGCGTCGCGAATGTGTGGCGCAGATCATAGAGGACGAATTCGAGGACGTGCGCCCGCTCGTATGTGCACGTCTTGCCTTTGTGATCGACGAGCATCCCGCCGCAACTCGCGCACGGGTTGATTCGGTCGAGCACCTTCTCGTGGCTGCTGTTCAGTTTGGTCAGATGCTCCCCGGCGCACTTACCCTTGAAGATCCACGTCGCCCCGTCCATTCGGCGCGCCAGGATGCTCTTGCTCTCAACCGTGAGTTTCAGCGTGCGGCGCGCGGCAGTGGTCTTGCCTGCCGTGATTCGGAGCTGGCCTTTGGCGAGGTCGATGTCCACTTGATGTAGGCTCATCAACTCATCCGGGCGGCATCCCTGATTCAGCATCAGGCGCCCGAGATCATAGAGGTTTGGGAAACGCTGAGCGGCCTTGAAGTACGTCGCGACCTCCACGGCCGTCAACACATGCATGCGCACCGCACGAGCGTCACTGGGGATTTCGGCTTTCCGAACAGGGTTATCTCGGCACCAGTTGTGCTTGACCGCGTACTGGAAGAATTTCGATAGCGCGTGCAGATCGTGGCGGATCGTTACTTCGCGGACCCGGTGCTCGCGTCGACGCCAGGACGCGTAGTCGTCTACATGGCCCTCGGAGATCGTGTGCACCATGCGGTCCTTGAAGAACTCGCCCAGGCTCGCAAAGCTCGTTCGGATTCGCTGGGCCGTGGATGGGTGCTCACGATGCTTGCCGTCCACCCAAGCGAGAAAATCTTCGGCGGCTTCATTGAACGATCGCACCTCCATCTTGAGCAGCGCGGACCTGCCTTCGCTCACCAGCCGGTAGGCTTGGGCTTCCTTTCGCGCCGCCTTGGTCCTGTTTGGTTCGGTGGCGTCCAAATCGGTAGCGCCGAAGTACTTGCGTCCGTTCACTTGGAACCGGTAGTGCCACTTGCCGTTTTGCTCTCTCAGGGGCAACTTTCAGGCCCTCCATCCATGCATCGAACTCCGATACGGGATACCAAATTTTCCTGCCGACCTTTAGCCAAGTTGGGCCCTTACCCTGTGCCCTCCAGTTCGCTAGGGTGCGTGACGAAATGCCCGTAATGGTGCTCACCTGCAACGGACTGTACAAGGTATCGGCTGTATAACCCATTGATGCTAACGCCGCCCGCGCATCTTGGGCTCGCCCAACTTCAAAACACTGGGCACATCCGCCATATCGATGGCCGACTTCCCGTTCATGTGGTCAACTTCGTGCTGTTGCACGGCCTTACGGCCTTATGGCCCTTACGAGGGAAAGACATAGTCGTTCCCAATCTTCCTGACTAGCTCGCGCCCACGTAAGCGGTGCAGTAATTGGTAGATGGTATTGGGCTCCTTTCCCACCGCCTGGGCAATGGCGCCGGGTGCCATTGGTCCGCTCATCTGGAGTAGGCGCAGCACCTCTCCTTCCGCAGGTCCAGCGGCAAGGTGCACACCTTCGTCAACAAGATGGATGCCTCGCTCTTGCCCATCAAAACCGAACCGAATCTTAAAACTAGTCTTTGGCACGGATCGGCCTTGGACATTAATGTGCACATGCCCTGGTGCATGTTCGTCCTCAACAATCACCCACCACCCGTCTACGGCAGCAGTAAGCCCAGTTGATCCGAGTATCTGATCGGCAAGGTACTTGGAGGTGCCCTTGCGCAGGTGATGAACTAGAAGCGCCGCACACCCGTGTTGTGAGCAGAGAGCACGCAGTCGCGAGATCTCCTCGTAATCGGAAGCAATCAAATCGGACTTCTTGCCGTTTGTTCGGAATGCAAGATAGGGGTCCAGAACCACCAGCCGGTATGGATCGCCTTCTCCCACGCTTTGTCCCAGCTTTCGATCTAGCTTTTCGATCCAGCTATGCCGATCAATTTGAACTGAATAAATGAGCTTCAGTGCCTTGAGCGACCGCATTTCGGTGGTGCCCAATCTGGGCAACAAGACGCGCAACCGATGTTGGATCTGATCTTCCGCGTCATCGAATTCGCAGAACAGCACCCTGCCTGGAGTGGTTACGGTGCGCCCTAGGAACGGCCGATCCATCGCTACGGCCATCGCGAGCTGTAATGCAATCCAGGTCTTGCCGGACTTCGGTTTTCCCGCCAGCAGCGTCAGATGCCGCACGGGAAGAAGTTGGGGGACCACGTACTCGGTCGGGATGTGCGGTTTGCTGTACAGGCTCGCCGCGTCCAACTCCTTCCATTGGGCCTCTGCAATGGCCGAAGACTCATTACTCGAATGGTGAACCTTCACTTTGATATCTGCCTACTCTCCTTTGGACACTCGCCATTACTGATTGGCTGCCACTTGCCGCCGTCGGGCGCGATCACCCGCTCGTATCGTACGAGGTGGGTCTCGATTTGTATGCAAATCGAGACGTAGGTTTGTTCAGCTAGATGCCGCTCTCGAGCAGGTGCCCGGCAAGATTCTTCTTGCGCGGAATCCATCGGATCTGGATGTTGAGCTGACGTGCGGCAACGACCTCGCGCGCTTGAGCAAGCAGTCTTATGAGCCCGGCGTTTTTGACGGCCCAATTACCGTTGTACTGCTCCACCACCAACTTTGAATCCGAGTACACAACTGCGCAACATTGTGGCGGAAGATTTAGGAGAGCAAAGATCAGTGCCCGGTACTCGGCGGCGTTGCACGTCAAGCCGTCGACGTACTCAACCATTTGCTCGCCGGTTGTCGCATTGACAAAGGCATAGCGAGAACCGGAGCCGTCCGGTCGTGGCCCACCTCCGTCTATAAAAACCATCCAGATCACATTCATTGCAAGAAGTTTTGCCCGCCCGGTTTTATGTGCAGCATACATCCCATCAATGTGTGCGTTCGTCCAAGGGAGGTCTGGGAATCTCGTGGGGAGAACTGGGGAATATTTGGGATTTACTCGTCGGGAATATCGCGCATGGCTAGGTCGGCTAGAGGTTTTCCCTCCTTACCGCTGTTCAGGGATGACAATAAGCTATCCAGTACACTATTTGTAACCCAATGGCCATCTTGAATTTTCTTCACCGTTTTACGATCCGGTCCATGCCATTTTGCCGGATTTCCTGTACTCCATCCTCTTTCACTCAGCCTCTTAGTCAACCACGCAGCACGTTTTGGATAGCGCCTCTGCCGGGGATTCGTCGGCGGAATCTCGATGCCCACCGAAATCGCGAGACGGTCGCTTTGTAGCTGTAAGAGTCTCACTCGTAGGGCACGTTTGATCGCCGCCGACTGTGGACGGATAAATTCACCGGGTTGATGATAGCCATCCTTGCTATTGCCCAAGTGAACAAGATTGGCTGCGTCGAACTCCTCTTCGATGATCCGACGCCAGATGCCCGCTGGACCAAGTATCTCTTGTTCGATTGCAGCTGTTATTTCTACGAGCTGTCTGTGTCGAGCGAGATCGTCTTGTGCGGGTTGAAGAGCGTGCACCGCATGATCGAGGCGAGCAAGTGCATACTCCTTAAATGCCGGAATCAGCAGGGCAGGATTTGGCCTTACTGTTTCCTCCACACAATTGTGCAGAAACGCCGCCACTTGTGCACGCAGTCTTGCTTCCGACGCCGCGATGTGCGGATCGGCCTTTGCCACCGCCGTAGCCGACCTTGATCTGCGCGATTTTGCCACCGCGACACAGTTTATCTAAAGCAGTGGTCATTCGGTTGTGTGCCGTGGCCTGCGAGGCGGCCTGAAAGTAGGTTTCCGGTCGAGACTCTTGCTCAGAAGTTCCTGCGCATGGTTTAGTCTGGTGCCCCCGGAAAGTAGTTGGCCGCCAAAGTGTAGGTTGCCGTTTTCCGAAAGACCGTTTTTCGCCACGTAGTACGAGCGGCGGGTGCCGTGGGCCCAATCGATTTTTGTTCGGCCAAATCGTTGGAATGCGATTCGCCACCAAACTCGCATGTCCAGATGACCCACATTGGAAACCAAAATGTGGAAGTGCAAATGGTGTCCTACTGCACCAAGATCTTCGGCAATCACCCAGGCAATTGACCGACCGGCAGCGTCTTCAAGTTCGGCCAGGTAACGCTTCACCGAATCTAATGCCTTGGGATGGCTGGTGTGATGGCGAGTGGTGTCGAAGGTGATCGTCACCATCCAGTCCGGCTCCATGCTTTGAAAAAAGTCTCCATATTCCTGAATGTTGCGGCGATGCCGCCTGGCATCTGCCGCCCATCGCTCCTGGAGATCCCGATGATCTGTTAACACGTGCTCCTCCTCTTCGACGCCCACGGCTCTTGCGACCCGCTTCGCGGTCGCTCCCGCCGATGGCGCCTGTTCTGGTTCTGGTGCTGGAGATCATGCGGTTGGCGACACTCGCTGCCCCGCGCGACGCTTCGCTTTCGCGCTTGGCGTTGTGACCATCCGTTGCCCTATGGCTTCGAGCGGCGCTTCGCTTCGCTCTTGCCGATTGGGC
>JASHQT010000060.1 GCA_030039005.1 Bryobacteraceae bacterium
TACGCGCCGTACGACGAAAAAACGCAGCTCAAGCGCTACATCGATCAGTATCCGCGCAGCTTCACCCGCAATCCTTCGCAGCCGCTGATCGAGCGGCCGCTGACCTTATCGGAACTGACTGGACCCACCGGACTCGAGCAGCGCCTGGGCTTGAGCGGCGCCGACATTGCGCAGTTGACGCCGGGCGCACCGCGCGCGATCGGCCAGTACATCGAAGTGAGTGGCCGCGTGACGGACGAAGACGGCGCGCCGATCCCGGGCGCGGTGGTCGAAATCTGGCAGGCCAATGCGGCCGGAAAATACATCCACGAAATGGACCGCCATCAGGCGCCGGTAGATCCGAATTTCACCGGTCAGGGTCGCTTTATCACGGACGACGAAGGGCGATACAAGTTTCGTTCCATAAAACCCGGTGCTTATCCAGTGACCGAATCGGATTGGTGGTGGCGTCCGCCGCACATTCATTTCTCGATCTTCGGGCCGAGCTGGATGAACCGGTTCATCACGCAGATATTTTTCCCAGGTGAGACGTTGAACGAAGTGGATCTTCTGCTCAACGCGGTCGAAGACCCCGAGGCGCGGGAGCGTCTGATCTTCCAACCCACGCCCACCGTGGTTGCGCCGCTCAGCTATCTGGTCTTCCACCGCGATTTCGTGCTGCGGGGTAAGCGGCGAACGCCAGAATTGGATTAAAGAGCTGGATTAACATGAGTCTGCCCGTCTCTCCCTATTGCACCATCGGTCCTTTCTTCCCCGGCGAATTTTGCGCCGGCGCCGAAGACCTCACCAGCTTCCGGGGCCAGAGCGCGCGCGGCCAACATATCGTGTTGACCGGGCGGGTCTTCGAAGAGGGCGACCGGCCCATTTTGAATGCCATCGTCGAAATCTGGCAGCCGGACGCCAAAGGGATTTTTCGTCATCCGCTCGACCCGCGCTTCGCCGAGGCCGATCCTGGATTCTTCGGCTGGGGACGGGCGCGCACCGACCGAGAAGGCCGCTATTCCTTTCGCACGGTGCTTCCTGGCGCAAGTGAGAGCGACGGTGTGCCGCGCTGTCCGCATCTGAACCTGATGCTGCTCGCGATCGGCCTTACACGGCGGCTGGTCACCACGGTTTTTTTCGCCGAATCCGCGGATTCCGTTCGCGACCCGCTATTCAATTGCGTTCGCGACGCGGCTGCCCGCTCGCGGATGCTCGCACAGCGCGAACACGCGGACGTACGAAACGGGGGCAACCACCCGCCCGTCTACCGGTACGATGTCGTTACCCGGGGACCGTCGGAGACGCCTTTCTTTGTGGATTGATTCAAGAAGGCGTAACAGTTAATCGCAACTGGCGTCTAACCTGGGAATGAGAGTGGCCTTCTAATTATTCCGGGAGGAATGAATTGAGCGCCAAATATCCCAATCCCGCCAAGATCGTGATGGTGGAAGATAACGCCGCCGACGTTTTTCTTCTGCGGCACGCGCTGGACCAGCATGGCGAGCATTACACCATCGATGTTCTGCGCGATGGCGAGGAAGCCATTGCCTTTGTGGCGCAACTGCGCTCGGCGGGCTCCGACGCGGAACCCTGTGTGATTGTCTTGGATTTGCACCTGCCTAAGCACGATGGAGCGGCGGTTCTGAGAACCATCCGGCAAGAGCCAGCTCTCGCTTCGGTTCACGTGGTGGCTCTCACCACGATTGCCAGCCCCAAAGACGAACGCGAGGTTCGCGATCTGGGCGTCCGGCTCTATCGGTCCAAGCCGGCGCAGGTGGACGAATGGGTCAAGCTCGCGGGTGAGATTTTGCAGATCTGCAAGGAACAGGCCGGCGCCGTTTTTGCTTAACGGCCGCCGCTTGGCGCGCGGTTTCGCGGCCGTGTTCGCCCGGTAGCATTCCGCGAATGTTACCTTGTGCTCGGATGGCCGGTTCGCAGCGCTGTTTCATCTCCTGTCTGTGCCTCCTGGCGGGCGCCGGAACGGGCTGCGCGGATCTGGCGTGGCGCGCCAAGTCACAACCGAAAATAATTACCGATGCCGATGTGGTGCAGAGCCAGTCTGTCGTTCACTCCGCTTCGTTTGCCATGCGCGACGTGGATCGAGAAGGCCAACTGGTTGGCGGAATCTACGCCGTGGAAAACAACGCATGGAGATGGACGGCGGGAGACTTCGGGCTTGTGCTGGCGACGCCACCCGGAGCTTCCTCAAACGGCGCGCATCTGGTGTTGGCGTTCAACATCCCCGATGTAATTATTCGCCGCACCGGTCCGGTCACTCTGAGCGCCTACGTGAACGGCGCTGAAGTGGGGGCCAGGACCTATAACGCGGCCGGTTCTCAGAACTTTTCCGCCATCGTCCCGGCCGGGCTGCTCAGCGAGTCTCCTGCCGGCGTCGACTTTCACCTGAATAAGCGCGTTGCGAGGGGAGTTCTTGAGGGGCGCGAACTCGGCGTTGTTGCGGTTAGTGTCAGCCTGGAGACCGGCGTACTTAAGAACGCGCCCTAGAACGCGCCTGAAAAACGAATGACGCCAGCCGACGCAAGCGATGAACCAACTCCAGTAACCGCCGCACGCGAGCGCGCTGCCGTCGAGAAGGGTCTTCCGATTCGATACAGAGTGGCTTGGTTGGTTGCCGTCCTGGCCGTTGGATCTGTGTATCTGTGGCTGACGAAATCGGGATGGGCGCAGTTCCAGTGGGACCGTGATCTCGATGGATATTACGACTTGTTAGGACGTGCGTTTACCGGCGGCCATTTGCAGCTTCCGCTAGAGCCCCGCCCGGAATTGCTGGCACTCGCTGACCCTTACGATGCACGCTTCAACCAGCCCTACCGCGTCCTCGATCTGGTTCTCTACCGTCGGCATTACTACCTTTATCAAGGGGCAGCACCGGCCCTGTTGTTTTTTGTGCCCTGGCGACTGCTGACCGGCCATGATCTGCCGGAGAGTTTCGCCGTCTTCGCCTTTTGCCTGGCCGGGTACATCGTCCTGTGTGAACTCCTGCTGCTCATGCTTCGAACGTTGCCCCAGCGTGTCCCCATTTGGATGTTCACGCTACTGCTCCTGACGCTTGGATTGGGCGAATCCGTTCCCTACCTCCTCCAGAGAGCAGTGTTCTATGAAATTGCCCTCACATGTGGGTTTCTGTTTGTCGCTTGTGCATTTTTCTGTTTATTCAAGTCGCTCAGCGGCGTCCGGCGAAGCATGACATGGCTATGCCTAGGTGGTCTTTGTTTTGGACTGGCCGCAGGCTGCCGGCCTCAGCTCCTTCTCGCAATGCTGCCTGCCTTGGTGATCGTCGTCTGGTCACGCCGGGATCTGCCCCCATGGAAGGCCCTGCTGAACCGGAAGGTGGCTGCCTTGATTGCGCCGGCTGCGATTTGTGGCATCTCGATTGCCGGTTATAATTACGCGCGATTCGGTAATCCTCTCGAATTCGGCCTTCATTATATGATGGCGAACCCGGGATACCAAAATATTCGGCCGGCGCTGGCGAATATTTTCCCCGGCTCGTATTACTTTCTTTTCTGCCCACCGGCGATGGAGCCGGTGTTTCCATTCCTGCGGATCGTGCTGACCGTGCCCTTGCAGTCGCTCGGATATCATTTACCGGCGCGATACTTCAACGAGGGCACGAGTGGAATTGTGGTCCTTTGTCCGCTGGTTTTGTTTGCGACCGTGCTCCCTCTACTGGCACGGAAGGTGAGCAGGAACGTTGCTTATGTGCTGGCGGTGGCGTTGACGGCCGGCTCGCTGCTCTGCTTGTTGTTCGTCGCTTCGCTCGGGCTGGAGTCGCAACGCTACGAAATCGATTTCCAGCCCTATCTTCTTTTGGCGGCTTGCATCGCGGCGGCGCTGGTCTTCGCGTTGCTCGGTGGCCGCAAACGTTTTTGGGCCGGCGTAGCGATTACAGTTATGGCGGCGTGGTCCGTCTTTGCCAATCTGCTTTTGGCGATTCAGGGACCTTACGATCAGTTCGTGCAGGCGCACCCGGCCGCGTACTTAAGGTTGGCCCAATGGTTCAGCCCGGTTGAGAGATATCGGCTCGTGCTGAATCCGCCTGTGCATATCCATGGATATTTCTACTTTTCCGACCCTTGTCCCCTGGGCTCCCAGCCGCTGATCTCGATCAGTGAATTTTCCATGAGATACTCGCTGTCCGGGCTATGTACTCCGGATGGCCGGCTCAGGATCACGTCAGCTTGGGGCGATCCGCGAGTGCCCCAGATGCAGTCTGCCGGTGTGCTGCTGGAACATCCGGGGTTCGAGCGCATCGATCTGGAATTCTCGCCACAGGACAGAATCGGGGTAGTGAGCTGGAACGGCCAAGCGATTCTTAGGCACGCGCTGCCTTTTTTCATCACCGCGCGGTCCCAGGTGCGTCTTGGCGAGGATGATTTCTTCGGACTGAAGACAGAATTTTCCGGCCGGTTCATCGTGCCCGGCGCGGCCGGCCCGTAGCCGAGGCGAGCGCCCGCGTTATGGCATCCACCAGCGCAGCGAATCCGATCCGGCAGTGAAGAATTGCTCGTGCGAATTCGATAGATCAGTTTTGGTCCAGTTGCCGCCGGGCTTGTAATCGGGATTGTGATAGACCCACAGTTGCCCGCGCTCGGAGTGCACCAGGATCGGCGCGTTCGCTGTGCAATCGTACATTTCGTTGTCGATACTAAACGTAAGGCGTTTGCCGTCCACGCCGCCCACTTGGACGAACGGCGGCGGCTCGCTGGCGTTAGCGGAAAAAATGTAGGCGCCGCGGCCGGGCAGATAGAACATCGCGTAGCGGCCGGCCACGTCAGCCCCGGAGCCCGAAGGCGACGCCAGGGTTCCCTGGATAAACACCTTCAGGCTGTCGAAGCGAATCCGGGCGCTGGCCACCGGGGTGTTGTTCGCCGTGCCCGTCGGGTGCAACAGGACGTGCACGCTATCGGTGAGCGTTTGTCCCAGCCCGGGATTGGCGGAAATTGGAATTTGGAAGCTTTCGCCCGAATGCAACACCGGCGATTCCAGTGTGGTGGACAGAGTCGGCGTGGGTTTTCCTCCGTCGGCATTGGGGAAGCGCGCGGCGAAAGCATCGGTGGCCGGCTTAGCGGTGGCTCGGAAATTGTCCCCGTCCGCGGTGCGCGTCACCTCTAGCTCGTAGGCGAACACCGCGAGGTTGTTTTCATCCCGAAAAATGCGATAGAAGCTGTCGCCGGAGGCTGGCTCCAGATCGGCCATCAAGGACACAGGCGTGCCGTTGCCGGTGAGCGTGGCGATGCCGACCTGAACGCCGTTGCTGAGCGCAACGTCCGCGGAAACCTGGGCGTGGCACCAGGCGGCGGCCAAAAGCGGTAGCAGGATCGCCCGCATCAGCGTTGCTCGATTCCCAACCCCTTGCGAATCGCTTCCACCGGCATGTCCTTCCAGTGACGGCCCAGATTCTCGAGGCTCATGAAGGATCGCGGCTCCATACGGTCGATGTAGAGGCGGCCATTCAAGTGATCGATCTCATGCTGGAGAATCCGCGCATACCACCCCTGTGCTTCGACCCGGCGCGGCTCGCCGTGCTCATCCCAGTATTCGACGGCTACCTGGCGGGATCGTTTCACCAGCGCGCTGAACCCAGCCAGGCTCAGGCAGCCCTCAAAGAATTCCACCTGTTCGCTCGATTGCTCGACGATGCGCGGGTTGATCAAAACCTGAAAGGGAACGGCCTGGCGCTGGCGCTCGGCCAGGCGGTCGGGGGAGATGTCCTTGGAGTATTCGGGACGGTCTTCGATCACCGCGAGCTGGAGCGGCAGACCGACTTGCGGGGCCGCCAAACCGACGCCGGGCGCGTCGCGCATGGTTTCCTGCATGGCGAGGATCAGTTGCTGCGTCTCCGCTAGAGCGATCTCCTCTGGCGACAACTGGCGGGCGCATTGGCGCAGCACCGGCTCTCCCACCTGAACTATCTTCAGCCGCACGCTTTGATTCTAACGGCTTGCGGCGCTGTTACGCGGGCGCGTTGGCTGGTCCGCCACCGCCCAGGATCGCCACCACCGTGTTGAGGACGTTGGAGATGCTCAGCGCCACCTGCGGGAGCGTGTAAGCGGAGGCGCAGACCAGGAATCCGAGCATCAGCGCGTATTCCACCAGGTCCTGCCCGCGGTTGTCTTTCCAGATCTTCAGCTTCAGGGTTACCTCAATCAATTTCGTCATCGGCTCCTCCTCCCTGGCACGTCCCGATTCTCGCAGCCGCGGATGATCGCACAAAGGGCTGAATGTACCGTTTTTATTGGGAGCCCAGGACTACCCGCCAGTCGGTACCAAACCCGGCGCGAGTAGGATCAAAGTACTAAAGGAATGCAAGGAATACGAGGGAGACGAGGGAGACGAGGAAGACAAGGAAGACAAGGAAGACAAGGAAGACAAGGAAGGGGGGATGCGGCAACTCTGAGCAGGCGGCGCCGATCCCCGTGCTCTTCTAAAGCTTTCCCCCGATCTCGTCGATAGCCAGTCCGTGGGATTGTATCTGGAATCTCGGCTGGAGTTCCTGTGCGCCAATCAGAACCCGGACGGAGGTTGGGGATATTTCCCCGGCAAGGGATCCTGGCTGGAGCCCACGGCGTACACGATGCTCGCGCTCCGTGGCAGGGATTCCAGCCCCATTTCGAACGCCTCCTCCAACGCCGCCCCGAACGATGCCTATGATCGCGCGTGGAAGTTGCTGCGTTCCTGGCAGCGCCCCGACGGCAGTTTCCGTCCGAGCGGCGAAGTAGAAGACGGAACGTGGGTGACGGCTCTGGCTGTCACGGTCGCGAGCGTAAGCGCGAACAACGACGGGCGCGACGATTC
The DNA here is from genome assembly GCA_030039005.1 of Bryobacteraceae bacterium. The sequence continues at coordinate 6,802 of JASHQT010000060.1, forward strand.
GAGTATCCGCGCCGCCGTGGATTGGCTGCTGAGCGTAGTAGGCGCCGAACACAATGCCTGGATGCGCACGTTTTCGCTCCTGCACCTGATCAAAGCCCGCCTGGACGTATCTCACGAAGGCTGGCCGTGGCGCGCAGGCAACTCGTCGTGGATTGAGCCGACGGCGCACACTCTGGTGGCTTTGAAAAAAGTCGCCGATTGGTACCGTCCCGGGGAAGTGGAGGCGCGGATCCGCGACGGCGAAGCATTGATTCTGAGCCGGCGCTGCACCGACGGCGGATGGAACTCCGGAACTCCGGACATGCTGTTCGTCGAGCAGCCTTCTTACCCCGAGACCACGGCGTTGGCCTTGTTGGGACTGGAAGGTCGAAATCCGCGCGCTTTTCCGGGGGCGCTCGATTTCGCCCAGCGGTCGCGCGAGCAGACGAAGTCTTCTCTTGCCAGAGCCTGGCTGCAGATTGCGCTGCGCGGCCAGGGCAGAAACCTGGCGACGCCGGCCGAAACAGCGCGGACCTCGAATGACATTATGCTGGCGGCGCTCGAAGCTTTAGGTCACCCCGATGGCAATTTCAAACTTTTCGGCGCGGGAGGACACGCATGACCAGGCGCGAGTTCGCGTTGCTTTCCGGAGCCGCCGCTCTTGGCGCCTACGGCAGCTTGAAATTGCAGAAAACCAAGAAACCCGAAAAACTTCCCGACGGCCCGCCGGGTAAATCAGCCGTGGCGATCATCCGCGCGCGTTCGTACTCCGAGGATTTAGTCGCCCGCATGCTCGAAGGCATCAACGAATGCGGCCTGAATGTGCGCGGGAAACGCGTGCTCCTCAAGCCCAATCTGGTGGAGTTCGACCCCCAAACGGTCATCAACACCAATGCGGCGGTCATCGCTGCGGCGGTCGAGGTATTCGGGCGTCTGGGTGCGGCGGAAGTGAAGATCGGCGAAGGCCCCGGGCACCGCCGCGACACGCTCGACATGGCCGACGACGCACGTTACCGCGCCGTCATCCCCCAATTTGAGAATATCTTCACGGATTTGAATCGCGACGACGTCTCGCCAGTGGCCAATTTTGCCGGCGAGCGCGAGTTCTATTTCCCCAACACCGTGCTGGGCGCGGACCTCATCGTCTCGCTCGCCAAGATGAAGACGCACCATTGGGCGGGCGCCACGCTCTCCATGAAAAACTTCTTCGGCGTCGTTCCCGGATCGGTGTACGGATGGCCGAAGAACAAGCTGCATTATAACGGCATTCCCGAATCCATCGCCGCACTGCATCGCCAGTTCGCGCCGAAAGCCTTCGCCATCGTGGACGCCATCGTCGGCATGGAAGGTAACGGGCCCATCCAGGGAACACCCAAGCCCGTGGGGGCGCTGGTGATGGGCCGGGATTTGGTGGCCGTCGATTCCACCTGCTGCCGGATCATGGGTATCGACCCCGAAAAGGTCAGCTATCTGCGCATGGCGGCCGATCGCGGCCACGTGCATCCCGACCGCATCGAGCAGCGCGGCGAAACCATCGCTTCCGTGCACAGCAACTTCCGGCTGATCGACGATTTTAAAGATTTGCGGTTGGGCTAAGGGATGCTTACGCGCGTGCTCGCCTCGGCCGAGACCGCATTCGTACGTCTGGCCCGAAGAAAGGCGCTGGCGATCGCCGTCGCCGGATTGCTGCCGCTCGCCGCCCGCGCGCTCCTGCTGCCCCTCCTGCCGGTGCCCAAGCCCGCCATACAGGATGAGTTCAGCTATCTGCTGGCCGCCGATACGTTCGCCTCGGGGCGTCTGGCGAATCCCACTCCGCCGCTCGCCGAACATTTCGAAACCCTCGAGGAGCTGATCCGGCCCGTGTACGCCTCGAAATACCCGCCGCTCGCGGGTCTGGTGATGGCCGCCGGGCAGAAGCTTACGGGCGAGCCTTGGGTGGGTGTCTGGGTGGGGATGGGCGTGCTTTGCGCAGCAATCTGCTGGGCTCTCCAAGGCTGGCTGCCGGCGGTGTGGGCGCTGGCCGGGAGCCTGATCGCGGTGCTGCACATCGGCATCGTCAGTTATTGGACCGAAAGCTATTGGGGCGGTGCGTTTACCGCGACCGGCGGCGCGCTGTTGATCGGAGCCATGCCGCGACTGATAGAAAGCCCCCGCGGCTCTTCTCGTATAGCGCCGGCACTCGCGTTCGCGTCGGGCCTGGCGATCCTGGCCAATACGCGGCCGTTTGAAGGGCTAATTTTCGCCGTGGTCTGTTCCGCGTGGCTGGTGTTCCAGTGGACGCGGGAGCGGGCCGCGCTTCCGGCGATTCTGCGCAGCGTCCTGCTGCCGATGGCGCTGCTGCTGATCCCAGTCGCGGCCTGGATGGCCTATTACAACTTTCGCCTCACCGGGAACGCACTCGAATTGCCGTACATCGCGCACGAGCGCCAGTACGCGCTCCTCGAGCCGGTGCTCTGGGAGACCCGGGCGCGTCCGGCGCCCGCGTACAGCAACACGCTGTTGCGCGACTTCTGGCAGGCCGATCTTCAGGAAAAACAAAAGGCGCGCCGGCAACTGGTCCCCGCGCACATTTTCGATTTTTTGTTCGTGGTGCAGTTCTTTATCGGCTGGCCGCTCGCGATCTGCACGCTGGTAGTAGCGCGTCCACTATGGCGTGACCCGATCGCCCGCAGAGCGTTGCTGCTCGCGCTCGCCGCTTACATCGGTCCGGCGCTCGATACACGCGTATGGCCGCACTACGCCGCGGCCGAAACGGTGCTGGCCTACCTGGTCGCCGCGTGTGTTTTTCGAGCGTTCCGTAAGGCCTGGGCGGGCGTTGACGGCGCTTACTTGATGTGGGCCGCGGGGGCCGTGTTCGCCGTGCCGACGCTTTTGGGACTGCTCTCGCCGGCCAACCGTTACTTGTTGGGCTCTGAAAAGTACCTGGAAACCGCCAAGCACGCCTCCGTTGACGAACAGCTCGCGAAGCTTTCCGGCGAGCACCTGGTGCTGGTCAGTTACGGCCCCGGTCATCAGATTTACGAGGAGTTGGTCTATAACCACGCCGATATCGACGGCTCCAAAACGATTTGGGCGCGGTCACTCGGTGCGGAGAAGGATCAGGAGCTGATCCGGCATTATTCCTATCGCGACGTCTGGCTACTGTACGACGACGGCCTGGTCACATTGACCCGCGGTCTTTCTCCAATCTCGGCTCCAATTTCGGCTCCCATTTCGGCACCCAACGCCGCGCCGAGCTATAGCTCACGGAATCGGCGCCCATGAATTCGTCGAAGCTGACTCTCGCGCGATTCTTTGGTCCCCTGCCCGGGCGCCACGAAGCTCACGCCCTGGCACGGGTCGCGCTCGCTGCCGGCGTGGTCCTGTGCGGGATTGCGATTGCGCTCGGTTTTGCAGGCCGCACCTTCCTGGGCCGCCCGCTCGGGGGCGACTTCGTCGAGTT
>JASHQT010000519.1 GCA_030039005.1 Bryobacteraceae bacterium
TTAGGGAGTGTTACTGAGTTCGTTTGAAAGCGCCGAGAGCCATTCGTTCCAGGTAAAATGGCTTTGCTCCAATAAACTGACCATAATAGCGATAGCCTGGAACTGCCACCTCTGGGTGAAAATCGGCCCATCCACATCGTAGGGTAAACCTCGCAATGCCGCCAGAAGTTTGGTCGCTATCAGCCGCTGGGAATGCATAGGTTCCGAAGCCATCACTTAGCGGCCCGCGAAGACAAATCATGGCCGTGGCTTTACGGATAACCTATCATGCAACGGCTTCCAATTTATGAGAAGACCGGTCAACTCACGGTCACTGACCGGTCTGTGACATCATGAAGAGCCAGAAGTCCTCATCGGATCGGGTCACCCAACATCTAGCCCCATCTCCATGAACCCCATTTCCATCAGTTGGCGCGGCAGCCCGGCTGATCTCTACATTTCTTGTAGGGCACGGCCTGGATGATCGCACAGATAGATGAAGGAATAGACGAGCGGGCTGTGGTCGAGAAGGGCAGATGCATTCTCTAGCGTCACCGGCGATCGCCCACCGGAAAGTGACCGATAGCGGGCGCCGGAACGTGGACGTTGTAGCGGATCAAGACGGAAAGCGCGAGACCGGCAGCGAACGTGAGCGATCCGTTGGTGACGTGCAGGACGCTGGTGACTACGACCGTGAGGTCGGCCTCGTTGGGGATGATGATCAGCATCATGAGCGTGGTGAAGCCAAGCAGGACCTGGATGCCAGTGATGACGGCGAGGCTCACCGCGGCGGTTTTGAGCGTGGGGTGATTGGGGAATTGGCGGATGAGGAAGACGGCTACGATCAGGATGAGCAAGAGGACGAGCATCGCGTTCAGGATGTGCCACAGGACGCCGAGGGCGTGATAACGGTAAGATGCGCCGAGCGTGGTTTGCAACAGGATGATGGCGGGGAGGGCGACGGAGAGCGAGCGGAGCGAGGGTTTCCAGGTGTCGGCGATCGGTTCGGGGCCGCGCTGCCACGCAGAGGAATGAGTGACGGCGATGGCGACGATGATTCCGAAGAAGACCTGAGCGAGCAAAGCATGCAGGATGCTGGTACCGGATTGGAGCGCGAAACCGAGTGCGCCATCGAGAACGGCGGCGGCGAGGCCGATCCAGGCCAATCGCGATCCGGCGGCAAAGGCGAGGCCGAGCATAAGAACAACGGCGGCTCCTCCGGCGACGGTGTGCCACAACTCGAAGGAAAGGGCGATGGGGGGCAGATGGGCGGAAGGCGTCGAAGCGATGGGCCGTTCAAGGCTGGTGACCACGGCGCCGAGGACGATGGCGATGAGCGCTACGAGCGCGACGAAAAGAGCGGAACGATGGATCAAAGCATGGTTACTTTTCATGGCGTACTTCTTTCCACCAGCGCGTAACGCCGATGGCGATGATTAACAGACCAACAACAGACAGAATCCAGGTGGACGCGACGCCCCAGAGCGTGAGCATCACGCCCAGGGCGATGACGATGGGGGCGTAGCTTAAGGGGCGGGTCATACGGAATCCAAATATATTTTCTGGCGCTGGGGGTGATCGTGGAGAGATAGCCGACACGGCCGGGGATCTAATTTTTTGTACACCGGAGTTCTTTACTGGCAGGGTCGGAGGGAACTCTCCCAGGCCGCCGCTTATCGCGAAAGACCTGATGGCAATGCTGGCAGGCGTCGGCCACGTCACCGCTGATGTCGCTCACCTTCTCTTGGTTTCTAGTCTGGGATGCTCGATAAGCCGTCCACCCTACTTCCGCCATTTCTTTCGTGAATCGAATCCAGTCGGGATCGTTCACAGGGACCGGTCTGCCATTCTCGCAGCGGCGCCCTGGCGTCAGCATTAATGGGGCTGACTCGGCCAACGCGATGGCCGCATAGTCGACAATTTCCCACCCCGAATACAGATCACTGCCCCACGTGCTCCAATTGAATCCGCCGTCCGCAGCGGCGGCGTTACCAGACTTTTTCTTCTCCGCGGGATCGTGCGTCTGAACGGTGAAGATGATGTTGGAATTCGGAAACATGATTCCGCGCATGAGTTGCTGCAGGTTACCTACCGCTGGAAAACCGGGAGGCGGTGGGTAGATGGATTCCGGGGCCGGGCCAGCGCTTGATACCGCCGCGCCGATCTGTTGAATATACGCGGCGAGATCCGCTGCCTGGCCGCCGGTGAGTCTGCCGGGATTATCCTGTGGCATTGTGTTCCTGATTTTGTCAATCAGATCGGAACTGGGCCACCGCGATCGGAAGTCGGCGCCTGCAAGTGGCGGGCCGCTGCGCCCTTTGCGGTCCTCGCCATGGCATGAGGCACATTGTTGCTTGTACAACGCGCCGCCGCGGGCGACGTCTTGCGCGCTCAGAGCGATCCCAAACACTCCGGCGATCACCATAGTGCACAGCGGCATCTTCATAGGTTTTCCGTTCGTTTCAGCTGGTCGATGTTGCAATCGTCGTGCGGGAGCAATTCTAGTGTCACATCCTCGGTACGGGCTGCTGAAAACCTATACCGACAAGGGTACCTTCCGATCGGCTTCGCTCGCTAGTATACTCATCTCCCGACGTCGACGGCGTCTGCGCAAAGCCGGTAAAATCGAGCGGTTCCACCACATCAGAACGCCACTCACGTACAAAGTCACCGGCGCCAAGCCGACGACAATCCACAGGACGCGCGTGAAATCTCCGCCAAACGTTCCGAAATGCAGTGGGTAGAGATCGCGCGTAAGTCGAATGGGCCATGGCAGTTCACGGTGGTAATTGAGACGGATCACCTCGCCCGTGTATTGGTCGATGTACACCAGATTGTCGCCGGTCCTTCTCCAGTCCCCCGGCAACATCCGTCGTAGCGAATACGGAGCGTCTTTTTGTTGGGGAAAGGTAAACAGCGTAGTTTCGCCGACTGGCAAAGCCCGCAGGGCAGTCGCATAGATCGCGTCCAAATTCATAGCGCGTGGTTTAGCAACACGCGTGCGCGGTGCAAGGAGCACGGACGGTTGGTGCGCCAACGAGGCGACAATCGCCTCATACGTCTTCGGAAACGCGAAGTACGCTCCGGTCACTGCGACGAACATCAGCAGCAGGCTCGCGAAGAATCCGGTAAGCCGGTGCAGGTCGTAGTTCTTGCGCCGCCACCGGGCTCGAGATTCAAACCGAAGAGCCGAACTCAAGTGCTTCACGCCCGGCCACCAGACCACCAAGCCAGTCGAGGCCAGAATTACAAGGAGGAGAGCGCCAATTCCATTAACAGTCTCGCCTGTGGCTCCCGACAGCAAGCGAACATGAAGATCGTAGATCCACTGCGTCCACTTGCCCTGGAAATGATCTTCGCCCGTGATCCTACCACGATATTTATCCACATAGACGACAACCCGCCCACGAGGCTTACAGTTGAGATCGAAGCTCCAGGCCAAGTCGGAATCCGCATGCAGGTACGCCTGTACGATCTTGCAGCCAAGGTGTTCCTGCTTGACGGTGTCGTAGGCGCCCTGCAAAGGCACAGTTAGCCCACTCGCGGGCGGAACAATATGGGAAACCGGACCAAGAAGCAGGCTTTCGATCTCCGGCTTATAAACAATTAGCGAACCCGTCAGACAAACGACGCTAGCAAGCAGTCCAATGCTGAGCCCGAGGACCAGGTGCACATAGAAAGTGACTTTGCGAAACGAGAGAAGGCGCGGCCGATGCCAGAAAAGAACGATCCAGTTTTTGGAGGCTTGCCCCGTCACAGAATTCCCCCCTAAAGCAATTATAATTCGAGACCCCTATGCCTACCGGTTCCCACGCGGACGACATCCAAGCCGCAGAACTAATCGCAAGCGCCGGGCGGGCCAGTGGACCAGTCAAAGATCAAAGATGATCACGATTTGCCGTATCATAACGGTAGATGATGTCGGCGCAGGGAGCGAATCAGACACAGATCGATCGGATCCTTCAGAGTAGATCTTTCCGCACGTCTGAAGTTCACCGTAATCTTTTCCAATACCTTGCAAGCAAGTCGCTTGCCGGGGACACGGATGGCTTGAAGGAATACAACATCGGCCTGGACGTCTTCGCAAAGCCTGAGTCCTATGACCCTCGCCAAGAGTCAGTTGTCCGTATGCACGTTGCTCGATTGCGCAACAAATTGGCGGAGTACTATCGTTTGGAGGGGAAGGAAGACCCGATTTTCATTGATGTCCCGAAAGGCAGCTTCAAAGTAACGTTTGAGCCGCGGAACATCCCATTTGAACCCGCGGTGACAGTTATCGCGGAAAATCGTGGAGGCCCGCGGTCCGCGCGATTGGAGAAAGTACTAAAGGCGCTACTTGCGGCTGCTGTTTTAAGCGCTCTCGGTTTGAGTCTAATCTTTTGGCGATCCAGAGCGGCCTCGCCGAGCCAGATAAAAGTAACCGTGCCGGTTGGCGTGCGTGGTCTGTCGGCAGAGTTACAGCAGCTCTGGGGACCTATCCTCGAGACAAACCGGCCGCTGATGGTTTGCCTCACATCCTCTGAGGGGGCCGGGCAAAGCGGCACAGAGACGGCATCGTTCCTGTTGGGGCAGTTTCTCTCGAATCGCAAAGATAACGTTTTGCTGACGCGCAGCGATTGGCTTTCAATGCCGGAGCTGTTAATGGACAATGTGGTGGTTCTAGGATCGGGTTTCGACAACAAAGCGATTCAGGCCCTATCGTCCGGCGGTCAATTTGTGTGGGAGCGCGACGGCATCCGGATCTTACATCCCCAGGTGGGCGAACCACAGTTCATTCCTAACCCGTCTCAAGTGACTGGCGCCGAAACGTTCCAAAGCCAAGCTCTCATCAGTCACTTGCCTGGTTTACATCAAAACGGCGACGTCCTATATCTTGTTGGCAACGATACCTCCAGTATGCGCGCGGCGGTAGAAGTGCTCACCGATCCAACATTAGCCCGCCAATTTGTGGCTAAACTCAAAGCCTCCGACGGCCGTATTCCGCGGTTTTACCAAGCCATATTGCAGGTGCGCTCCATGGACAGCATGCCCATCGACATTTCGTACACCTTTCTTAGAGAGATCCTGGCTCAGGACGCGAAGCCGACGCGCTAACGGCGATGCTTCTGCCGGTGCGCGAGTAATCGATTGCGTCCCGAGCACAACGAGTTCGCTTACCTGCGGGCTCGGCGGTGGCCCCTCCCAGTACCCGATTAAACGTCCCATCGTAAACATCGCGGTCCACAAGATCAGGGACAGAATCGCGGCGAGCTTCACTGGCGCAGGAATGACCGGGGATTTATCTAACGCCTCGGTATTGTTGTAGACGATCGGGCGGAAGATCAGCCCGTGCAGACCGATCAGGCCAAGAATGATCATCTTGGTCCAGAAATACGGATTGGGCGCGTATTTCGTGGCTTCCGAAGTTGCCAGAAGCAGGCCTGTGGAGATTTGGACGGTCCCTCCCAGACGCTTCCACGGGCGCAGGGCGGTCACCATTTGAGTGATCGTGTATTGGTTGAAGGTCAGCCCGAGAAGGCGCAGGTTCGTCATGAAGATCATGCCGCCGAACAATGCGATGTCCGTCAGGTGAATCGACAGGACGATCGGGTAGACCAATACAGAATCGGCGAAGTTGGAGAAAAAGGGAAGGTTTTCGAGAGCCTGAGCGATGGACACGTCGGCAGTCCTATTCCAGGAACCCGATGAAGATCCCACCGAACACCACGGCAACCCACAGTAGCAGGGAAATGATCGCCACCGCCTTGCTCAGCGCGGGTGACGGATTGTCCATGGTCGCCACCTTGCGGTGGATAGTGAAATTGTAGATCAACGCCACGGCGAGAATATACATCTTAATCGGAAATATCGGGTTGATCAGGTAGAGGTGGGTCTGTGAGAGAAATAGCAGCAAGCCCGAGAAGATGACGAACACAAGCGCGACTACCGTCCAGATCTCGGTGTACCCCAGGACGCGCTCGGGAGTCTCCTGGCGCAGTCCCAGGTTGAGCATCCGAAAGTCCACCAGCGCGATCGAGCCAACCCCAATCGCAAAACCACCGATGTGAACACACTCGGCAAAGGCAAAAGGCCA
>JASHQT010000061.1 GCA_030039005.1 Bryobacteraceae bacterium
TCAGGAAGCAATCGTCAAGGAAATCCTGCCTGAGGAAGGCTATGGCTTTCTCGAAGCCGACGATGGCCACGCAGTTTACTTCCATCAGGCGAGTGTGCTCGACGGCCATTTCCCACAACTCCGCATAGGGACAAGAGTGAAATTTGCCGAAGATAAAGGCGAGAAGGGGCCGCAAGCCAGCACCGTGAAGCTCGTCCGCCCCCGCAAACAAGCCCGCTTAGCGGCCTCGCTCAAGGTGGCACCCGCCAAGTCGGCACGCATTTGACTGTTTACGTTCGCCGCTCATCCCCCTGCGCGATATCGAATTCAGCCTGTTCGAACTCGGCCCGCGGCACTTCGAATTTGCCGCAATCGGGGCAGACAATCTCCACTACCTCTTTCGCCTCATCGACAAAGCGCCAGTTCGCCTGTCCTCCGCAGTGAGAACACAGCGTTTCAGTTGAATCCTGCTGTTGGTTGTTCATGTTGATGCACGTCCGTAGCTCAATGAAGCAAGTCAAGGGCCGTCAAACTACAGTCGGCAAGCGCCCGGATCGCACTTGCTGAAGTGCTCACGCTCTTCTGGCCTTTCTCCGACTCCAAGTTCAAGCACCGCATCGGCCTTGGAGCCATAGCGGAACACTGTCACGCCCTTGCAGCCGAGCTGATGTGCGAGCAAGTAGGCTTTCGCCACATCGCGAGGCGAAGCCTCTCGTGGCAGGTTGATCGTCTTCGAAACAGCGTTATCCACGTGCTTCTGAAAAGCGGCCTGAACGCGAACATGCTGTTCCGGTGAGATTTCGAGCGCCGTGGCGAACAAATGGCTTGTTTCACCGTTTTCATTCAGCCGACCCGTTCCAGCGACCGACTCCAATGCCTTGGAAGTGTTCTGTCCCATCCGTTCCAAATGGCGAAGCAAAAGTGGATTCAGCTCCGTCAGAACCTGATCGCCTAACACGTGCCGGCGATAAGCTAAGGCGAATAGGGGCTCGATACTGGAGCTGGTTCCCGCGATGATGCTGATAGTCCCGGTAGGTGCGATTGAGATGCGCGTCGCATTTCTAATCTGAACGCCGCTCGCGGCATAGATACTGCGGCTCCAATCGGGGAATGCCCCGCGCTGCTCCGCTAATTCAATCGAGGCTGCTCTAGATTCCTGATTAATGAATTCCATCAGCTCTTCAGCTAATTGGATGGCCTGCTCGCTGGCATAGGAGACGCCCAGGAGAATGCACAATTCCGCGAAACCCATCACGCCCAGCCCGATCTTCCGGTTGGCCAGGGTCTGGCGGGTGATCGCTTCCAGCGGGAACCGATTCACAGAAATCACATCGTCCAGGAAACGCACCGCGTCGTGAATTTGGGTGCGAAGACGCGCGTAGTCCACCTCAGGGCCGCCGTTCTCCTGGCGCACGAAATGGACCAAGTTGATCGATCCCAGGTTGCACGACTCATAAGGCAAAAGCGGTAATTCGCCGCATGGGTTTGTGGCTTCGATCTGGCCACATGCCGGCAACGGATTTGTGCCCGCGATGGTGTCCGGGAAAATTAGCCCGGGATCACCCGTTGCCCAAGCAGCGTTGCAAATGTCGTCAAAAAGCTGGCGGGCGGGTAGGCTGCCAACAACGCGTTCACCGGTGGGATGGCGAAGCGCAAGGTTTCCGCCGGATTCTACTGCGGACATGAATTCATCCGACGCACCTACCGAAATATTGAAGTTTCTGAAGCTGATGCCATCGCGCTTCGCATTCACGAATTCCTGAATATCGGGGTGATCCACGCGCAGCACTCCCATATTGGCGCCCCGCCTGCGCCCGCCCATCTTGATGTTTTCGGTCGCGCAGTCGTAGATTCTCATGAAGGAAACCGGCCCCGAAGAGCTGCCTCCCGTGGCGGTGACCGGATCGCCGACTGGACGAAGCCGCGAGAACGAAAAACCTGTCCCGCCGCCGGTGCGCTGGATCAACGCGGCATCACGCAGAGTCCCAAAGATCGACTCCATGTTGTCCTCGATCGGCAGCACAAAGCATGCAGAAAGCTGGCCGAGGGACGTGCCTGCGTTCATCAAGGTGGGGGAATTGGGAAGGAAGTCGAGCGCCGCAATCATCCGATGAAAGCGCGCCTCCCAGAACCGGGCATCCGCCGCACTTCCGTAGAGCAACTCAGCTTCCGCAATCGCACGAGCGACGCGCTCGAATAACTCGGCGGGCGTCTCGACGATATTCCCTTCTCCGTCGCGCCGTAAGTAACGCGCCTGAAGTACCCTCAAAGCGTTTTCGCTGATCAGACCTTGGCAGGCAGGCATAGTTCATTCGCAAGGAGAGGCACGATCGAGAGCCTCATAATGTCTCCTCCAGATGCGCCGGCGGCGAGCGGAACTGAATCCGTGCAGAAAATCCGCCGAACGCCAAGCCGCCACAACTCCTTCCAGCGTTCACCGGTAAAGAGACCATGTGTCACCATAACGTTGATCTCCCCCACTCCAGCTTCACGGAGCTTTTCGCACGCAGACACTAAAGTGCCACCAGTATCCAGAATGTCGTCGACGATCACGGCCTGGCGGCCGACCTCTCCAATAGGTCCGGAGTGCGTGATTCCGGTCGTGGTACGCTGCTTCTCGAAATAGGGAATCTTGCCACGAGCCATTCCGGCAGCAGTCTGGACGGCCTCGCAACGGTCGATCGCGCCTCCATCGGGCGCCACTATCGTCGCTTCGCGTAATCCATAACGCTTCAACGCACCTGCAAACACTTCCGCGGGAGACACTGACACCACGGGAATCGGAAATAGCCGCCTGGCACGTTCACTGTGCACATCAACGGTAATCACTTGGTCAAATCCCGACGCTCGCGCGAGCCTACCAGCCCACGCCGTTGCGAGGCTTTGGCCAGGCTTGTCTTTATCGTCTCGAGCGTATGCGAGGTAGGGGAAAAGTGCGGTCACGCGGCTTGCGCCTTCCTTCTTCAGCGTATGCGCAAGCAGCAATGTCGAAAGCAGTTGTTCATCCGGAGGAGCAATCGAGCCGAGCACGAAACAATCCTCGTTGCCTACGGAAGTCTGGAGGTCTAGATGCAACTCTCCGTTTTCGAAACGCGCCACGCGGAACTCTCCCAAAGGCAGACTCGCCGATTTCGCCAGCCGCCCCGCCATAAACTGGAATGCTCCAAAAGCAAACAAGACCATCAGATCCCCTACCCCTTAATACAAATCAGCGGTTCCAGCCGAGCAACACGGCGCGAAAGCCCGGCTTTCTCGGCGGCCTCGACGACTGCCCCGACGTCCTTATAAGCTCCCGGCGCCTCTTCTGCCACCCCGCGCGACGAAGGTGAGCGAATCAGGATGCCGCGGCTGGCCAGTTCGTCGATCAATTGCCGGCCACGCCAGTGCTTGGTCGCCTCGTGGCGGCTCATCTGACGCCCAGCGCCGTGACAGGAAGAGCTGAAAGACCTGCTCTCGCTATCTGGCATCCCGACCAAAATGTAAGACGCCGTGCCCATCGTGCCTCCTATGAGTACTGGTTGCCCAATAGAGCGAAGACCCTCAGGAACTGCGGAATGATGGGGGCCGAATGCGCGCGTCGCGCCCTTGCGATGAATGAACACCTGCTTGCTGTTCCCGTTCACCTTGTGTTCTTCGACTTTGCAAGTGTTATGCGAAACGTCGTACAGAACCGTGAGTTCGGCCTGCGGTGCCACTTCGGCGAAGGCGCGGCGGACAAGCTGTGTAATGATCTGGCGATTTGCCAGAGCACAGTTGATAGCAGCTCGCATCGCGCCCAGATATTTTTCGCCAATCGGCGATCGAATAGGCGCGCAGGCCAATTCTCGATCGGGCAACTCGATTCCATACTCTGCCGCCTGCGCAACCATGTCTCGAAGAAACTCCGTCCCAATCTGATGACCGAGCCCTCGAGAGCCGCAGTGTATGCTCACCACAATGTCTCCCTGATGGATTCCGAAAGCTTGGGCAGTTGCGCGGTCGAAAATCTCGAGCACATTCTGCACTTCCAGATAGTGATTCCCCGATCCAAGCGTGCCCATCTCGCGCCTCTGTCGGTTCTTCGCAAAGTCGGACACGGCGTCTGGCTGCGCACCGGCCATCGTGCCCTGCTCTTCAGTGCGTTCCAGGTCGGCTGCTGTTCCGTAGCCGAGGCGCAACGCCCACTGCGCGCCTCCCGCCAGCATCTCGTTTAATTCCTGGTCACTCAGATTCAGCAAACCTCTACTCCCGACTCCAGCGGGGATGTGCCTGTAAAGCGCATCCGCAAGCGATTCCTTGATGGCCGGCAGGTCGTCCGCTTTCAAGCCGGTCAACAGCGTGCGCACGCCGCACGAGATGTCGAATCCAACTCCGCCGGCGGAGACCACTCCGCCCTCGTCCGGGTCGAACGCTGCCACTCCTCCGATCGGAAAACCGTAGCCCCAGTGCGCATCGGGCATCGCATAGGCGGCTTTCTGGATGCCCGGCAGCGAAGCAACATTCACGATCTGCTCATAAACTTTCGCGTCCATGTCGCGGATCAGCTCCTCACTTGCAAAGAGAATCGCTGGAACACGCATTTTTCCTTGAGGCTCAATTTGCCACTCAGATTCCGATACGCGCTGCAAAAGTGTTGTTTCCATCGGGATTCCTCAAACATCAACCACGCATTGCGCTACCCAAGCGCCATCCGTGTTGTGGCCGACAAACAGGCTCGTATAGGTGGCGCCTTTGACCTCGACGGCCGGTTCATGCCGCGCGACGTCAACCTCCTCGCCCCAAGCCGAGCCATGCAGCCGATTTGCTTCCAGCCGCACGACAAAACGGCCAAAAATCATTCCTCGGACCGCCATTTCGTAGACCACCGCGTTGAGCCAGTTGACCAAAAGCGCCTCACGGTTGGTGGCCTCACATTCAATGCCGACTTCGGCCTTGGGTGCCACCCGGAGTGGATCAGTGAGCACGGCGGTAAGGGCCATCGCCGCCTGCTCAAACGCCTCCGCCTGAGTCGTCCCGACTCCCCGGACACCGATGTCAGCCCCGTGCGCAAAATGCTCCCAACGGGGTCGAACCTTCATTTCCACACTGATGTGCGAGCATTCTGCGGACCAACCGCTGACACTGGTATCCCACGTGCAGCCACTCAAAATATGTCGTTTAACTTAGCTGTGGATGGCTTCGCCCAGGGAGCCCAGGTTCCGAGCCAAATTACCTGTGATGGAGATGACATCCCGCCGGCTTTACGCTGGTCAGGCGAGCCTCCTGAAACGAAGAGCTTCGCTCTCATCATGGAGGATCCCGACGCACCGGGTGGCACATTCAATCACTGGCTTGTTTGGGATATTCCCGCTCACGTTCACTCGCTGGACGATAGGGACGCCTCGCTTGGTAAGGCAGGCTTAAACGACTTCAGAAAACGCGGCTATGGAGGTCCCTGTCCTCCCCAAGGAGGCGGGCCGCATCGGTACTTTTTCCGGCTCTTCGCTCTTGACACGGCAAGACTGGGCTTATCTCCAGGCGCCAAACGATCGGCTTTGGATAGAGCGCTCCGTCAACACGCCCTTGCCGAAACCGAGTACATGGGCCGCTACGAACGGTACTGAGCTGTTGGTGCATTGCTTCCGGCTCCATCAGGAATTAAGTCTAGTTGCTTGAGCCAGACTGCAGCATCGCTGTCGCTGGGAGCTCGATAATCTCCGCGTGGCGATAAGGACCCTCCAGAGCCAACCTTGGGACCGTTCGGTATCGCGCTCCGCTTGAACTGAGCGAATCCAAAGAAACGCGTGAGGAATGTTCGGAGGTGCGCTTTGATCTGACCGATGTCGTATTGCTTCCGTTGCTCGATTGGGATGTCAGGCCATGTGCCTAACGTCAGATCGTGCCACGCGCAGTAGCCGAGGAAAGCCACTTTAGCCGGCCCATAGCCAAAGCGGAGCGTGTAGTACAGATTGAAATCCTGGACATCATAAGGGCCGACAACGGCTTCGGTCTCCTGGGTTGGCTGGGCCGCTGCTTCGTTGCTCGGCACGAGCTCAGGACTAAACTTTGTTGCCAAGATGGCAAGCAATGTGTCGTTGGCGTCCTTTCCAAACGTTCCAGTCTGTGCAACCCAGCGCACTACGTGCGCCATCAGCGTCTTGGGCACGCTTACGTTCACGGCGTAGTGAGACATCTGGTCGCCCACCCCGTAGGTACACCATCCGAGCGCCAACTCGCTGAGATCGCTCGTCCCCACAACTAATGCCCCGTGAAGATTCGCGAGCCGGAACAGGTGGCTGGTTCGCTCGCCGGCTTGCACGTTCTCGTAAGTGACGTCGTAAACCTCGGCGCCATCGTGCACTGGGTGACCGATGTCTTTCAGCATTTGAGTGCAGCTTGACCGGATGTCGAGTTCCTGGGCGGAGCAGCCGATGGCGCGCATCAAGCGGTGGGCCTGCTCCAGAGTCCGGGGGCCGGTGCCAAAGCCCGGCATCGTATACGCGAGAATGTTGCTGCGTGGGAGTTTGAGCACATCCATCGCTTGCGCGCAGACGAGCAACGCCTGCGTCGAGTCCACTCCACCCGACACGCCGATAACCACGCGCTCGATGCCCGTCGCCTGCAGCCGTTTGACGAGACCCTGCACTTGGATCTGATAAACCTCGCGACACCGCTCGTCGCGGCGTTCCGCGGCGGAGGGCACGTACGGAAAGCGCTCGAAAGTCCGGCTAAGAAGTAAGTGTTCCCGCCGAGGCAATTCAACTGGGCAATGGATCGTTCGAAAATCGCGCAGCCGGTTTTTTTCGCGAATCACCGACTGGCCAAAGCTCGTCTGCCGCATCCGCTCCTGAGAGAGCCGTTCCAGATCGATCTCGGACGTTATGATCTGCGGTTCATAAGCAAAACGGCGCGATTCCGCGATGAGATTGCCATTCTCGCAAATCATCGCATGCCCGTCCCACGCGAGATCGGTGGTCGATTCACCAGGCCCCGCCGACGCGTAGAGGTAAGCTGCCAGACACTTCGCCGATTGTCCTACCGCGAGCTGCCGGCGGTAGTCCGCCTTGCCGATGGTGATGTTGGATCCCGAGAGGTTTAGCAGAACCGTGGCTCCCGCCAGGGCCGCATCCGAGGAGGGCGGAATTGGCACCCAGATGTCCTCACAAATCTCCATGTAGAAGGTCAGCAATGGCTGTTCGTCCATCCGAAAGAGCAGTCTATTGCCAAACGGAATGCCATGCTGCCCCGACAGATCGATTTCAGTCCGGGTGGTAGCGTCTGCCGGGGCGAAATAGCGCTGCTCATAGAACTCGCGGTAGTTTGGCAGGTACGTTTTTGGAATCACACCCAGAGTTCGTCCGTTGCCAAAAACGACCCCGCAGTTGTAGAGCAGATCATCGACCTGAAGCGGCGCCCCCACGATTGTTAGGAGCGGCAGATCTTGAGAAGCTTCGCGGATCTGAGCTAGACCGTCGAGACAGCCATCGAGAAGAGCTTTCTGATGAAACAGGTCCTCGCAGGAATAACCCGAGATCCCTAACTCCGGGAAAAGCACCAAAACGGATCGGGTTCTGGCCGCCTCTTGCATCAACGCGATCGTTTCCGCGGCGTTGAACGCCGGATCGGCGACGCGGAGCCTCGGTGTCCCTACCGCAACGCGGACAAAGTCGTGATTGTAGAAATTGAAGAATTCTTCGCCCGAGCGCACAATTTTCTCGCTGTTATGGTGAGCAGCTCTGCTGCCATGATCATAGCCAATGGATCTCGGCGGGGTTGCGACCGTGCGGTTCAGGCCATGCTTTGGGGTAGCCGAGAATGATGGGTGCAACTACTTCATATGGTTCTGGCAACCCCAGTTCCTGCTTGGTGGATGGCAAGTTCAACCACGGCCGCGCCAGCCCGATCCAACAGGTCCCAAGCCCCTCGTCGCGCGCTGCCAGCATCAGGTTCTGCGCGGCAACGCAGCAGTCCTCGGCGGCTTGTGATTGCGATGATCTTGCTAGCACCAGCACGATCGCGGGAGCATCGTGGAATATATGATAAGGTTCGGGCTCGATGAGCGTGCGAAGGGACAAGTCGAGTGAAGTCTGCGAGAAATTTGCAAGCAGCCATTCCTTAATACGTTGTCCATATTCGGCGATTCGCTCACGACCCAGTAGCGCGGCAAACGCCCACGGCTGAAGATTCATGGCGCTTGGCGCAAGAATCGCAGCGCCGATCAGACGTTCTATTGCCTCTCGTGCAACCGGCGCGTCCATATACTCTCGGACCGCGCGCCGATTCTTGACTGCCTCCATCGTTTCCATTGTCTTGGTCCCCTAATAACCGTTCGCAGTCTAGGTTCCAACAGCTAGCCTGGCGGCCCTGAACCAGAACTTCTCGCCAGCGTCTGGCGATCGATGAGCGTATGATTGCCACAGGACAACGCTGACGGCGATGGAGGACTTCACGGAACAGAAGCGAGCAATGGAGGAAGCCCAAAAGGGCGAAGCGATCTTTCGCGCGCTTTTGGAGTCCGCGCCTCAATCCATCGTTGCTGTCCACGTAGATCAAAAGATTGTGCTGGCGAATGGCAACACGGAAAAAATGTTCGGTTACAGTCGGGAGGAACTGGTCGGTCAACCCGTCACGATCCTTGTTCCTGAAAGCCTTCGGGAGCGTCACGTTAAGCATCACAAAACCTACTTTGCCGACATGCAAAGCCGGCCAATGGGGATCGGCCTCAATCTCGAAGGCCGCCGGAAGGATGGCAGCACTTTCCCGGTGGAGATTGGACTGAGCGCGATTGAAACGGCCAGTGGCAAACTTGCCGTCGCTTTCATTACTGATATTAGTGAACGGAAACGACTGGAGCGGCTGGAACAAACACAACAAGAGGAGATTCGGGCTCTGGCGGCCAGTCTTCTAAAGGCTCAGGAAGAGGAGCGCCGCAGAGTGGCGCGTGAGCTGCACGATCAGATCTGCCAGCAACTGGCTTCCTTGGCTATGGACATCGGCAAGCTCACGGCCGATTCAGCGGATACACAACGCCGGCTTGAGGAGCTGCAGTCCCGCGTAGTCAAGACGTCGGAAGAAGCCCGCCATCTCGCCTACGGGTTGCACCCATCGGTGCTGGACGATTTGGGCCTAGTGGCTGCTCTGCGCGCCCTCTGCAAAGATTCTGCCGAGCGTGAAGGCTTAGCTGTGGAGTTCACCAACAGCACCATGCCGGGTTCTGTGCCTCGTGAAACCGCTTCTTGCTTGTACCGCGTCGCTCAAGAGGGTCTGCAGAATATAGCCAAACATTCAGGGGCCAAACAGGTCGTGGTTGCGCTCACCTTTCAGAAAGGAACTATTACTCTCTCCATGGAGGACGACGGTATTGGGTTCGATTTTGAGGCAGTCAAAGGCCGCGGTGGGCTCGGATTGGTTAGCATGGAGGAACGCGCCCGCCTGGTAAATGGTAAGCTGTCCATCACAGCACGGCTGGGTCGCGGCACTCGGATTGTGTTAGAGGTTCCATTACTCGCATGAAGGCGGCACGAATACTGGTGGCCGATGACCACACCTTGACACTGGAAGGCATTCGCTCGGTTCTCGAACCTCACCACGAAATCATCGAGGCGGTATCGGACGGGCGCTCCTTGGTTGAGGCGGCCCTTCGGTTGAAACCCGATTTGATTGTCCTGGACATCACCATGCCGCTGTTGAACGGCATCGACGCCGCAGTCCAAATCAAGAAGAGTTTGCCCGGTGTGAAACTTTTATTCGTGACAATGCACATCGGCCCCGCATACCTGGAGGCTGCGCTCGATGCGGGAGCAACCGGGTACGTCCTGAAATCCGCGGCGCGTGAAGACCTTCTCCTAGCTGTAGATAAAGTCCTCGAAGGGCGGATCTATCTGACGCCGGGGCTTTCCAACGAACACCTGGAGCGTTTCCGGGATCCTTCCCGCGCAGCCGCAGCTCTGCGGCTTACCGAGCGAGAGCGGGAGACGCTGCAACTGATCGCCGAGGGGCGAGCCGCTAAAGAAATCGCCTTCCACCTCAACATCTCCGTCAAGACAGTTGCCTTTCATCGCGAGAACATCAAGAGGAAGCTTGGCTTAAGAAGCACTGCCGAATTGACAAAGCATGCCATGGAACAAGGATTGATCTCTACCTGAAGCTCGCTCGGATATCCAGAACCTAGTACTTTGACTAGCTCGCATACGCGCCAGTAAGGGATATTCTGAAACTTCTCGGATCGCCGGATACGCCAGGACCTCACGCACATTCCCTTGGAAGAGTGGGGCCCTCGGCGCCAGAGCTGAGAACTTAGCCAGTGACTGTTACAAGGAGATGACGAAATGTCACAGGTATCTATTCAGAAATGGAAGGACCCAGAAAAAATTCCCCAAATTCTGCTCCAGCATATGGAAGCCACATTAGACTCTATCCGGCAGCACGCCTTCAACCTATTTCAAAGCCGCAACGGTGCGACTGGGTCGGATCTGGAGGACTGGCTTCGGGCGGAGCGAGACGTAGTTTGGTCCCCGGCTTCCGAGTTGGTGGACAACGAAAAAGAATTCAACGCGCGGATAGCGGTGCCCGGATTCGAGGCCAAGGACATTCAAGTATCCGCGATGCCGGACGCGCTGATCGTACAGGCCGACGCTACCCATACCCACGAGGGCAAGAGCGGCAATGTATGTTTTTGCGAGTTCTCTGGAAAAAAGCTGTTCCGGCGGCTTCCGTTGCCTGAGTCTATCGATGTCGATAAGGTTACGGCGTCGCTGGATAAAGGCATTCTGGAAGTAACCGCTCCGAAAGCGAAGCCGAAGCAGATATCGGCGGTCGCCTAAGTAACTACAGTTCGCTCAACCCGCAAGTCGGCGGGGCAATTTTGCGAGTCAACCCGTTCGTAGCATGCCCTGCTACCGGCTTCACACCTTAGCCAACAGGAGTACCCATATGCAAACAATGATGGAAAAAGGAAGTCAGAAGGATCTTCGGGAGGCCGTGCTGCGGCAGCTCGAATGGGAACCGGAAATTACGTCACCAGACATCAGTGTCAGCGTCAAGGAAGACGTCGTCACACTAACCGGCTTCGTTCGTAGCTACGCCGAGAAGGTTGCGGCTGAACGGGCAGCTAAGTCCGTGCACCGAGTTCAGGCCATCGCGAATGACATTGAGGTGAAGCCGCTTGCACGGACCGATCCTGAGATCGCCCGTGATGTCGTAGAAGCAATGAAGCTCGACCTGACAGTGCCCGATGATCGAATTAAGACCAGTGTGCGCGACGGCTTCGTATCCCTGGAAGGAACGGTCGAATGGAATTATCAACGCGAAGCCGCGGAAAGCCGCGCCAGGAATGTGAGTGGTGTTCGGGGCCTCATCAACAACATTGCGTTGAAACCGAGAGTGTCGACAACCGAAGTGAAGACCAAGATTGAAGACGCTTTGCGGCGAAGCGCCGAGGTAGACGCGCACCGAATTACCGTTTCCATGCAGGACGGCATCGTGACCCTCAACGGGCAGGTGCACTCGTGGTTTGAAAAAGAGGAAGCCAGACGGGCTGCGTGGGCGGCTCCAGGTGTCTCCCAGGTCATCGACGACATCGCGGTCGGCCGGTAATTCATCGCGCAGGGAAGCCTAGAGAACGACCCGTGCCGATCGAAGAATTCATGCAAGAAAATGTTAGCGACGCCCAATCGAAGGAGGCCCTGAGGGTGGAGCGCGCTGCGAGGTTTATGCCAATGCCTCAATCCATGCCCCACCGGATGGTTTCCGCGTTACCAGAGAGCCGGTGGGGTATCGTCCTGGCGGGCGGAGACGGTACACGTCTGCAGAAATTGACCCGGGTTATCTGTGGCGATGATCGTCCAAAGCAGTTCTGTGCTCTAGTGGGCAGCGACACACTATTGGAGCAGACACGGATTAGAGCGGAACGGAGTGTCAGATCAAACCAGCTCCTCTATTCCCTCTCAAGAAACCATCGCCCTTTCTATCTTGAGGAGTTCTGGATCCCAGCATCGCAGCGAATCGTACAGCCGATGAACAAGGGAACGGCGCCACCGATACTGCATTCTCTTCTTAGTATCGAACAGATCGATGAGAACGCTATCGTGGCAGTCCTGCCGT
This sequence comes from Bryobacteraceae bacterium, assembly GCA_030039005.1. The sequence continues at coordinate 12,040 of JASHQT010000061.1, forward strand.
CCGACCACCACTATTCGGATGAGCGCGCGTTCACGGCTGCCTTAGAATCCGCTTTCGATATCGCGACGCAGCGTGATCACTCGGCGGTGCTCCTGGGGGCCACTCCCCAGAGCCCGGAAGTGGAATACGGCTGGATCGAACCAGGAAAATTGGCGGGGTACGGCAGATTGTTCGAGGTGCAAACATTTTGCGAGAAGCCTTCTCTTCGCGTTGCGCAAGAACTGCTGCGACGGGGCGCGCTCTGGAATACGTTCGTGATGGTGGGGCACGTAAGGGCTTTCCTCGAAATGCTGCGCACAGCGCTTCCTGCTTTGGTGGACGCCTTACTTGAGAGCGCGCTATGGACCGGTTCCGAAGTTCACGTTTCTGACACCGTCTATCAACGCATACATGCTGCAAGCTTTTCAAATGACGTGCTGCCGGTTCAGACCAGGCGGCTAGTTGCATTGCAACTTGACCACGTTGGCTGGAGCGATCTCGGAAATCCCGAGCGCGTCATCTCGATTCTCGAATCGATCGGCTCGGCGCCTTGGTGGATGAACAAGTGGAAGGCTATGAGACGGCCGCCAGGCGCCGCCCGCCTGTCGCAATCGGCACTAGCTTAACTCCTGCTAGAATCTCGGTAATGTCAGCCGAATCAGTGGTTTCACTGCTCATCATCGACGATAATCTGAGCAGCCTGGAACTGCTCTCGGAAGCCTTGGCCCAGCCTGGCCTCGAGATTCTCACGGCTTCCGACCCTGAGGAAGGACTCGACCTCTTTTGCGACCGGCGACCGCACATTGTACTCACCGATTTGGTGATGCCGAAAATAAGCGGTCTGGATGTGCTGGACCGAGTCATGGAAATCGATTCAGCTACGGAGGTGATCCTCCTTACAGCGCACTATTCGACGGAATCTGCCGTGGAGGCGATCAAGAAAGGCGCCAGCGATTACCTGAACAAGCCGGTTTCGCTTGGGCCATTGCGCGAACGTATCGGCAAACTCGTGCAAGAAGCGCGGAAACGGCAACTTTCATTCCAACTCGAAGACGAATTGCGAATGAACTCAGAATTCCAGGGAATTATAGGCCGGAGCCCCCAGATGTGGGAAATGTTCTCACGCATCCGGCGCGTCGCTCCTCACTATCGGGCGTTACTGATCACCGGCGAAACGGGGACAGGGAAAGACTTGGTTGCACGCGCGATCCATAACCTCAGCCCGGTGGCCTCTGGGCGGTATGTAGTCCTGAATTGCTCCGCCGTGGTGGAGACCCTGTTTGAAAGTGAACTATTCGGTCATGTGAAAGGTTCCTTCACTGGAGCCACACAGGACAAGCCGGGTCTGTTCGAACACGCGCATAGAGGGACGCTATTCCTAGACGAGATTGGAGACATGCCACTCGCCACTCAAGCGAAGCTCTTGCGGGTCCTGCAGAACCAGGAAGTGCAGCGTGTAGGGGCGCTGCAAACCAATAAAGTCGATGTGCGCGTGATCGCCGCGACCAATCACGATCTTCGGTCTGCAATCGGCGAGAAGCGTTTTCGGGAGGATTTATATTACCGTCTCTCGATGGTGCAAATTCAGACGCCGAGGTTGGCCGAACGCAAAGAAGACTTACCACTGCTTCAGCGCCATTTCGTAGCACGCTTCGCGGCTCAGTACGGCAAGGATGTCCGCGGATTGACCCAGCGCGCACACATCCGGCTTTCCCAGCATTCCTGGCCAGGAAACGTGCGCGAGCTTGAGAACGTCATCGGATACGCCGCCATGATGACCATGAGCGACATGATTGATGTCGCGGACCTGCATGAGTATTTACAGGCGGCTCCTGCGTCTAAGCATCACTCAGTGGTGCCACTGCCCGTTTTGGAACCTGACAGCCTGGCACTGCAAGAACGTCTACTGGTCATGCGTGCGCTGGAAGCGGCTGGTGGCAATCAGAGCCAGGCGGCTCGCATTTTGCGTATTAGTCGCGACAGGCTCCGATATAAGGTCAAGAAGCACAATCTCGATACGCCAGAGTCGGGGCGAGCATCCGCGGCCTCCGGTTGATTACCTTTACCTGGTTGTGACTGCACCCAGAGCACGGATGGAAGCCCGGCAGAATGCGGGAAGATCTCCAGGGCTGCGCGAGGTGATTATGTTTCGGTCTACGACCACCTCCGCATCCTCGTAGTGGGCTCCGGCGTTGACCAGATCGTCTTTGATCGCAAAGAAGCATGTTGCTCGTCGGCCCACCAAGATGCCGGCTGAGCACAGCACCCAAGGGCCGTGGCAGATGGCAGCTATCAGCTTCCCCGCGCGATTCATGTCATGTACGAATTGAGTCGCTTTCGCGTGACGGCGGATGTGATCCGGGGCGTAACCTCCTGGGATGATAACACCGTCAAATTCGGCCGAGTAAACATCCCGATACGCCTTTTGGCTTTTGACCGGGTAGCCGTGCTTACTTTCATACACGGTATTGGCCTCAGCAGCGACGACCACGACTTGTGCGCCCTCCTCCTGGAAGCGGAGAAGCGGATACCAAACCTCCGGATCCTCGTACAAGTTGTCCACGAGGAGAGCGATCTTCCTTCCTTTGAGTTCCATATCAACCTAAGCCTCCATGGCTGTTGCCGGGCGAACTTCCTTGATCGGCA
>JASHQT010000520.1 GCA_030039005.1 Bryobacteraceae bacterium
CGAAGAGAACGGCGAAATCATGGTGGCGCGCGCGGCCGGCCGCTAGCTTAAGCTCAATTCGTAGCCGAGCAGGGATTAGGCGGCACGGTCAGTCACTCTACGCGGTAGAGTGCGGCGTGTAGTCGGGTCCATTCCGTAGCACTGGAACATCCGGTTGCGAAGCTCGCCCCGCGCGCGTTGCAACCGTGACTTCGCCGCCGCCATGCTCAGATCCAAGCGCCGGGCGATGTCTTGCAGATTGAGCTCATCCACATGCCGCAGCAGCAGCACTGTCCTCAAAGAAGAGGGAATGCGGCGCATTTCCCTTTGAAGTAATTCCATGGCTTCACGTTCGAGGAATTGTTGCTCGGCATTAACTTCCCTCGATTTCAATTCGATGGAACAGCCGCTCTCTTGCACCCAACCCGCGTCCAGAAAAAAAACGCACGCGCAGCACCATCAAGCATTGGTTGGAGACGATGCGGCAGAGCCAGGTACGGAATTCGGCATGCCCTTCGTATTGATCAAGCCGCTCAAAGGCCTTCGCGCACGCATTTTGAACCTGGTCTTGCGCCTCGATGCGATCGCCGAGGATTCGAGACGCCACTCGGACGCACGTTTGATAATGACGCCCGATCAACTCCTCCATCGCCTCTCGGCTTCCAGCGCGAGCGCTTGCCACGAGCTCACGGTCCGTGCTGTTGCTCGTGGCGTCTTGAACAGTCCACATGGCTCATTTCCCTTCACTTGTCACCAATGCAAAGCGCACGCCGAATACAGGCAATTGATACAAGAATGACTTCCGAACAAGCAGACTCCCTGCGACATCAGAGATCCACGAGATATCGGGACGCAGCTTGCCGGGCGCGGCCTGAGGTGTCGGAGCAAACAAGCGTGGCAGCGGGCCCGCGGACTGCAGTTTCATTCTCGCTCCTCGCGACGCCACCGCCAGCGGCGGGAATTGTTTTTCCGCGGACTGCGACAGGTAGTTTCACATTAAAGAGAAGCGCACGCGAGAGTCGTCTTCACGAAATTTAGGAAAGTCCTGCCCTTTTCAAGAGGCGGCGAAGCCGCAACCCTGCGCAAACAAACACCCTGTCGAGTGGACCCCGGCCTGCGATTTTCGTGGGTGAATAGGGCGCGAAAAAACGTAACCATTCGAATCCTGGGAGGGGTTATCCATGAATGCGACGAAATTACTGCTCACGCTGTTCGGCTTGAGCCTGGTGCCGGCCTCGACGTTCGCGAAGCCGGTACGATGGACGCTTACCAATGTGCAGTTCGACGACGGCGGGACCGCGACCGGGTCGTTCATCTACGACGCCGAAAAAGACGACGAGCGCGACGTCAACATCACTACGCAAGGGGGCAGCGTGCGCCCTGGCGCCACTTACATTACCGTCATAGGGAATAAAAACCTTAAGTCCACAGGCCTCTTTTTAACGAGTTGGGGCGACAACCAGACCGGATTGCCAGGCCTGGCACTCTTTTATACCAGCGTGTTGACCGACAACGGCGGCACTGTGCTCATAAGGGCGCCCGAGAGTCTGGAAGTGACGTGTGCATCTCCGACGTGTAATGGCTTCACCACGCCGCAGCGCCATGTGATCAGCGGCTCGTTGGAGGGAACCTCCGCGGTGGGGTGTCCATCGTCGCCTCCTGAGGGGCTTGTTGGCGATCGGCCCTGCCGTGAGGCTCACAAAGACAACTACACCAGTATCGCGGCGGCTCCATACGGGGGATTTTGGGTGCAACTCGATAAGGGGATCGACAACGGAGCCAGTCCCTCCGGTAGAACACTCACCGTGGGCGGTGCGCCGCAGTTCGAAAACGTAGCCGAAGCTGGGACTATCGCCGCGATTCCAGGCCAAAACGGCTATTTTGTGGTGGGAACCCGCGGTCACATCTACTCCAGAGGCACTGCGCCGGAACTCTGCGGCGGCGAGCTCGGGAACTGTTCGGTGTACCACTATTATTCCCAAGGTGGGGAAATCTCGGCGGTCGCAGCCACGCCGGACGGACAAGGACTTTGGGCGGTCACTTCGGACGGTGAGGTTTTCACCGCAGGCACAGCACAGTATTTCGGCAAACACGACAATGAGAACGCGGGATTAGCAGAGAGTATCGTCCCAACCACATCCGGCAAAGGCTACTGGATCCTGCTGGGGGATGGCGGCGTCTTCAGCTTCGGCGATGCTCAATTTCACGGCTCTACCGGTGGAAAGAGCCCTGGTGGAAGCCGTGCTGCTGGACTTGCACCGAGCAAGGATCTTTCGGGAAATATCACCGGTTATTGGATGGTTGCCAAGGATGGCGGTGTTTTTAGTTTCAATGCGCCTTTCCTCGGTTCCACGGGCGGTAACAATGGCGGTCACGAAGTCACTGGCATCACCACACTGCCTGACGGCCACCAATACGCTTGGGTAAATAGCCAAGGCACAGTGACGGTGTCCCAAGGCCAGACGTTCAATAAAGTAGTTTTCACTTCGGTCTATAATGGCGCGTTGATTACGGCGCCCAGTGGGAACGTACCAGGGGCCGATTTAACCGTGGCTGGGCCTTACGGCAATTCGCCGAGCCAGGAGTGGAACCTTATGCCGACGCCGACGAGCCAGGTTATGCGATTAGCGAACGCCCAAAACGGCTTGTGCGCGAACGTAACCGAAAATGAGTCCGGCGATAGGTACCTGATCCAGTATCCGTGCGCCTCTGTGCCACAGCCGAACGAGAGCTTTAGACTCCTCTACAATGGGGGACAAGTACAAATCAGCGAGCCGAGTGTGGCTGGAGTGGTGGTTTACACGCCACCTGCCACTTTGGGGGTCCACAGTCCGGACCCGAACGATGCCGGTTTCACGCAGAGAGGCACTTGGACGCTCTCGCAGGGTAAGTAGTTAGTCACGGCGGCCTCCGCTCCGTCTTAGCGGGCCGGGGGCCGCTCAAAGGCCCGGCGCTGGTTCTAGAAGAACAACTTTAAGGCGAATTGGAGAATCCGGGGGTCAAAGGCGGCTTGCGGCTGTCCGAACGTGGAAGAAGCCGCGTCGGTGTTCATCGTTGTGAACGCAGTGATCAGCCCTGGCGGTGAAATCGCTCCGACGAAATTGGTGTGATTGATGACGTTGAAAGCCTCGCCTCGCGCCTCCAAACGAAATCTCTCGCCGATTTTGAATTGACGGCTCAACGCGAGATCGAATTCGAACATGCCAGGTCCGCGTACCGCATTTCTGCCGACATCGCCGTGGGTGCCGACCGGAATGGAAGTCGAGAAAGCCTGCGGATTGAGGAACTGAACGCAGATGCTCGAGCTCCCGCAATTCTCCGACGTGGCATAGGGGTTCGCCAGGAGCTGATTCGGCCGGTCGTTGCCCAAACCGGTGCGCGAGAAATCGGTTCCTTCCGTGGGGGTGCCGTAGTTCAGGTTGAGAGGCTGCCCGCTCGCAGCGTGAATCATCGGGGCAAGCTGCCAATCGTTCAGCAGGCGGCGCAGCCAGGCACTCCCGCTACTCCACCAACTTTGCGCGATCGCGTAGGCGTTGAAGTTGTAGCGCGTGTCAAAGACGCAGGGGCCCCAATCCGCATGCCGATTGAAGGGCTGCGAATTCAACGGTTGGGCGAGGGCGCCTTCGAAGTCGAAATCCGAGAGACAGTAGGAGTCGGTGAAATTGGCATTGATCAGGAAATGCCGTGCAAAGCGGTGTTGCGCGGACGCAAGCAGGCCCTGGTAGCGCGCCACCGCGCCGTCGTCCATCGTATCGATGCTCGCGTAATAGTCACCGGTGGCCGGATTGGTCAAGTAGAGAAGGCGCCGCTCGTTTGTGTTTGCGGTCGTAGAGCAATCCGTGTAACTGATGCCGGCGATCGTGCAAGTGCCTGTCCCCAAATACTCAGCGGGGTCGCTCTCCTCGGAGATCCACAGATGTGTCGTTTTGTTGCCCAGGTAGCTCACTGTCGCCACCCAAGTCTGGCCGAACTGTCGCTGGTAAGTGACGTTCCATTGGGCGACGTAAGTGGGCTTGGGGTTGATTGGCATGTTGATATACGCACCGAACTTCGGAAAGAATAAGTTGCCATGCTGTAGAAATGGATTCCCTCCCGGATAGCCGGCCCACGGATCGCTGAGTGTTCCTGTAGCGCCCACGTCAATATCGTTTCCATATGGTGGGTTGGTGGTCTCGCGTTCGTTGAACCATGTTTCGGTTGAATCGAAGAGAATGGCCCCGCCAATCCGCAACGTGTCGCGGCCGTCGCCGTGCGGATTCCACACCAGACCCACGCGAGGAGCGAAATTGGCCAGATGCCCATTCCACATGGCGGCCGGAATTCCGGGGTCGCCTTTGAAGAAGAGGCCCGGAGGCGCGGTGGGGTACACTATGCTGCGCTGCCCGGCGAGAAAAGCGGCCATGTTAAATGAGGTTCCGCGGCCGTATTTATCGGGATCGGGGAAGGTGGGTTCCCAACGCAGGCCGAAATTCACCAGGAAGGTTTTAGAGACCTTGAAGCTGTCCTGGGCATAGAGGCTCATCAGCCACTGCCGCAAATCGTCGGGTGTGGCATTGGTCTGTTGGAAATCGCTCATGCGCCCGAGAAGGAAGTCGGCCAATCCGAGCCCGGTGAAGGAACCGTTAAACGCGGGAGCGCCGTTCTCGTCGAAACCGGAGAGGGTGTTGTTCTGGATACGAATGAGGTTGAAACCGAAGGCGATTTGATGCCGGCCGCGAATCAGATCCAGATTGTCGGCTACTTGATAGCCGTTGAAATTGAAATGGCCCGGTGCACAGGTGCTGCAGAATGTGGTAAACCCGCCACTCATGCTCGAGATCAACAAAAAGTTCGGCACGGCACTGTACATGTCGGAGCCGAGCATGGTCCAGTTAATAGGAATGTCCGTAGGTCCGCGATTATCGCGGACGCGATTAAATCCAATTTGAAATGTATTCAACGTATCCGGGGTGAAAATAAAATTGTCGGCGATGGTCGCCGATTGCGACCGCTCGAAATTTCCGGGTTGGGTGGTGGTCAGCACGTTCTGGCCGTTAAAGGTCGGAGGATTCTGATAATCGACGATGAAGTATCGTCCGTACAAGGTGTGCCTGGAGCTCCGCACCCAATCGATTCGCCCTATCCATTGATCCTCATTCCCGGTTACGGGAATGCTGAATGTGACTTTGCCACACGGATCGGCCGAACTAATGGGCAGGTACTTCGTGAGCGCGAGGGCTACCGGATCAAAGAGCGACAAGGGAATCTGATTACCCGGAAACGGGGCGCCGGTGCCCGGATCGATCAGCGTCAGGCCCTTTCCGTTGGCTTGGCAGGCAGGTCCCGCGATTGTGCTGAAGTTACCTTCGAGCATCGCCTCGGTGGGAATGTGGGTAATGTACTGCGGCGGATTCGAGCGATTGCGAGTGCTTTGCCAGCCCCCGAAAAAAAATAACTTATCGGTGATGATCTTGCCGCCCAGGGTGGCGCCAAACTGATTCCGCTTCAGGGTGTCGGGGCCGGTCAGTGAAAAGAAGTTGCGAGCGTTCAAATCGCCGTTGCGGAGGTATTCGAACAAATCGCCATGGAACGCATTCGATCCAGACTTAGTAACCACGTTCACGGTCGCCCCAGGGTGGGTTCCAAAACGCGACGAAACCGCGCTGGTCTCGATGCTCATTTCCTGGAGAGCGTCCGGGAACGGAAACGGCATATTTACATTCGACATGGCGTCATTGTTGTCTCCGCCGTCGAGAAGATAGGCGGTTCCGTTGCTCTGTCCGCCAGCCACGGAGATCCTCGTGGAACTGTAGAACGTCTTGCTGCCCGTGTCGCCGGCATCGCCGTATGCCGACGCGCCGAGGGCCGAGATCAACTGCGTGGCCTGGCGACCATCCAGGGGGAGATCGTTAATGGCTTGTTGTTGGATCACCATCGAGACGGAGTTTTCTTTGGTTTCGACTAAGCCAGCGCTAGCGGTCACCTCAAAACGCTCTGAGACGGAACCTAGCTGCAGGGTCGCGTTTAGCTGGACGTTGTTATTCACCACCAGAACGAGACCGCTTTCGAAGTAGTCCTTAAAGCCGGTTGCTTTGACATCGAATGTGTAAGGACCCACGGGGAGATTGGCAAGAACGTAGGAGCCATCGGCGCCGGTGAGTGTGGACCGAGAAACCTGTTTGTCGGTTTCGGTCATCGTGACTTGCGCGCCTATTATCGCGGCGCCACTTGGATCCGTGACTGTCCCGCTGACCTGGGCGACCGCGATCGCTTGTGCCTGGAGCGACGCAGGTATAGCCGCTAAAATCACCGGAAGAAGCAATCCCGTGAACGACCAACGACAATTCATTGCCATACAGCCCTACCTCGGCTAGCTTGAAGTGGGAGGACGAACGAGAGAGTAATGGGTTCTGAGCTGAGCGCACCGCTGGTGGATTGAGCTAGCGGGGCGTATCACGATGGGAAAACTATAGCACATAAGCTAGGACTCCTCATTGATTTTCCAAAGATCTGCCGCGCGTTTCCCCTGACTTCCGACCGGACCCGATTGTGGCGCCGGAGCTACTTGCCCAGAACTGGTATTCTTCTTCGACTTTCCATTTTTCACGGCATTTTGGAAATTTCCGATCGCTCGATCCACGCAGTGTCCCGGAGCTGTCTGTTTTCAACGGCATGCGAGTGGTGTTCCCGCTGCATTCCTGGAGCGTTGAGGATTTGAAAACAATGTGGAATTTCCCGGAAGTAGTGGGCGACGAATTCGTGCTGCTCAACCTCAACGTCCCAAGGTTTCGCAAACCAACGGACCGGCCTGATCGGCGCCAAACCGAGCTTGCGAAATACCTTCACGACTCTTGGGCTGATAACCCGGCAGTCGTCGCAAACTTCGGCGGCGTCGATGTCTTCCACCAGACCGTTGACAAAATCGACGCGCTTGACGAATGCTTCCACTCGATCGGCGGTGGATATCTTCATCTCGGATATTTCCATCTCGGCGGCAGCCCCGTTGAGACGCTCGAAAACTTCGCCGAAACCCAGTTGCAATATTGGCAGACAGGCGTTCGCCCCAGTCTCCCGGGACAGGTAGCGCACTACCTGGATCAAATCGCGATGTCCCAAGAAGACCCTTATTACAAGGCCGCTGTACTGGTCGCGGTGCGTGCGGAACTGGAACACGCGAGCCGTCCGGAATATCACGGCCCTTGCCATACGAGTGACGTAATTGCCGCAACGGTGGAGTTTCTGAAGAAGAATAACGCTTTGTCTGTTCAGCGTATTCCCGGAGCCATCAAGCTATCGCGACATGAACTGGCTATCGGCATTATCGCCGCAGCCGGTCATGATGTTGGACACCCGGGAGGAAAGAATTCGCTTCCTGGTGAGAAGAAGGCGCCAGATCCGTTCCGGTTGGAGAGGAAATCGATTGAGATTATTGAACCTCTTCTCGAAGTGGCCGGCATTCCGGCTGAGTCAATTGCAAGAATCAAGGCGGCCATACTCGCTACCAGCCCTGATCTCAATGGCCCATGCAAGCTGCTCAAGAAGCTCGGAAGACTGCATAACGGCGGGGAACCGATCCAATGGCAGAAGCTGCCGGATCACGAAAAATTCCCCGAGCTGAGTCTACTGGCAGACGATCCGGTGCTGAGAGCCATATTCCAGAATCTCCGCTGCGCCGATCTTGGCCAGTCCTGTATGTTCGGGCTAAGGTCCAATGAGATTGCCACACGTGCGCTCCAGGCGGAATGGCGAAACCGGGGATATGACGACCAGCTAATCGGCGACGCGATAGCCGAGGACCGTGTGGTCATTCCGAACGGGCAGACCATCAAGGCTCGCCAAAAGTTCCTCGATTTCGTGGCCTATGGGGAAGCCGGTCCTGACGCGGCCGGCGCAAAGGCTGCGGCCGGTTCCAACTATGCCGATCTTTACGCGGACACGAAGGCGAAATTCGAAGCGGTGAGCATTGAGGAGAAAACGCACGCGGTGCTGTCGATTTGCTTTGATCCGGTAACGTCCAGGCTCTCTTAGAGCATAGCCATCTTGCCTGTTTGCACCGGAATTCGCGAGTTCTCGTGAATCTCTCAGGGAACCAGGGAACGGATCTTAGCTAAGCCCTTGTTTTTTGAGTGCATTGTGATGGAGCTCCCCTTGCAGCTTTCAAACTGCAAATGAAAGGTAGCGAAAAATGTCGTGGAAAGTTCAAAAGTCGAGAAGTGCGGGCCGGGTGATCTTCGCGATCACTGGCAGGTTGGAGCGCTCCGACTTGGCCGAGTTGCGCAGACTCCTAACATCGGAAGCAGATTCGCGTGATTTTGTATTGGACCTGACGGGCCTAAAGCTGGTGGACCGTGACTCTATCGTTCTGCTAGCCGAGTACGAGGCCGCAGGCGCCAGACTCATCAATTGTCCGGCTTACATTCGCGAGTGGATCACAAAAGAAAGGGCTGGTGATCGATGAAATCGGGGGCCACATCCAAGTGGATCCTAGTATTGGCCGGTGGATGGCTGCTGACGTCCGCGAGTTGCCGGAAACCCTCTGTCCCACCTCAGCCGGTTCCAGCCCCACAGGTAGAAGTGACGGAAGTGGTACGCGAAGACGTTCCGATCACGCAGGAGTGGGTCGCCAATATTGACGGATTTGTAAATGCACAGATTCAACCTCAGGTGAGTGGCTATATCGTTCAGCAGGCTTATAAGGAGGGAGCATTCGTCGCAAAGGGGCAAGTGCTCTTTGAAATCGATCCGCGTCCCTTCCAGGCCACCCTTGAACAAGCGCAGGCGCAAGTGGCGCAGGCCAAGGCTCAAGAAGCCAAGGCGGCGCAGGATGTGGATCGCGACCGGCCCCTGGCCGAAGAGCGAGCGATCGCGCAGAAGCAGTTCGATAATGACTTACAGCTTCTTCGCGCCGCGCAAGCTGTCGTTCAGGCCCAGCAAGCGCAAGTGGATCTGGCGAAGATCAACGTTGATTTTACGAAGGTTCGCTCGCCTATTAACGGCGTGGCCGGAGTAGCGGCCGCTCAAGTGGGAAACCTCGTCAGTCCGTCAACGGTGCTGACAATTGTTTCGCAGATCGACCCGATCAAAGTGTATTTTGCCATCGGCGAGACCGAGTACCTGAAGGCCGCCAAGGAGATCAATGAAGCTGCTCGCGGGGACGCTCCTTCGAGCATTCGCAGGCCATTGCAGTTAATCCTCTCCGACGGGTCCACATATCGATGGCCTGGGAAGTTGTACCTGGCGGACCGTCAAGTGGACCCGCAAACCGGCACTATTCGCATAGCGGCAATCTTCCCCAATCCCGATGGCCTTCTCCGGCCCGGACAATTTGGCAAAATTCGCATGCAAACCGAACTGATCGTAAACGCACTGCTCGTGCCGCAGGTTGCCGTCAATGAGATTCAAGGAACTTATCAGGTCGCGGTACTTGCGAGCGGCGATAAGGCCCAAATCCGGCCAGTCCAAGTTGGCCCCCGGGTGGGAACGGAGTGGGTGATTACGGCCGGATTGAAGGAAGGCGAACAAGTCATCGTTCAAGGAATCCAAAAGGTGCGGCCGGGCATGCCCGTTCAACCCAAGCCTTATCAAGTGGCGGAAGGGCGCAAATAGGTCATGTCCAAGTTCTTCGTCGGCCGGCCCATTGTCGCCATGGTCATCTCGATTCTCATGGTCGTGATTGGCGCGGTGTCCGTTCTCTCTTTGCCGACGGCGCAATTCCCCAACATCGTGCCGCCGGAAATACAAGTGAACGCAACGTATCCCGGCGCCGACGCCCAAACGGTGGAACAATCCGTTGCCACTCCCATCGAGCAGCAGATGAGCGGCGTCGACCGCATGAACTACATGTATTCGACTAATGCCAACAACGGCTCGATGAAGCTTACAGTGAACTTCGATATCAAAAGCGATCCGAACACCGACCAGGTTCTGTCGCAGATGCGAGTTCAACAGGCCAATTCGCAACTTCCCACCGATGTGACGCAAGCAGGAGTGACCGTACAGAAATCGACTGCTTCGCCATTGCTCCTGATTTCGTTATTTTCGCCCCAAGGCACATACAACAGTATTTTCCTCGCGAACTACGCCTACATCAATATAGTTGACCAGCTTACGCGTGAATCCGGGGTTGCGAGCGTCACCGTCTTCGGCGCAGGGCAGTACGCGATGCGATGCTGGGTGCGCCCGGACCAACTGGCCAAGCTCGGCGTAACGGTACCACAGATCATCAACGCAATTCAGACGCAGAATACCGTCGCACCGGCCGGACAGATCGGCGCGGAGCCTGTGCCTCGCGGCCAGCAATTTACCTACGCGGTGCGGTCGCAAGGGCGTCTGACTTCGCCGGAGGAATTCGGCAACATCATCATCCGCAATCTTCCCAATGGTTCGATTCTGCGGCTCAAGGACGTGGCTCGCCTGGAACTCGGGGCGCAGAACTACAACCTCAGCAGCCGCTATAACGGCAAGCCAGCTGCCACCATTGCCGTTTATCAACTGCCGGGATCGAACGCTCTTCAAGCAGCCGCCAACGTGAAGAAATTGATGACGCAGCTCAAGCGTGGTTTTCCTGACGACCTGGACTACGCCGTTTCCCTGGACACTACTCTGGCTGTGACTGAAGGAATTCATGAGATCCTCACGACGCTGCTCGAAGCGCTGGTCCTGGTGGTTATTGTCGTGTACCTTTTCCTGCAAGGCTGGCGGGCTACGCTGATCCCGCTGTTGGCGGTCCCAGTGTCGCTGATCGGCACGTTCATAATATTTCCACTCTTGGGTTTTTCGATCAATACGCTTTCCCTGTTTGGACTGGTGCTCGCCATTGGCCTCGTGGTGGATGACGCAATCGTCGTCGTGGAGGCCGTAGAACATCACATCGAGAAGGGCCTTGCGCCGAAAGAAGCGACGCTCAAAGCGATGGAGGAAGTCTCGGGGCCGGTGGTCGCGATCGCCTTGATTCTCGCAGCGGTTTTCATACCGACGGCATTCATCCCCGGTATCACTGGTCGCCTCTATCAGCAGTTTGCAGTCACGATTGCCATTTCCGTCCTGCTGTCGGCTTTCAACGCCCTCACTCTCAGCCCGGCTCTTTCCGCCCTGCTGCTGCGGCCAAAGAAGAAAAGTCGAGGGCCTTTAGCCCTCTTCTTTGGCTGGTTCAACCGCATGTTCGGGAGGGCGACAGACGGCTACGCCGGTGCTAGCTCCTTGCTGATTCGAAAGTCGGCGTTCAGCATGCTGCTCCTGGTTCTGCTGGCGGGGGCGGCTTTCTTTATCGGCGGCAAGCTTCCATCGTCCTTTCTGCCGCAAGAGGATCAGGGTTATCTGTTCGCTGGCATTCAGCTTCCCGATGCGGCTTCTCTGCAACGCACCGAGGAGGCCTCACAGAAAGTGGAGACAATTCTCGCCCAGATGCCTGGCGTCGCGAGCTACACCACGATTAACGGCTTCAACTTTTTGAGCGGCGTTGCCAACACCTACAGCGCCTTCTTCTTTATTACCTTGAAGCCCTGGTCAGAGCGCGAGGCCGCCGACCAGCACGCTGACGCTCTACTCCGGCGCATCAATGGTGCAATTTACTCAGTATGCGACGGCTTTGCTTTTTCTTTCCCGCCTCCCGCGATTCCCGGAATTGGCGCCTCAGGCGGGTTCAGCTTCGTCCTGGAGGATCGCGCGGGCAAAGATATCGGTTTTCTGTCAGAGAATCTCCGGAAGTTTATGGATGCCGCCCGGCAGCGACCAGAGTTGACGAGCCTGAGTACTACTTTCCTTCCTTCGGTGCCGCAAATATTTGTGGATGTCGACCGCGCCAAAGTCCTGCAGGAAAACGTTCCATTGAAAGACGTCTACCAGACCATGCAGGCATTCATGGGCGGAGTGCTGGTGAACTATTTCAACCAGTTCGGACGGCAATGGCAGGTCCGAGTGCAGGCGGAAGGAGAGTATCGTACTCGAGCCGAGAACATGGGCCAGTTTTATGTCACTAACGCCGAGGGGGCCAGAGTTCCGTTGAGCACGATCACACATATCTCATCGCGTGCGGGACCGGAGTTTACGATGCGCTACAACCAGTATCGCGCCGCGCAAGTTAACGGCAGTGCGGCTAGCGGTTACAGCTCTAACCAAGCCACACGCGCCCTGGAGGAGGTTTTCGCGCAAACCATGCCGCCGGACATGGGATTCGACTATCTCGGTATGTCGTATCAAGAAAAGAAGGCAGCCGAGGGAATTTCTCCAGCTGTAGTCTTCGGCCTTTCGGGTCTATTCGTTTTCCTGATACTGGCGGCGCAGTACGAGAGCTGGTCCTTGCCGTTCAGCGTGTTGCTCGGTGTCCCGATTGCGATGTTTGGCGCATTCGCGGCGCTATTCGCACGAAGAATGGAAAACGACGTTTTCGCGCAGATCGGATTAGTCATGCTGATTGGCATGGCTGCGAAGAACGCAATCCTGATTGTGGAGTTTGCCAAGGCCGACATCGAGAAAGGCGTGCCGCTCGTCGACGCCGCTCTCAAGGCTGCACGGCTACGCCTCAGACCAATCCTGATGACGGCTTTTGCATTCATCCTGGGTATGCTGCCTCTGTGGGCTGCTGACGGAGCTGGCGCGATATCGCGCCGCGTGCTAGGAACCGTCGTCATCGGAGGCATGCTGGCCGCAACCCTGATCGCAGTCTTCATCATTCCTGTGACCTTTGTCGTGGTCGAGCGTGTCGCCGGCATATTCCGAAGAAAGCAAGAAGGAGCGCCGGCATGAAGATCTCGCCAAAATACCTCCTCGCGGCGCTGCCGCTCATTCTCACTGGATGCCTAGCCCATCTCCAATACACACGTCCCATGATCGACATGCCGGCCGTTTACCGGGGTGACTCCACGCCTGCTGGTGGGCCAGCTTCGTATGGCGATGCGAAATGGTGGGAAGTTTTTCAGGACGAGAAGCTACAAGAGCTAATCCGCACCGCACTACAAAAGAACTACGACGTGCGCATTGCAGCCTCGCGTATTGTTCAGGCACAAGCGCTATGGAGGATCACTCGTGCCGATCAGTTCCCTATGGTTACTGGAGACGCTGGCATTGCATCGCTGCGCTCGGCCCAAAATAAGATCGCGCCGGCGTACAGTTTGAATGCCGAGCAGCTCGATGTTTCCGTGGCCTGGGAGCTGGACTTCTGGGGCAAATACCGGAATGCAACGGAGGCCGCGCGCGCCCAGCTTCTTGCTTCCGAGTGGGGAAGGCGCGCCGTCCTATCGACCTTGGTTGCTAATGTCGCCTCGGGGTATTTTCAGTTGCGCGAACTCGATCTGGAGCTCGAGATCTCCAAACGGGCGCTGGCCTCCCGGCAGGATTCTCTTCGACTGGTTTCATTGCAAGAGGAACACGGCGATACTTCGCTCATCGATGTGCGTCAAGCCGAGCAATTGGTGTACACGGCGTCGTCTCAGATTCCCGATCTGGAGCGGCGGATCCAGCAGCAGGAGAACGCTCTCAGTGTTCTGCTGGGCCAGTATGCCGGCCCTATTCCACGAGGCCAAACGCTGACGGAGCAAGCCCGCCTCCCCGAGATACCCGCAGGTTTGCCTTCGTCGCTCTTAGAGCGCCGGCCCGACGTCGTCCAGGCTGAACAACAGCTCGTCGCACAACACGCGCAAGTGGAGGTGGCGCGCGCGGCATTCTTCCCGCAAATCTCCCTGACTGGGATCGGCGGCACGCAGAGTGCGGCCCTCACCGGCCTTTTCACAGGCCCCTCGGGTCTCTGGAACTTCGCGGCCGGCTTAAGCCAGCCCCTGTTCACCGCGGGTAAATTGAAGGCGAACCTAAAGCTGGCAGAGGCGCAGCAGCAAGAGGCGAATCTGGAGTACGAGCAAACAGTGCAAGAGGCGTTTCGGGAAGTGTCGGATGCATTGATCGCCGATCGGAAATCGCAGGAGTTCCGCGCTCAACTGCAGTTACTCAAGGCCTCGGCTGCCGATGGCTCTAGACTCTCGACGTTGCGCTACAAAGGCGGCGCTACCAGCTATCTGGAAGTCCTGACAAGTGAAACAAACTACTTCTCGGCGGACCTGAATCTGGCTCAGGCGCGCTTGAGCGAACTGCAGGCGATGGTGCAGCTTTACAAGGCCCTAGGAGGCGGATGGCAAGAACAGGCGTCTGGAAGCGAATCCAAATGACATACCCACCGCGGATAGCGCTGCTCATAGTTTCGGGGCCGTCTGTGGCATTCTGATCTGGGAGCCTGTCATTTAATCCATTCTGTTTTCATCCAATGGCGGGCGAACTGCCAATAGCGGTTCACGGTGACCGTCGCGCAACCCAGCTGTTGCGCGATTTCCTCGGCCGTCCGTCCTTCGAAAACCTTGAGTTCTACCACGGTGCGGATGACTGGCTTGATCGCTTCCAGGCGCGACAGCAACTGCTCCACTTCAATAAGACTGTTGTCGGATTCCGCGAGAAGATCTTCCCACACTGGAACCTTCTGGGCCTTGTACGACAGTAGTCTGGCGTGGTGAATCAGCAACCGTTTCATAATCTGTCCCGCCAGGCCTAGAAATGCCGCTTTGTCGTTGGGATGTTCAGCTTCCGACGGCCGGAGTGCCTTGATCTTGGTTAATTCCAGATAAAGCTCGTTTACGAGAAGAGTGGGTTGCCAGCTGTGGCCTTGACGCTCCCCCCTCAGTTGGCCCGCAGCCAGACGCTTCAGCTCGGGATAGAACAGGTCCATCAATCGCGCCGCGGCGTCGCCATCGCCCTCCCGGAAGGCGGCCATCAGTGACGCGATTGACTTTTGTGCTGAAGGTACCACGAAAACTCAGTGTACTGGAAAAGCGGCTCTCCGCATAGGCGTGACAAAGGCTTATTGGGCTCCGTCCGTCACGCTTTGTCATGGGCTTGTGATGCCAATTGCCCGTTTGGGGTCGGCTCGCGTGGCGCGATTCCCAAATGTTTTTCAGTTAGATGATCAGTTTTTCCGTCCTGCTCGCCCCTTATTATGCAAAGGAATCAAACCCCATGAAAACGCAAGCGATCAGCGAAACATCCTACTCCGCACTGGAAGGCTTGCTGGGGCCTTCACAGGTGGACCGCAACCTAACGTTGGTATCCTCACGCGGGAGACAGTCTGTTATGAGCAATTCCGAGCGTTCAGCCCGGGCTCCATCGCCGGCCAAGCAGATGCAGCAGGTGATGGATCTGGTGCCACACCACATGTTCCTGCTGGAGTGCGATTTCTCGGACTGTTTTGAAAATCGGCCGTCCTACGACTATTTCGGAGCTTTAAGAGGGATCTCTCCTGAAGAGCGCATCCTGGAATTTACTCATCCGGACGACGCAGAGCGAATCCTCGATGCGTATCGCAATGCGCTGGTGGACGAGGTGCCGTTCGGCGAAGAGTGCCGCTTGCGGCGCAGCGATGGTAATTACCGCTGGTTTCTCGTCAGTGTTTACCCATTATGCGACGAGCAAGGACACATCGTTCGCTGGTGCGGCCTTCGGATCGATACACACGACCAGAGGCAGCTGCTAGAGGACAGCACCAAGGAAAATATTGCACTGCGGGAAGAAATCGACAGATCGTCGATGTTTGAGGAGATCGTGGGAACGTCGCCAGCTTTGAAAAGTGCCCTGGCACGGATCGCCAAAGTCGCGCCCACAGACTCTACCGTTCTGATCACCGGGGAGACGGGCACCGGAAAAGAGCTGGTCGCGCGCGCAATTCATAAACGGTCCTCGCGCGCCTCTCGCCCCTTCATCAGCGTGAATTGCGCCGCGATTCCAAAGGATTTGATCGCATCGGAACTATTCGGCCACGAGAAGGGCGCGTTTACCGGAGCGTTGCAGCGGCGCATCGGCCGTTTCGAGCAAGCCGAAGGGGGCACCATTTTCCTGGATGAGATCGGAGAACTACCGGCCGAGACCCAAGTGGCATTGTTGCGGGTTCTGCAAGAGCGCGAATATCAACGGGTCGGTGGCACGTGCACCTTGCGCTCGAATGTGCGCGTGATCGCCGCGACGCACCGGGATTTACCGGCCGCTATTTCCGCCGGGACATTCCGTAGCGACCTGTTCTACCGGATCAACGTGTTCCCGGTTGAGGTGCCCGCGCTGCGCGAACGAACCGAAGACATTCGGCTGCTGGTTGAATATTTTATCGACCGTTTCGCCAGCAAAATGGGTAAGAACGTGCGGACCATCCAAAGGAGGACCATGGACCGGCTGCAGTCGTATCCATGGCCTGGCAACATTCGCGAGCTGCAAAATGTGATCGAACGTTCCATGATCGTCTGCGATTCGGACGAATTCTCAGTAGACGAGAGTTGGCTCTCTCACGAGGTCCGAGCGAACCGGCCGCTGACGGATACGCTCGCCGCTCAGGAGCGAGAATTGATCGAGGCCGCTCTCGCCGAAACGCGCGGGCGGGTATCCGGGCCATCCGGCGCCGCTGCCAAGCTGCGCATGCCCGCATCGACGCTCGACTCCAAGATCAAGTCTCTGAACATCGACAAGCGCCGTTACCAGGTTTGCTAGTAAATCCGCGGGTGAGGCGAGCCCTTTCTGATATCGTGGAGGGCGAGGCTTTGATGGTCGGCGCCGTCGTCTTCGCGTTCCTGTCGCAACCGGCCCTCCATGTGACATCGAAGCAGGTCAGGGAGCAGAAGCCAGCCTACACGATCCTCGTCAAGTACCCCGAAATTTCGGGCGTCCCGGATTTCAACTCAGCGGTCCTCAAAGTCGTCGACCCGATGATAGATCGATTCAAAACCGGCTTGCAGAAAGCTCCTTCCGCCAATGGCCCTGCAGCGAAGGCATACCTGAACGGTTCCTATACAGCGACAGCTCTGAAGTCCGGTATCGTCAGCGTCTTGCTCGAATGGGACGAGTATGACCCTCCCGCCGCCCACCCCGCCGGCGGCATGGCCAGCATCAACTACGACGGCCGGACCCGGCGGGTGCTCCAGCTTTCAGACCTCTTCCAGCCCGGCACGGATTATGTCTCGCGCCTCTCGCAACTGGCGATCGATTCTCTGAAGCGGCGGCCCAATGCGAATGAAGCTTTAATCCGCCAGGGGGCCGGTCCGGTGGGAGACAATTTCAAGGTCTTCACGCTCAGCGGCACGGCGTTGGTGCTGCACTTCCCCACATACCAGGTGGGCACGCGCGTGGACGGCCCGCAACGGGTGGAGATTCCGCTCGCCACGATCCGTCCGCTGTTGCGGAAATAACTGCGCACCGGAATGCAAAAAGCCGCCGAGGGGTTACCTCGGCGGCTGAATACATGGGCTGTTGGCTCTTAATTCGTGCAGAATGGTGCGCCGCCGCCATTTTGCCCTGACCTGAGCGTCAGGACGCGTGGCGGAGTCGGGGTCCAATATTGGCTGTAGAAGAGCTGGTCCGGGATGAGACCAGCTCCGCCGGCCAGAAATCCATTGACCAAGGTCGGAGATCCAATCAGATCATTCACGAGGTCTTGCGAGGGAAAGGAGAGTGTGGGGAAATCAGCCCCGGGGGGGAACAGGGGATTCCCAGGTGTCATACTCGTCTGGGTGAGGATGTACATGTCATTGTTGTTTGATGGTGGTGGACTGGGGTAGACCAGCCAGGCCTGCGGGTTGGCATTCGCATAGAAGAAATCGCACATTTTTGTGGACGGCTGTCCTCGCACGGGACTCGGCTTGTACCAAGTACTTCCGAAGCTCGTCGGAAAGGCATAGGGGATGGACGTAAAAGTGTCCAGGCTGTAAGTCAGACCCAGCAATCGAGAGTAGAACTGCCGTTTAGCCCCCAACGCGATTGCCGGAAGCGCCGTCCTGGGAGGTTGCGCACCCACGCACGTTTGGCACATGTACCAAGGCGCTTGGTGTGCGCCGTAGCCGCTGCCAATGGCCTGCAGCTTTCCCCAATCGTTCGTAAATCCAGTAAACATGACGTCGTCGGCGTTAGCAAGATCGGTGGCGAACGTTTGGTTCTTGCTTGCGAGTTCGTTAAATGTCACGGCGTATCCTCCATCCGGAACGTTGCTGGTCTCAGACGGCACAAATGCCGTTACGGCACCCAGAAGCGTACTGACCGCGCCAAATGCCGGCCCCGCTCCTGGAAGAAGCGACAACAGCGAGGTGACTGCGGCGGCCTTTTCCATAGCTCCGATCGGCACGATGGGATTGTATTGTGGAGCGTTTACGCTGGAATCCAGTTGATTGGCCACTTGGGAGAGCTGGCTGGAGAGGCTGTCGTTCGACTCGTAGGTGAGCGCCCGGAATAAGCTGTATAGCGTGTAAACATTGCTGAGATAGCCCTGTTCAACGGCCAGTTGGTTGACCACAGCTTGTAAGTCTTCCGCGGTGTAGTCAGGATTGGTCTTATACACAACGCTCTCCCAATTGATTTTCAGAACGTTTAGGTCTGACGCGCCCGTTCCCCCCACGCCGCCGTCGTAATAAGCCCGAATGGGTTGGCAGCTAGTGCTGCAGCCAAGACGGCTGGTAATCACGGGGTAGTTGTTGCTAGACGAAGTCAGATCCGCGTACGCGGCTTGCTGTGCAGGCGTCCAGGTCGGCCAGTCTTGCGGCTGCTGGTAGCCGACCTGCTCCCAGGCCCAACCCGGCGGGGATGTTACGCCGTCCGGGCCCGGTGCATCGGACATAGCCTGCTTGACATACCATTGATTCGTTCTGTCGCGCGCTAGAATCCCGTCAACCGCGCCGGTCTCTTGCTGTGCGCTCCAAATCGAAGAGTTCTCCACAACATAACCGGCCGCGACGTAGGCGGGATCGGTGCTGGTGATCAACGTATAAGCTGGGGGACCTGCAGGCGTATTGGCCGCGAGCTTTTGCATCATATACGGGTTGCCGCCGAGCGCACTGATGGCGTTGAGAAACGTCGGGGTTAGTTGGGTCGAAGAATAGAACGGAACGCCCGCCGTGGTGAGAAAGAGGATATATTCCGGATTCGCGCCCTGCAGCCATTCCAGCAAGCCGTACATGGCCGCTTCCCTTACCCCGGGCACCTGGCTGTTGGTCGGATAAAATGACGTATACTGAACGAACCCCTTGTGCCGGTCGATTGCAAAAAGATAGAATCCGCCGGCTCCGTCCCAATTGAAGGGAGTGTCGCTGAACGGTTCTCCGGCATACTGAATCGTTGCGCACGGAAGGCCATGGCATGACGCCGGATCGTTGGGAATCGTTTTGAATTCCCTGTAGTCGGATGGGACGAAGAAATAATTCTGACGGATATCGAGCATCAACGATCCTTGCAATGGCCTGGCAGACTGCAATTGCCCGTTGATAACCCACGCCCAGCTCTCATAGGCCACGCCTGCGGGCGCGCCTGCCACGCCGATGATGTTGTAGCCCCAGGGCGCGACCTTAGCGTTGGTGTAGTTGGTGCCGCCGATTGCCGTGGTATCCAGATTCGGCATCAAACCCCCGAAGGAGTTGGCGATCACCAAATCGCCGGCCGGAATTGTCTTGAAGAAATTCGCCAACGATGTGGCGTCGCCAAAACACGCCTGCCCCGGAGTGGCGCTACCTCCGACTCTAGTCTCGGGAGCCAGGGTTTGGCGGCCCAGCACCAGGACCTGCACGGAATTGATGCCGGCACTGCAATTCAGGTTCGCCGCCGTGTAGGTCTGGATCGGAAAACCCGGGCCGGGCCCCAGAATGATTTGATAGTTGTTGACGTCGTTCGGATCGGCGCCCTGCGCGATGCTGTTGGCCTGAACACCTACGCCGGCAATCATTTTCTCCACGGGCGCGGTTGCGGCACTGGGCGAGTTGAATTCAAACTTCACCCGCGCGGTGCTGACCGCTAGATTGGTGCCGCTAACGTCTACCACCAGAATGTTCGTGCCCTGCACCACGTCCTCCTGGGGTAATTGCGCCCGCGCGTCGCAGGAGATGACGGAACTGCAGTCCAACAGGTTGAACGACTGCGTTATGTCCGTACCATTCAAAGCCACCGAGAGCGTGGTCGAAGCGAATGGCAGGCTGATTTGGATGTCGGCCGAAATCGTGCCGGTATAAGTATTGTTGAGCTGGGGCTGCACAATGGTGATTGTAGGTCCAGTGTCTTGCGCCAGCAGTAGTCCGTGGCTAGTGAATATACAAGCGAGCACCCAAAACAGGCGCTTGCGATGTTGAATACGTGGCGTTGGCATGCTGATCTCCCTTTCACGAAAAAAGATGCTCGTTACACTCGAAGGTGTTTTTGTTTTTTAGAGGAGGGGAGCAAACGAGGACAAAAGAAAAAACGGCTGGACGGTTCGCAGGTACGAGCGTCCAGCCGCGAGTTAGTATGGCTCCCACCGATGAGGCGCAGCTTGAATTTTGTAAGTTACTTCGTTTTTGCTGCAGCAAATCGCAGAGTGGCGGCCGCCCCCAGCGAGAGCAGGCCTACTAAGCCGATGAGAGGCATCTCCGATGCGGTCGAGGGCAGTGATTCGGGTAATTCTGGATTCGAGTCCGTGATTTCAAACGCCTCGGCTACCTCGACTTCCTCTGCGCTTGGCTGTTCAGCCTTCAGAGGAGCCGTCTTCAAGGCCGCGAGGTCGGACTCCGTTACCGGTTTGGTCATGTTGGCCGGAACGTCGGCAGAGGTCGCTGGAACAGGGACATTATTCGCTTTCGCCAACTCAATCGCCTTGGGCTTCGGATAGACGAACTCGTTGCCGAAGTTCTTTCCCGGGTAGAACCAGGCCTTGATGGCCATAGGCGAACCGGCGGGCCGCTCTTCGAACGTGACGATCGTCTTGGATGCGGGCCGGAGACGATAGTCCGGAATCGCGAGGAATGTATCGAACAGTTGCGTTTCGTCTTTGTTGAATACCTGCACGATATGGCGATCCGATGGTGAATCGAGCAGCTTGAAAACATAGGTGCCAGCCGGCAGTACTTGCCCCGGAACTTCGACCGGGACATTAAACGTGAATACGGTTTTTTGGTTCCACTCATCCGCCCTGGCGCCGGGTGATATCGCGAGGACTCCGAGAGCGGCCATTAACATTAGTGTCGTTTTTGATTTCTTCATCTTTCTTCTCCTTAAGAGACGTGCTCAGGCCCTGGTGTCATCTGCGACCGTGAGCTCACCATGCACGATTTGCGAACATCACCTATTTGGCAATTGACTGGCCAGGGAGCGCTTCCATAAATCAGGTAGATAGCGCCCCTTTCCCTGGCCCTTCTCACGACATCTCAGAAATCTTCGGCCGGTTCGGGACACTAGTCCCGCCTAACTTGTCTCGCTTCATCTCGTTCGGGGTAGACCTCACCGTGCGAAGAAGAACGTGCGGCGCGCAGGAGGAGGAGGCAAATTATGCGAAGCAGAACATTTTGGCTGATCGCTGCTGTGATCGCGCTCTTGGCCTACGTGGCAGGGCAGTGGGCCGCCGCGTATGTGACGGCATCGCCCGATCCAGGCAAGGGTGTGCCAGGCGACGAGCAGCAAATAGCTGGACGAGAAGTAGTACACTGCTCCGGCCTGAATAAGCGGCTTCTCAATCAATCGTTCATGGGGCGGCCGGATTCGTCCTCTGCCCGTTGTGTTCGCCTAGGCATCCGTGCGGCCGCAGCGGCTCACCAAGCTGACGCTAACCAACCAACATGTTGCTAGTTCTGAAGACCTTCATGCTCGCGTTCAGCGCGCTGCTGCCGGTAATCAATCCGCTCGGCTCTGCCCTGCTATTTTTAGCGGTAGTGGGGGATGCAGCACCGCATATATTTCGACACCTGGCGCGGCGAGTGGCTCTCAGTACAGTACTGTTCCTGCTGATCATCGAGGTTACGGGCGCCGCGTTGCTTGCGTTCTTTGAGATTTCGCTTCCGGTTGTGCAATTGGCCGGCGGATTCGTTTTGGCATCGATGGGCTGGCAGTTGTTGAATAACAAGGATAACGGCAAGGATGTTGAGGCGTCCGAAGCTGCGATGAGTGATAGCGAAGCGTTGAAACGCAAGATATTTTATCCGCTGACGTTTCCTCTCACGGCTGGCCCGGGCTGCATCGTGGTGGCTCTGACGCTAAGTGCGCATGCCTCAAGACACTCTACTGCGGAGAATATCCTGGCCCATTTCGGCATTGCAATTGCGATTCTAGGCATCGGTGCCTCGGTCTTGTTGTGCTACGCATACGCTCCAACGATTACGCGAAAAATCGCCCCGCAGACCGTACAGGGAATTTTGCGGGTGATTGCGTTTGTTGTACTGTGCATTGGCGTGCAGATTTCGAGGAATGGTTTGGAAGCGATGCTAGAGGGCCTTCCAAAGTAAGTAGTGCGAGTTTGTGCTCTTATGCGAGAGCTTGGCCGATTCGCCGCACACGCCCACAGGTTGTTGCGCTCCTTTGACGTCCCAGCCCGAATTCCAGGATATTGTCACGACATCTCAAAAATCCTCGGAATGCTCGAAAGCTCTCGTGCCGCCACGCCTCTTTATTTTCAACCTCCTGTAGTGGCCAATCGCCTGCGTCAGGCAGGAGCATGCACAATGCGAATCTAATTCCTCTGGAAAAGCAACAGTTCGACTCGGTTTATGGCCTCGCACATAATTTGCGCGTTGACTCGCGAGGGAAGTACGTTGAGTTCAGCGCGTATCGGTGGGAGCTCGAGAACTCCAACAATGCGGTCGAGGGGATCGTGGGGGGCTGTGCCGCGCTGATTGAAACGCTTGATCTGGTGCGAATGGTCGCTCCTACGGACTCGACGGTTCTGATCGAGGGCGAAACAGGCACTGGTAAAGAACTCTTTGCTCGCGCGATTCACGCCCACAGCCGGCGCCGCAACCGCCCGTTTATCAAGTTGAATTGCGCCGCCATTCCCGCCCCCCTTCTCGAGAGCGAGCTCTTTGGATATGAGCGCGGCGCTTTTACCGGCGCTATGACTCGGAAGTTGGGGCGCTTCGATCAGGCGGATGGCGGCACTCTATTCCTGGACGAAATTGGAGACATGCCACTGGAGCTTCAGGCGAAGTTGTTGCGTGTTCTCCAGGAACAAGAATTCGAGCCCCTGGGAGCCGTTCAAACACGCAAGGTCAATGTGCGCGTGGTCGCCGCAACCAACCAGAATCTCAGCCGATTGATGCTCGCGAAGCAGTTCCGTATGGACCTTTATTACCGTCTCAACGTCTTTCCTATTTCGCTTCCGCCACTGCGCAAGCGGCGGGAAGATATCCCTCTGCTAGTAGCTCACTTCGTGAGGATTTATTCCGAACGCATGAGCAAGGAGATTCGCAAGGTGTCTTCAAGGACTATGCTCGAGCTGCAGCAAAACTCATGGCCAGGAAACGTTCGAGAACTTCAGAATGTGATCGAGCGTGCCACGGTTTTGACTTTCGGCGATGTCCTGACTGTCCCCGCGTTGTTCCCTCTTCAACAATTGGCCCACGAGCCGGTGACGCTCGACGAGGCCGAGCGAAGTCACATCGCCAAAATACTTTTCGAAAGCAAAGGCGTCATTGGCGGACCGAACGGCGCTGCGGCGCGCTTGGGCATTCCCCGCACTACATTGATCTACAAGATGCGCAAGCGAGGTCTTTCCCGGTCGCATATTTCGGTCGTTTGAGATCGAATCTGCGGGGCGCAGCACAGAGGAAGGTGAGAGGATTCATGTCGAACATTCAAACAATCGCTGATAGCGGACGGGCCTGCAAAAGCCGCGCTCGGAATCTGCGAGTTGCTTACCTTGCATTTGTACTTATGATCTGTGCTGGGACATCGCTCATTGCCGATGACTCACCGGACCTTCCGCAGAAGGGCATATTCAGCGAATTTGCGGCGATTTCCTACTGCTGGACGACAGCCGGCAAGGTGGTTTACCGGCAGGCCGTTTATGGCACCAACGCCGACAACTCGAAGAGTTGGCTCCTGCTTGCGAACACGCATGCATTCTGCGAGTACACATCCTCACAGGATGGCTCGACAGTCGGCATTTTCTTGGACACTCTTGTAACCGACAAACCGACGCTTGCCGCTTTGGCCTACTACGCGCAAGTTCAACCTACAACGCCACCTGACGGCGGGAATCCAGCGTCGTATTATTGCACGCAACTCGGTGGCTCTGACCATTTTGGATCCAAAGAGGATGGGTCAGGCGGTGGTTGGGCCAACACATCAGCCGCCCAGCCGGTCCGCGAAGCTTGCATTTTTCCGGATCTTTCGTCAATTGATTCTTTCGGTCTTTTCTATCACTCCGCAGGTCTGATCAACGGAATCGATCTAACCACCGTGTTGCGATACAAGGGTCCTACCGGCAGCCCCAACAGTCATGAATGATAATTCACGTGACGTGAGCGAAAAATTGTACCAGTGGTTCTGGGCGCTACCCCTGAGATGGAAACGCGCCGGCCAATTGTTCGTACTTCTCACGAAATTCCGAAAAGTCCCGATTTAGCGTTTGCCCGAAACTCAACTAAGACTCAGTTCCTCAATCGTCTGAATCTGGCGACTCAGTTGCCTTTCTCCCAAAGAGACCGACATGAGGTCCCTTAACCGTAGTTTGAGAGGAGAAATGAGACAAATGCGATTTTTTGAAAACTTCACTTGGGCGCGACCCGCCGTGGCTCTGGCCATATGTTTTGCCGCCGTCTGTGCGGCGATAGCCCGCGCCGGAACCGTGGAGAAGACCCCCTACGGCACAACCCTCGCAGGCACGTCCATCGACCAATACACTTTGACGAACGCGAACGGCACGGAAGTAACCATCATCACCTACGGCGCCATCCTGACGTCCGTCCAGAATCCTTCAAACAAGATGCCGAACATC
>JASHQT010000521.1 GCA_030039005.1 Bryobacteraceae bacterium
GGGGGTCGACTTCCAGATTCACGGCTTCGATAGCGGAGTCGGCCTGCCTGCGCCTGCGGATTACCGCGATATGCCTTTTTCCTGGAAGACCGGCAACTATCCTATGGATCAAGATGCGCTCCGCAAACGCCTCCAGAAAGCGCAACTGATCCTGGGGCCGGTGCGCGAAACCTGCACGGATTTCTTCACGCGCTACAATCCCGCGCCGATCGGGTGCATCTTCTGGGACCTGGACTTTTATTCCTCCACCATGGACGCCTTTCAGATCTTGCATGGGGACGAAAAATACTTCCTTCCCCGAGTTTCCATGTACTTTGACGATATCGTTAGTATCGACCACTGCGATTACACCGGAGAGCGCCAGGCCATCACCGACTTTAATGCGCAATCGCCCCACGCCAAGATATCGCCGGAGTATTGGGCTAGGCTTCAGGACCTGCCTTTTAGCTGGAAGCACCAGATCTTCGTCTATCACAATTTCGCGCACCGCTACTACAACCGGTGGGTATGGGAAAAACAGCCGGTGGAGGAAGCCGCGGCGCAGGCGTGAATTTTCAACTCGCCCAGCCGGGTTGCGCGCCGTTCGAAGCCTAGCTCTTCTCGGCGACGCGAAGATCGTTCGTTACGGAAAAGACTCCCGGAACCGAGTTGGCGCGAATATAGGCGGTGTTCTTATCGGCCTGGCTATCCACTACGCCGGTCAGCGTCACATGGCCGAAATCGACCACGATGTGGATGGAGGGAATCGCGCCCATGGCGTAGCGATACAGGTCCGAATACCCGAAAATCGCGCGGTACTCGGCGGCGCGTATATGGTTGTCCATCGAGGAAGGCGGAAGAATGTTGATCTTGTCGATCACCTTCGTCACGCCCGGAATCCGCTTCACCGAGCGCTCGGCGTCCGTCTTGACTACCGGGTTATTGACGTCTCCGGTCAGCGTCACAACGCCGGTTGCAGTGTCGACCGCGTAATTCAAGTCGTCGAACACGCTGTAGTAAGGAATCATCACCAATTCATGCCGAACCTGGTTGGCTAGATCCTGAGCGGGCGGCGCATTCGGTCCCGCAAACATTGGAGCGCTCCCAACAGCGAGCGCCGCGGCGATAGCGATGCTTTGGAATGTCTTCTTCATTGGCTTACCTTCCGTCACTCCACTGGATGTGATGCCTCGACTGGCAGTTCCGCGAATTACATAGATTTACCGGCCTCCGGCGCATTAAGAACCTTAAGGTGCGGCTCGCCGCCTTCTGGGACCCAACCACGATATGATGAAATTGAACGCTTTCATCGCTACAAATTCAATTCCATGTCAGAATCACGTGCACCCGAACTAGGTATCAATAGTTGGCTTGAAGATGAGCTGTACCAGCAGTATTTGAACGATCGCAAGAACGTCGACGAAAGCTGGAAGGAAGTTTTCGAAACCAATGGCGGCAGCGCGCCCGAGGCGCCTGCTGCACGGGCGGCAAACGGCTCGCATGCGCCGCGGCCACAGGCCGTCGCTTTGCAGAACGGTGGGACGGCCGGCGACACGTTGAGCGTGCCCGAGCATCCAGCGCCCCAACATCAACCGATCGACGGTGAAACGCTCATGCCGCTGCGCGGAGCGGCCGCGCGCATCGCCGAGAACATGAACGCCAGTCTCGCCATTCCGCTGGCGACCTCGCAGCGCGTGATGCCGGTAAAGGTGATCGACGAGAATCGGCGCGTGATCAATGAGCACCGCGCGCTGCTCGGCAAGAGCAAGGTTTCTTATACGCATATTGTCTCCTGGGCGATCGTGAAGGCGATTCGGACCAACCCGTCGCTGAATCACGCCTACGCGGAGACCAATGGCCAGCCGTTTCGTGTGGTGCGGGACCGCGTGAACATCGGAATCGCGGTAGACGTGGCCGGCAAGGACGGCACACGGTCTCTGAAGGTTCCCAACATCAAAGATGCCGGGACGCTGGACTTCGCGCGGTTCGTCCAGGCCTTCGACGACATCATCTTCCGGGCCCGCAACAACAAGCTTACGGTGCAGGATTTCGAAGGCACTACGATTTCGCTCACCAATCCCGGGACCGTGGGAACGCTTGGATCGGTGCCACGCCTGATGCCCGGCCAAGGCGCTATCGTCGCCACCGGCGCGATCGATTATCCGGCCGAATATCACGGCGTAACGGATCATCTGCGGGCGCTGCTGGGGTTGAGCAAAGTGATGACGGTTACCTGCACGTACGACCATCGCGTGGTGCAGGGCGCCGAGTCGGGTATGTTTTTGGGCCGTCTCCAGGCGCTGCTCGAAGGCGAAGACGGATTTTACGAGAGGATTTTCAGCGATCTGAAGATTCCGCATAAACCCGTGCACTGGGAACCGGACCGGACGGTTTCCGTTCCGGGCCTGCGTGGCGGACAACGCGACGAAGTGATCAAGGAAGCCGCGGTGTTGCAGCTCATCAACGCGTATCGCGTGCGCGGGCACTTGATCGCCGATTTCGATCCTCTCGGTTCCGAGCCGGTGTATCATTCCGAGCTCGACCCGGCCACTTACGGCCTGACGATCTGGGACCTGGACCGCGAATTCCTCACCGGCACGCTGATGTCGGACGATGACCAGCCGGGTAAATTGGCCACGTTGCGCGAGATTCTGGAGACCCTGCGCCAGACCTATTGCGGAAAAATCGGCTGCGAGTACATGAACATCCAGATTCCCGAGCAGAAGCGCTGGCTCCAGCTTCGCATGGAGCCCACGGGAAATCGCTGGCCCATCGAGCCGCAAACCAAGTTGCGCGCGCTGCAGCGCGTCATTGAAGCCGAAGAATTTGAGCGTTTTCTGCACACGCGCTTCATCGGGCACAAACGCTTTTCGCTGGAAGGCGGGGAATCGGCGATCGCGATTCTGGACGAAATCCTGGACCGTGCGGCGGCCACGAATGTTCACGAAGCGGTGATCGGCATGGCGCATCGCGGGCGGCTGAACGTGCTGGCTAATATCGTCGGCAAGTCGATGGTGCAGGTGTTTTCGGAATTCGAAGGCATCGACCCGGACAGCACGCAAGGGTCGGGCGACGTCAAATATCACCTGGGCGCGAGCGGCGTGCGCAAGTCGTCGTCGGGACGCGAAATCGTCGTCTCGGTGGCGTTCAATCCGAGTCACCTGGAGGCCGTGGATCCGGTGGTGGAAGGCTTGGTGCGGCCCAAGCAGGACCGGCTGGGCGACATCGCGCGCGAGCGTGTGATTCCGATTTTGATTCATGGCGACGCGGCATTCGCCGGACAGGGCGTGGTGGCCGAGACGCTGAATCTTTCGCAACTGGAAGGCTACACCACCGGTGGCACGATCCACTTGGTGATCAACAACCAGATCGGATTCACCACCAATCCTAACGAAGCGCGCTCCACACCCTATTCCACCGATGTCGCGCGCATGGTGCAGGCCCCGATTTTCCACGTCAACGGCGACGATCCGGAGGCGTGTATTCGCGTGGCGCAGATGGCCTACGATTACCGCCAAACGTTCAAGCGCGATGTGGTGATCGACATGTTCTGCTACCGCCGGCACGGCCACAACGAGGGCGACGATCCGAGTTACACGCAGCCCATTTTGTACCGCAAGATTCGCAATCATCCGTCGGTGGCCACGCTGTATTCCGAAGCCCTGCTGCGGGACAGTTTGATCGATGCCGACTACGTCGCGCAGATTCACAAAGGCGTCAACCAGCGGCTGAATGATATCTACGACGCATCCAAGAAAAACCGGGAGCAGTACCAGGTACAGGAATTGAGCGCCATCGATCCGGAAGAGATGGTGGCGCCGCGACCCAACACCGCGGTGGACCGCGAGGCGATCGAAAGAGTAGTGCACGGCATCACGACATTTCCGGACGAGTTTCACGTCCATCCGAAGCTGGAAGGGTTCCTCAAGAAGCGCCAGGAAATCCTGCGCGGCGCGCCCATTGATTGGGCCACGGCCGAGACGCTGGCCTTCGGCACGCTGGTTTGGGAGCGCACGCCTGTGCGGCTGAGCGGCCAGGATTCGAGCCGCGGGACATTTAGTCAAAGGCATCTCGAACTCTACGACAGCGAAACCGGCGACCGTTATATCCCGCTGCAGCACCTGTCATCGCACCAGGCCCGTTTTGATGTTTACGACAGCTCGCTCAGCGAGTACGCGCTAATGGGATTTGAGTTCGGTTATAGCGTGGCCGATCCCCTGACGCTGGTGCTGTGGGAAGCGCAGTTCGGCGACTTCGCCAACGGCGCGCAGATCATGATCGACCAGTTCATCGCCAGCGCCGAATCGAAGTGGGGACAGCCGAGCGGCCTGGTGTTGCTGCTGCCGCACGGCTACGAGGGCCAGGGCCCCGAACATTCCAGCGCCCGCATCGAGCGCTTCCTCATCTTGTGCGCTGACGATAATCTTCAAGTGGTGAACGCCAGCACGCCCGCGCAGTACTTCCACCTGCTGCGGCGCCAGATGCATGGCGGTCCGGACCGGCGCGGCGTGCGCAAACCGCTGATCGTGTTTACGCCCAAGCGCATGCTGCGGCATCCCAAGGCGGTTTCGAACCTGGATGAACTGCTGAGCGGATCGTTCCGCGAAGTGATCGACGACACTACGGGCATCGAGCTTTCGCGCGTCAGCCGCGTGCTGCTGTGCTCCGGCCAGGTGTACTACGATGTGCTGGCCGCGCGGGAAGAGCGCAAGATCGCCGATGTCGCGGTAGTCCGGCTGGAGCAGTTGTATCCGTTCCCTGCCGGGCAGATTCGCGACATTATTGCGCGCTACCCCGAGACCGCCGACGTCGCTTGGGTGCAGGAAGAGCCCCGCAACATGGGCGCGTGGCGTTTCGTGCAGGAACAGTTGCAGCCGGTGCTGGAGTTGACGGACCGCACGCTCGAATATGCGGGCCGCGCGCCCAGCGCCAGCCCGGCGTCGGGTTCGCTGAAGCGGCATCAGGAAGAGCTTGCGGAGCTTCTGGACCTGGCGTTTTCGCCGGGAGTGAAACAGGTGGAGACGCGGCGTAGAACTCCAGCGCGGCGCCGGCGGTAGGCGCGCTAAGACCTCGCGACTGCGGCTTGATCTTCAAGCCCCTGACCCATTCCGGCTGCGTGTCGTACTGCTTGTCGGGTGACCATGAGGCTGTAGAAAGCGAGGTTACCTTGACCAAACTTTTGAGTTGTGCCCAAACACCCCATGAACAGCGGGGATAACCACGAACCGGGATGCTG
>JASHQT010000522.1 GCA_030039005.1 Bryobacteraceae bacterium
GTCGGCGAAGGCGGCAAGCTCAACATCGAGATGCGCCTGAAAACCGGCCGCGGGTACGTCGCCGCCGACCGCAATTACGACGAAGACCTGGCGCTCGGCTACATCCCCATCGATTCCGTGCATTCGCCCGTCCGCAAAGTGAATTTTGCCGTGGAAGCAGCGCGTTTAGGACAAATGACCGACTACGACAAGCTCACGCTCGAAGTCTGGACCAACGGCGCGATTTCTCCGCAGGACGCCATCGGCCAGGCCGCCAAGCTGCTCAAGGACCACATGGCGATCTTCATCAACTTTGAAGAGCTGCCGGAAACCGCCGAAGAGCCGGCCGAGCGCGGCGCGAGCCAAATGAACGAAGTGCTGAACCGCTCGGTCGAGGAGCTTGAGCTCAGCGTCCGTTCTTACAATTGCCTCAAGAACGCCAACATCCAGACCATCGGTGATCTGGTGCAGAAAACCGAAGCCGAAATGCTGCGCACCAAGAACTTTGGCCGCAAATCGCTTAACGAAATCAAGGAAATTCTTTCGAACCTGGGCCTGAGCTTCGGCATGAAGTTCGACGCGCAGGGCCGCCTGGTCGCGCCGCCGCCTTCGCTGCCGCACTATGGCGGTGAGGATGACGTCGCGGGACTGGATGAGGTCGCCGAATAGCCATGCGTCACCGCGTCAACGGATACAAACTCAAGCGCAATATCGCCTCGCGCGATTCGCTGCTGCGCGGCTTGGTGACCAGCGTCATCGAGAACGATTTCGTCATCACCACCGTTCCCAAGGCCAAAGCCGCCCGGCCTCTGGTGGACAAGATGATCACCCTCGCCAAGACCGACTCGCTGCACTCGCGGCGTCAGGCCGCGGCCTTTCTTCGAACCCCCGAATCGGTCAAAAAACTGTTCGATAAAGTGGGAGCGAAATTCGGCCAGCGCAACGGCGGCTACACCCGCATCGTCCGCATCCCGGCTTCCACCAAATGGGCGTTTCGGCCAGGCGACGGCGCAGAAATGGCCAAGCTCGAATTGGTCGGCACCGAACTCATCAAACGTGCCGCCGAACGCGCGAAGCGCCGCGAGGAGCGCCTCAAGGCAGTCCAAGAAGGCCGCGAAGGCGAAGAGGGCGAGCAAGAAGAATCATAAGGCTGGGAACCAGGCTGATCGCGAACCCAGCCACGGCATCGGCCGCGTAATGATAGCGGCCGTACACGGTCGCCACCGCCACACTCACCGCGTAAATCAACATTCCCCAGCCGTACTGTTTGCGCTCCGGCAGGAACGCAAACAGCGCCCACGCGGCTGAAAATGCCGACGATACGTGCGCGCTGGGAAACACGCTGGAATGAATGCCGTACCCGTTCACCAGCCACAAATTCAGGTGGCGCAGCGAGGTGAAATAGTTGGGCAGATCGTCGCCGGCGAAGACGATGCGCGGCGGCTCGCTGGGAAAAAATGGAAATAGCCCGTAAGCGAGCAACGTTCCCAGCAAATACAAAAACACCGCGCCATTGACGCGGTTTAAGCGCCGCTCGATATACAAAATCGCCACCACAAACGGCGCGACGGCATACACTAGCGCATAGCAGGCTTCCAGATACAACGGCCCCAGCACGCCGAACGCCTCGACCGTGCGCTGCAGGCCGTATGGATACAGAAGTGTGCGGTCCCACTCCTCCCACTTCAGCTCCAAGGCAAGATTCGGCGCGAGCGCCGAGAACCAATTCATCTCACGATAGGCGAACAGGACCAGCCCCACCGAAGTCCAGTCGCGCATGATGCTGAAAAGCATCGTGTGCTCGTGCATTTCGCCGTATGCCAGGGCGAGAAACAGCGTCGAGACCACCAACTCAACAACCAGCAGCCGCCAGATCATCGGCGGCGCGATCGGAAATCGCGTGGCAATCGCGGCCACGTAGCCGAAGTAGAAGATGAGCAGCCACTCGGCTGAGCGCAGCTTCATCTACGCGCCGCGCCCGCGCCCAAACGGATCAACTGCTCGGCGTGCTTCAGCGCTTCCGGCGTCACTTTCTGGCCCGACAGCATGCGGCCGATCTCCCGCGTCCGCCCTTCGGCGCTCAGTTCTTCGATCTCGGCTACCGTGCGGCCTTTCACCTCGCGCTTCTCGACGGAGTAATGATGATCGGCGAATCCAGCCACTTGCGCCAAGTGCGTCACGCACAGTACCTGGTTCGACGTGGAAAGCTTCTTCAGCCTACGGCCCACGGCTTCCGCCACGCCGCCGCCGATGCCGGTGTCGATCTCATCGAACACCAGCGTGCGCACGACGCCGTTGGCGCGCGCGGCTTGCCCGAGCGACGTCTTTAGCGCGAGCGCGATGCGCGAAAGCTCGCCACCCGAAGCCACGCGATCGAGCGGCCGCGGCTCTTCGCCCGCGTTGGCCGAAATCAGGAACTCCACGCGGTCGGTTCCGCTTTCCGACCAATTCGCCTCGTGCACTTCAACGCGGAACACCGCGCTTTCGAGCGCCAGCGAATCGAGCTCCGTCTCCACTTTCTTGGCCAGTTTTTCCGCCGCGGCTTTCCTCGACGCTGTCAGCGTGGCCGCGTGCTCCCGATACGCCGCGCTGGCGCCAGCCAGATCGGCTTCTAACTTGGCTCTGCGCTCACCGGCCGTTTCAATCGCTTCCATCTTCGCCCGAACGTCTTCCAAAAATGCCAGCACGTCCTCCAATGTCGACCCGTACTTACGCTTTAGACGTTCAATCAGCGCCAATCGCGACTCGATTTCGTCCAACCGTTTGGGGTCGGCTTCCAGCTTGTCCAGGTAATCACGAATCGCGTCCGATGCATCGTCCACGCCGATGGTCGCGTTGCGCAGCGTCTCCGCGACACGCTCCAGGCTGGCGTCGATGCGGGATAGCTCTTCCACTTTCTTGAGCGCCATGCGAAGCTGCGCCGTCACACTTCCCTGTTCTTCATGCTCTTCTCCACTGAGGACCGTGTAGGCCGCACCGGCGTTTTCCTGAAGCTTGGCGACATTGCGCAGCACCGCGCGGTCCTGACCGAGCTGCGCATCTTCGCGCGGTTTCAGCGCCGCGCTCTCGATTTCCTTGCGCTGGAAACTCCACAAATCCGCCATGCGCAGCTTTTCCTGCTCTGAACGGTCGAGCTCGGTGAGTTCGGCCTCGATCTGCTTCCAGCGCCGGAACAAAACACCGGCTTCTTCGCGCTGGTCTTCCAAGCGGGCGAAATCGTCCAGGGCGTACAACTGCGCTTCCGCCGAAAAAAGCTGCTGCTGTTCGTGCTGCCCGTGGATATCACCCAGGAACGGCGCGATCTCGCGCAAAAGCGCGATTGTTACAGGACGATTTCCCAAGAATGCGCGCGACTTGCCGTTGGCCATGACCTCGCGCTCCACCAGCAGCTCCCCGTCCTCCACCGGCGCACCAGCGCGGTCCAGCAGTTCCCGCAAAACGGGGTCCTCGGGAGCCTCGAAAACGCCCGAAACGCGCGCCCGCTCGGCGTCCGAACGCACCATATCCGCCGAGGCGCGGCCGCCCAAAATCAGCCCAAGTGCATCCACCACAATGGATTTGCCGCTTCCGGTTTCGCCTGTCAGCAGGTTTAACCCCGGGTGAAACCGCACCCGCGCGCGCTCCACTACGGCATAGTTTTCCACCGCCAGTTCCAGCAACACTCGATGAAATTATACGAGGTTTGCATCCGTCTAAAGGAGGGTAGGCCTGTCCAGATACGGGGTTTTGCGTCATACTGTAAAACAGCACGGCCTATAAAACAGAACGCTGTGGTTCTGTTTCGGAGTGAAACCGGGTGACTGCGCCGCCGCGATATCATGTTTGTAGCGGCAGAGCTTTTCTGAAACGCATGGCAGCGAGGCGAAAAGGAGCTTAGTTGACAGTTTCGTGCGTGGGCGGTCTGTTTCTGCAACTGGAAATATGGGACCTCATTCAAAGCACCGGTCCAATTCCCAAAGCGGTTTTGGCGATCCTGGTCGGGTTTTCGTTGTTGTCCTGGGCGGTGATTCTTTCCAAGTGGTCCAGCTTCCGGCGCGCGCGCTCGGCCAACCGTTCGTTCCTGCGCGCGTTCCGCAAAGCGCCCTCCATCGAAGCCATCGCTGCCGCGAGCGCGCAGTTCCACCGCTCGCCTCTGGTGACGGTTTTCGATTTCGGATACAGCGAAGTGGCGCGCCAGATGAAATCGCGCGGCAGCGTCACCAATCCGCTGGCGCTCGAGCGCACGCTGCAACTCGGCATGAGCGAGGAAATCACGCGCCTGGAGCGCAAGATGAGCCTGTTGGCCACCACCGCGGGCGTCAGCCCGTTCATTGGCCTGTTCGGAACGGTATGGGGCATCATCGACGCGTTTCAGCAGTTGAGCACCGCCGGCGCGGCCAGCCTGCGCGCGGTGGCGCCCGGTATCTCGGAAGCTCTCATCACAACGGCGATGGGGTTGTTCGCCGCGATCCCGGCTTACATCGCCTACAACATTTTCAACAACTCCATCCGCGAATTCGCCGCGCGCATGGAAGATTTCCAGCTCGAGTTCTTGAACCTCACCGAGCGCAGCTTGGAGCGTTGACATGGCATTTTCAATGAACGGTTCGAGTGGGCTCGGGCGCGGGCGCTTCCGCGGTGGCTCCGGTTCGCTCGCCGAAATCAACATCGTGCCTTTGGTGGACGTGGTGCTGGTGCTGTTGATCATTTTCATGCTTACAGCCCACGTAATGGAGTTCGGGCTGCAGATCGAAGTGCCCAAGGTGAAGCCCGTGAAGCAGAGCATCCAGGATCTTCCGGTGGTTTCCATCAGTAAGGAGGGCACCACTTACTTGAACGGCAAGCCTACCAACATCAATTTGCTGGCCGACGAGATTCATCAGCGGTTTCATAACGCGTCCTCCGTTTATTTGCAGGGCGACAGCCGCACGCCCTGGGGCGAGGCGATGCAGGTGGTCGCGCAACTGGGCGAGGCGAAGTTGGCCGTAAGCGTGGTCACGCAGCCCGAAGACAAGTCCGACAAGCGCCGATAAGCGAAACCATGGAACTGCAGCAGCACGCCGATATCCTGGATCAGGAAGATTCGATCGGCCGTCCCCTGTTGCAATCGGTGTTGCTGCACGCCGCAGTCGCCGGCGCGCTGATCGTTTCGAGCATTCAATTCGAGCACTCGCGCCAAGTGTGGGGATCTCCCAATACAGGCGCCGGAACCGCTGTGGCGGTCAATGCGGTGAAAACGATTCCCCTGCCATCGCGCGCGGGGCAGATCAATCCGGTGGCTAACGACACCGAATCGCAAGTGCCGCAACAGCCCACTCCCAAGCCTCAGCCGAAGCCCGAGGTGAAGGTTCCCGAGAACGCCATTCCGATTCCCAGCCGCTCCGCCAAGAGGCAACCCAAGCGCGAAGTTTCGCAGAAGTGGCATCCGAAGTTGATTCCCGAGAATCAGGTGTTCAGCCGGTTGGCGCCGGCGGCGAACTCGCCGATGTTCCAGAAGCCGGGCGCGGGCGGCGTGGGCGTGGGCCCGAACAGCACGTTTGGAACCGAATTCGGCGCTTATGCCGACTTGGTGGTCCAGCGTGTGACCGACAAGTGGCAAACCAACGGACTGGCCGGCCAGAGCTTACCGCTGGTGGTAGTGACGTTCGACATCCTGCGCAACGGCACCGTCAAGAACGCGCAGATCGTGCAGCGCAGCGGCAACACCACGCTCGATTATTCCGCGCTTCGTGCAGTCAACGATGCCGCGCCTTTCCCCCCTCTTCCTTCCAACTACAGCGGAAGCTCCACCAGCGTGGAGCTCCGATTCCAATTGCAGAAATGAAACGAATCGTTTTTCTTAGCTCGATTGCCATGGCGATCTCCGCCATAATTGGAGCACAGCAGATTACGCGCGATATCGGCAAACAGGGCGAAAAGCCCTCTATCTCCGTGCCGGATTTCCGCGGCTCCGGCGCGGCCCAGCCCCTGATGGGCGTCTTCAATCGCACGCTTTGGCACGACCTGGAAACATCCGGCCAGTTGAAGATGATCCCCAAAACACTGTACCCGCTCCAGGTCCCGCAGCAGCCCGCCGACTTCCGCACATCGGGCGGCCAAGGCTTGGCAATGGCCGATTGGTCCGGCCCGCCGCCCAACTCCAATTACCTGGCGTTCGGCTACACCGCTGTCCAAAATAATCAGATCGTGCTGTACGGCTGGCTGTTCGACGTGCGCCAGTCCACACCCAGCTCGGCGCAGTTGATCGGGAAAGTCTATGTCGGCTCGCTCGATGAAGCGGGCGCGCACCTGGTGGCCGAGCAATTCGCCGCCGATATCCTGAAGCAGTTCGGCGCCACCAGCCTGATCGGCACCCGGATCTATTTCGTGTCCAATCGCAGCGGACACAAAGAGATCTGGTCTATGAATTACGACGGGTCCGATCAAAAACAGTTCACGAACTATCGCAGCATCACCACCTTCCCGGCGGTTTCTCCCGACGGTACGAAGATCGCGTTCACCACTTACCCGCTGCTCGCCTCCTCGCGCAGCGCGAATGCGGCGAAGTTCGGGGTGGAAAGAGAAAACCTGGGCCAGCCGGTGATTTACTTGCATTCGCTTGAGACCGGGCGCAAGTTAGTCTACTATAACCAACGCGCTTCCATGAATGCCGCTTCCGATTTTCTGCCCGACAGCCGCCACTTACTCATTTACTCCACCGCCAACGGCAGTTTCTCGCAAATCTATGAAACCGATCTCGACGGGGGCGATCTGCACCGCATCACCCACGACGATTCCCTGGAAGTGGAAGCCAAGGTCAACCCGAAGACCGGGCAGGATCTAGTGTTCGTCTCCGGTCGCGGCGGCACGCCGCAAGTATATAGAATGAACATAGACGGAACAGACGTGAGCCGATTGACTACCGGGGAGGGTGACGCGGTGAATCCGGCGTGGAGCCCCGACGGGCAGCACATTGCCTTTGCCTGGACCCGCGGCTTCGAACCGGGAAACTTCAATATCTTTGTCATGGACGTGGCCAGCCGCGAACTGGTGCAGCTCACCCATGGCGCCGGCCGCAACGAAAATCCGGGCTGGGCGCCCGACGGCGTCCACCTGGTTTTCTCTTCCACGCGCGGAGGAAGAACGCAGATTTACACGATGACCGCCGACGGCAATAATGTCGAGCAACTGACTACGCAAGGCAACAACGAGAAACCCGTTTGGTGTAGAGCAGCACAATAAAATATCAAGAAATGAAGAAGAGGAGATTGTTTAGATGAGCGATCGTTCGAGATGGCATGCATCCAAAGCCGGCCTGCTACTGCTGCTGTCGGCGCTGCTGTTGTTCGCGGTCGGCTGCGCGAAGAAAGTTCCTCCGCCTCCGCCGCCCCCGCCGCCAACTCCCACAGCCACGCAGCCGCCGCCGCCGGCTCCGGTGATCAACAGTTTTACCGCTGAGCCCTCCACCATCGAGGCGGGGCAATCTTCCACCTTGAGCTGGTCGACCACCGGTGCCACGGATATGAACATCGACAACGGCGTAGGCGCGGTGCAGGGCAGCGGGCAGCGGCAGGTTTTCCCGCGGGCGAGCACCACCTATACGCTCACCATACGCGGGCCGGGCGGAATGGACTCGCGCTCGGTGACCGTCGAGGTGACCAGCGCGCCGCCTCCGCCGCCCGCGATAAATCGTCCCCCCATCGTTGATGGCGGAACACTGCTGACCCAGCAAGGGCAGGACGCCTACTTCGATTACGATAAGAGCGACATCCGTTCCGACGCTCGCGATGCGCTTACCAAAGACGCCGCGCTGCTGAAGCAGATCTTCCAGCAGGATCCCAATTTCACCGTGGTAGTCGAGGGCCATTGCGACGAGCGCGGATCGGCGGAGTACAACCTGGCGCTGGGCGACCGCCGCGCCACAGCGGCCAAGGACTTTCTGGTGCAGTTGGGTGTTCCGGCCGACAAGCTGAAGACCATCAGCTACGGCAAGGAGCGGCCGCAGTGCACTGAGGCGACCGAGGACTGCTGGCAGAAGAACCGCCGTGCGCATTTGTCGCCGGGCCAGTAAGCTGAAAAGAGAAGCTGCGGGAAAGCCTCCCGCGGCATGACAGGAGTTCGCTATGAGATTCTCTCGTCTCGCGATCGTATTTTTCGCGCTATCGCCTTTCGCCTTCGGCGCCAGCAAGGAAATCATGGAGCTGCAGCGCGACGTCGCGCTGTTGCAGGACCAGGTCCGCACGCTGCAAAGCTCCCTGGATCAAAAGGTCGCCTCTATCCAGACCTTGACCCAGCAGACGCTGGACAGCGTCAACCGCACCAACGAGGCCGTGGCGGTGATGCAGAACCGGTTCAACGACGCCATCAAGCAACAGCAGCAGGATATCAGCGCGCCCGTGGCCAACGTGGGCCAGAAGCTGGATCAGATGTCGGAGGATTTCCGCGCGGTCCGCGAATCCGTGCTCGACATGAACACGCGCATGAGCAAGCTGGACGCGAAGATCGCCGATCTGGAGAACCTGATTAACACCGTTCGCGCGCCCGCCGCCGCGCCTCCGCCGCCGGGAGGGACATCGCCGGCTGGCGACGGAACATCCACTAATCCCGGTACGGCTTTTAACGCGGCGCCCGCCGCCTCGGGTCCTCCCGCCGGCGTGCAAGCCGGCACGCTCTACACCCAAGCCTACAGCGATGAATTGGCCGGCAAATATGACATCTCGTTCCAGGAGTTCAGTGATTATCTGAAGTATTTCGGCAATACGGAGCTGGCGCCGAACGCGCAATACGCGATCGCCGACATTTACTACCGCAAAGCGGATTACTCGGACGCCAAGACTGCTTTTGACGCCGTGCTGGAGAAATATCCGGAAGGCGCCAAGACGCCCGACGCGCGCTACATGAAAGCTTTGTGTCTCGAAAAGCTGGGGATGGACGATTCGGCGGCGAAGGAATTTCGCGACGTCTACAAGCGCTATTTGAACGACCGTCCCGATATCGCGGCCAAGGCCAAATCGCAGTTACGTGAGATGGGTGTGCCCTTGGCCACCGCCCGCCGCCGCAAAATCAGCCAGTAGTTTTTTGGAACGCCATCCTCGACCCCCAGCTCGCGGCCGTACACCTAAAGTCATGGCGGGAATCGGTGCCCGTGTCGCTGTGGTATGCTGTTTCCTCCCGCGCTCATGTCGCATCCATCGTCGCTTCCTCGCATCTGCATCGCCCTGGGTTTCCCCGACGTGCAGAAGCTGCTGGAAAATGCGCGCCGTGAGGTCAACGGGGGCGAGTGCTTCTTCGAGTTTCGGCTCGACTATCTGGCGGCTCCGGAACAAGGCATCGCTGCCATCGGTAAGTTTCTCGCCGCGCACCCGGACTGCACCATCCTGGCCACTTGCCGCCGCCACCAGAATCACGGAAAATTCAACGGCAGCGTGGAGGATCAGATTCGCATTCTGGACGCGGCGCTGAATGCCGGCGCGCGCGCGGTGGACGTCGAGATCGAAAGCGCCGAAAACTGCATCCCGCGCCTGGAAGCCCTGCGCGGCAAGGGCCGGCTGGTGCTCTCGTATCACAACTACGACGGCACGCCTTCGCCCGAAACCATCCTGCGCCGCATGCTGCACATCCCCGCCGACGGCTACAAGATCGTCACTACGGCCCGCAAGCCTTCCGATAACTCACGGCTGCTGGCGCTGACCAAATCGCATCCTCGCACGCCGCTGATCGTGCTCGCGATGGGCGAGACCGGTTTTCCGACGCGCGTTCTGGCCACCGCCTGGGGTGGGATGTTCACCTATGCCGCGCCCAATGCCGCTGAAGGCACCGCGTCGGGACAGGTGAGCGCTCG
Organism: Bryobacteraceae bacterium; assembly: GCA_030039005.1. The sequence goes on from JASHQT010000522.1 coordinate 9,779, forward strand.
CGTGCTGCGGCACCTCTACCGCGCCGAAAAATTTTCGCGCGCGGCCAAGATCTATGGGGTGGTGGCCGATCCGGTGCGCCACTCCATCTCGCCGGCGGTACACAATCGCGCTTTCCAAGCCCACCGGCTGGACGCGGTTTATCTTCCGTTTCTCGTTCAGCCCGCCCAATTGAAGGATTTCTTCCTACTGGCTGAATCACTGCCCGTGGCCGGCTTCAGCGTCACCATCCCACACAAGCAAAAAATCATCCGGTATCTCGACGCCGTCGATCCTCTGGCGCGCCGCATCGGCGCCGTCAACACGGTTTGGAGAAAAGCCGGCAAGTGGCGGGGCGCCAATACCGATGCCGATGCGGTCACCGTTCCGCTCGCCCGCAAGCTGCGTTTGTCGAAGTCTTCCGTGCTGGTGGTGGGGAACGGCGGGGCAGCGCGCAGTGCGGCGTACGCGCTGGTGGCGAGCGGCGCCAAAGTGGCCATTGTGGGACGCAATCCGGACCGCGTCCGGTCGCTTGCGCGCGCTTGTGGCGCCGAGTCCCTGTTGCGCGATCAGCTCAACGGTTGCAAATTCGACGCGCTGGTGCACGCTACGCCGCTCGGCATGTTTCCTCATCCGGAGGCCTGCTTCTTCCCGGACGCCATTCCCGCGGAATTGGTATTCGACATGGTCTACAATCCGCTCGAAACGACGCTGCTGCGCCACGCCGCCGCCCAAGGGTGCGCCGTGATTTCGGGCCTGCAGATGTTTCTTGAGCAGGCCAGCCGCCAATTCGAGATCTGGACCGGCGCGTCCGCTCCCCGCTCCATCATGGAGAAGGCCGCGCTCGAGGCCCTCGCCCCCGCCTGTTCGTCCTGAACTAAACTGGGTCTTATGGGCAAGCTCACGCGGCGCGAACTCGCGACCGCACTTTCCACATCGGCAGTCTTGTTGGCCCAAGCTCCTCCGTCAACCAGCGGCGAACTGAATGCGTCCGTCGCACAGAACCGCGACTTGGCCGGTGAGCTCGACATGTTCCCATTACCGATGACGGCCGAACCCGCCGCCATTTTCAAACCGTAGCCGTTATGAGCTCGATCTCCGACGACATCTTCTTCGCCGGCATTACCGAGCTCAATCAGAAGCTGGTGAAGAAGGAAGTCTCGGCGAGAGAGCTGGCGCGCGCTTTCTCCGAGCGCCTGGACACCATCGGCCCGCGCTATAACGCGCTGGCGCTCTCGCTACGCAAGGACGCCCTCCGCGCGGCCAAGGACGTGGACGGCGACATCAAGCGCGAACGCCTGCGTGGCCCGCTGCAAGGCATGCCGTTTGGCGCCAAGGATCTGCTCGCGTACGCCAAGCATCCTACCACGTGGGGCGCGAAGCCCTACGCCGATCAGGTTTTCGACTACACTGCTTCCGCGCTCAGGCGCATCGATAA
>JASHQT010000523.1 GCA_030039005.1 Bryobacteraceae bacterium
GACGTTGATCGGCGGAGTGGGGGCGCCCGCGCTGTTCGGCTCGCTCACGGAAACCGGTTCGCGCCTGATGCTCTTTTGGGGTTACCTCGCCGGTGCGGTATTGATGGTGGGAGCGGCCCTGGTGGAATGGATTTATGGCGTAGCGGCGGAACGCAAGCCGCTGGAATCGATAACGGCTCCGCTTTCCAGCCGCTGACGCGCCGCGCTACAGATTCTCTGAGATCACCAAATGAGCGCGATTGACGTACTCGATGCCGTGGTCGTAACAGAAAAACCTCTCCTCTTCGGAGGCGTCGTCGGACAATTTCACCAGTTGATACACGGCCTTTCTGTCGCAACCCTGAATTTGACAGGCTTGTTCGTCCTCTTCCGGTGCGATCGATGTCATGACAGCCTCCATGCTCGTGGCCTCTTTCCGTTAGAGCACCCTGGAAACCGATCCGTTTCGCGAGTTACTGAACTGCGACCGTGACCGCGGGCGAGGAAACCGCCGATCCAATGCTGATCTGAATTGGCACGCCGGCGTTTGGCGCGAGACCGGCCGGCACTTGCGCATTGATCTGCAAAACGCCCGATACCAGGCCCGGCGCCGCGCCTGCAAACTGGATCTGGCAGGGAAGGCCTCCCATCGTCACCGACACATTGGCGTTCGGTACCGGAAGCGGCGCTGATGCGACGAGGCCATCGGTGCTGGCCGGCGTGGTGACGCCGGCGCCGGTGGCGAAGATGCTCACCCAGTCGCCTCGTGCGGCGGGATTGAGTGCCGAGTTGACGGTTCCGTCGCGGGCATTCAAGATCGCGCCTTGCCCTTGGCCGGAGCCGGTTGTGCTGAAAATCCCCGGGGCTGTGGCTGCGACCGGCAAAGTCACCGCATTCGACAGCACACCCAAATACTGCAACTGCATTTGCGTCGCGGATCGTCCTGCCACGGCGTAGGGAACCACGGCATTTACCTGACCCGAAGACGCATATAGTAATGGCGCCGGCACGCCATCGAAGAATACTTGGACACCCTGAAGCGAATTCGCCACCAGCCGGGGATTCGTCAACGTGAGAAACGCCGGGGCGGGCGGACCGATAGCGGAGCCGAAGATCGACACCAATTCGCCCGGCGCTACGGCGCCGGATTGAAACGTCGCGCCGTTCACCACGCCCGCGGCAGAAATGCTTGGCGCGGCATTGGCCAGGCGCAATAGCGCCGCGCCATAGCCGGGAATCGTCACCTGCATCTGCGCGGCAGGCGCCAGCGATAGGAGCGCCGGGCCGGCAGCCGGAGTCGCGGCATCGAGCGTCACCAGAGTCGCGGAGTTGAACGTTCCCAGAGCCGACAAATCGAGCGCGAACGTGCGCGAGACGCCGGCGCCGTTGTTGTCCGAGAAGATATTCTGGACCGCGTGATTGGACATCAGAATCACCACGGATCCGTCCGCATTCCTGAGTGCTATGGTGTGCGTATCCAGTCCATGCAGTGCGCCGGTGTGAGTGATCCACAGGCAACAGCCGGATTCCGTGGTTGCGAGAATGTCCTGGCCGGGCGGGGAAGGCAGCCAATGCGAGAGATAATAGTCCACCCAATAGCTGAGATAGGGATTGGCCGACGCATCCGTTTCGCCGAACTGCGCGTTCGAAGAAAAATCCCAGTGGTAGAGAGCCTGCGCGCCCGCCTGCCCGAGCTGTTCGAAGACCAGCGAACGCCAGGCGGCGAAGAACGCGCTGGTGCCGCGCTGATCCAGCACGAACGGCGTCCCATTGCACGCGCTGAGGCCATTGTTCAAGGCGTAATCGGCATTCACATTATTTTCGGTCACCCAAACAGGAACGGACGCGAGCGCCGGATTGGTGCCCAGCTCGGAAACGATATAGCTGACCTCGTTCGCAAAGCCGAGAACCGTGGGAAAGAGGTCGTCATCGAGGGTCTGCTGGTTGCACGTCGAGTAAAAATGTGTGGCCAGCGCATTCACTGGCGCGGTGACGCCGGACACGAAGGCCGGCAAAAAACTTTCGGCATCCGGCGCCCAATCGTCCAGCTCCACTGCGGCGAACTTGATTGACGGATCCACCAGCGCCATCGCGGGAACCGTCGTGTTGTAGAGATTCGTGTAGTCCTGGGGCGTCATGCCGTTGCCGTTTGGCTCATTGAAAATGCCCCACCAGGTAATCGGATATGGGCTGGGGCTCTGATAATGCACGCCGTTCGCATCGAAGCCGCCGGTGTTGTAATACTCCACCAGGTTTGCGGCCATGGCGGCGAAGGCATCGAAGCTTGAAGCGGGCAATTGGCCGCTCGCGTTGTTCATGAACGACGGCGCTCCGGCGATCTGAAATTCGGGGCTGTGATCGCCGGCGCTTTGGACGAATGGCACGAAGGCGTCCAATTGCGAAAAGTCCCAGATGCCGGGGCTGGTGAGTGGATCGCTCGCCGCCACAAGCTGCAAGCGCGTGTGCTGGGGCTGAAGCGCGTTCAGCGTGGGGAGCGCCGCGGGAGTCTGGCTGAAGAACTGATCGGAGTAATTGATCAGTTGCAGATTGGTGGACATGGCAACCTGCAACCGGCCATCGATCCCGATCGACGAGTCGATCTGATTGCTCACCGTCACGTTGACCGTGTTCGATTGCGCCGCGCCGGACGCGGCATACAGCAGCAAAACCGAGGGCAGGCCAATCGCAAGCTGAAACCGGGGCATCTTCAGTTGCCGTTCTAGACGTGGCGGGAAAACGTTTCGTTGCATCATGGAGGAGGCATGTCACGTCGGTTAGTAAGCGCGCTTGTATTGGTTTTGTTGCCGGTGGGTTTGTTGACGGGCATTCCGGCCTGGGCGGGGTTTTGTTCCGTTGCGCCAGCGCCTTCCGAGCTCCGTCACGATTTTCAGTTTTTTGCGGGCTACTCGCCGGTATCCGCTACGCTGATCGGAACCACTTCAGACCGCCGCTTCGTAGCCGCCGGATTCAGCTACGGCTACCGTTGCTGGATCTGGCCCGGCATGTCCCTCGCCTACACGGGTGAACTCATGCCGGCGGCGATTCTTTTGCAGCCCGCGCAGTATCTGCCTGAACTCGTCCCCAGCCACGCAGTCTACGGATTCGCTGTCACGCCGCTCGGCTTTACGGCGGACTTCGGAAGGGGGCACAAAGTCTATCCGTTCCTGGAAACCGATGAAGGCATCATCGCGTCGAGCGAACCGATTCCCATTAATATTCCCGGCGCCACGGGACTGAACTTTCTGATCGACCTGGGCGGCGGTGTACGGATTAAAACCGGCGAGCGTCATACCATCAGCCTTGGCTACAAATTTCTTCACATCTCTAACGGATTCACCAGCGCGGTCAATCCCGGCGTGGACAACAACGTGTTCTACGCGGGATTTTCGTTCCTGCGATAGCGTGACGGCATGAATGTGACTGCATGGACATGACTGCATGGAAGTGACGGCTGCCACGAAACGCCTTCTGCCTTGGCTGGTGGCGGTGGCGTTCTTCATGGAGTCGCTCGATACCACCATTCTGAACACCGCGGTGCCCACCATCGCGGACGCGCTGAAGGTGGCGCCACTCAGCATGAAAGCGGTGCTCTCCAGCTACACGTTAAGCCTGGCGGTATTCATTCCCATCAGCGGCTGGATGGCGGACCGGTTCGGAACGCGCCGCGTCTTCGCCTCTGCCATCGGCCTTTTCTCGCTGGGGTCGTTGCTGTGCGGCCTCTCGAACAACATCCACGTGCTGGTGGCGGATCGCGTGCTGCAAGGCTGCGGAGGCGCCATGATGGTGCCCGTCGGACGTCTCACCATCGTGCGGACGTTCGCCAAATCCGAGCTGATCCGCGCCATGAGCTTCGTCGCGATCCCAGGCCTGGTGGGGCCGATGCTGGGGCCGATCGCCGGCGGCCTGATTGTCGCCTATTTTCCCTGGCGCGTGATTTTCTTCTTGAACATTCCGATTGGCCTAATGGGGCTCGTCCTGGTGTATTTCCATTTGCCGGATTATCGCGAGAAGTCCAATCCGCTGGATCTGCTCGGACTCATCCTGTTCGGCTCCGGCATCGCGCTGCTGTCCTACGTGCTGGAGGTGTTCGGGGAGCATTCACTCAGTGTGCGCGAAGTTCTGGGGCTGCTGGCGATTTCGATCGCGCTGCTCGCCGGGTACGGCCTGCATGCCTCGAAGACCGGCTTTCCGTTGCTGGACATGGTCCTGTTTCGCATACGAACCTTCCGTTCGGCGGTGAGCGGAAGTTTCTTCACGCGCATCGGGCTCGGCGGAATCCCGTTCATCCTTCCGCTGCTCTATCAGGTGGGTATGGGATTCTCGCCCATTCAATCCGGCTTGCTCATCATGCCGCAAGCCATCGCGGCCATGAGCCTGAAGATGACCATGCCGCGCATTATCGCGCGACTGGGTTATCGCGCGGTATTAATCTCAAACACGCTGATCCTGGGCGTTCTCATCGCGCTCTTTGCGACGATCGGTATCGGAACGCCTCTCTGGCACATCATCGTGCTCGCCTTCTGCTACGGCTTCTTCAGCTCGCTCCAATATACGAGCATGAACACGCTCGTCTACTCCGATGTGCCGATGAGCCAGACCAGCGGCGCCAGTTCCATCGCCAGCACCATGCAACAGATGTCCATGAGCTTTGGAGTCGCGGTCGCCTCGCTGTTGACCGCCGTCTTCATCCCCACGCACCTGCACACCACGCCGCAGGAGATGATCCACGGCATTCACTATGGGCTCTTGATCCTGGCCGGCATGACGATGTTGTCCACCAGCGTTTTCTCCGCGCTGCGCAGCACGGACGGCGAAATCACCAGCCGGCACAGGGTTCTGGAACACGCCGGCTGAATCGTGGGGCAATTAGGGGATGCCGCCATCAGCGGACATCGCGCAGCGTGCGTAAGTCGCTCAAGTCGCGAGCCAGTTCGTCGCGATCGGGCGGCGCTAACGTGTTCTTTCGCACTACGTTCTTCAGATTGTTGATCGCGTCGTCGAGCTTGCCCTTATCGAAACGATCCCGGCGCAGGCCGCGGTCGAACTCCGAAAGATGATGTTGCACGTTTTCGTAGCGCACACGCTCCTTTTCGTTGTTGCGGGTGAAATCCTCGGCGCGCGCCAAGTCGTTTTGCACGCGATCTACCAAGGCCCGAGCGCGATCGAAATCCTGAGCCTGCAGAGTCCAGCCCGCCCCGGTGAGTACAAATAGCAGCACAGCGCCGGCCACGGACACTTTACGAAATATGATGGCGAGCATCCTCATTTCCTCCCTCTGTTGGACTCGTCTGCACGTGTAACTGTTGCATAGCCCCGCAAATTCCGTTGGCATTCCCCGTACCGCACGTGTCGGCTAACCTGGGAGAGTGCTGAAACAAATTTCGCTCCTTTGTGTTAGCGCCGCCGTGGCTTTTGCGGAGGTGCATCCCCTTACGCTGCGGCAGGCCGTGGACCTCGCGCTCAAACAAAACCCCGATCTGGTGCTGTCGCGCCTGGACCAGCAGAAGGCGCAGCAGGCCATTCGCGTGGCCAAGGATCCGTTCGTCCCCAAGGTCTATGCCGGAAGCGGATTGGCCAAACCCTGGGGCTATCCGCTCAGCATCGACGGAGCGGCACCTTCGATCATCCAAACTCGCACCGATATGGCGCTGTTCAATCGCCCGAAGACTTACGAACTGGCTCGTGTGCGCGAAGTAGCGCGCGGCGCCGAAATCGATACGGCATCTAAGGCCGACCAGGTCGTCTATCAGACCGCTACCCTTTTCCTGGATGCGCAGGAGATGGCGCAAAGCAAACAGTCTCTCCAGCTCGAGGTGGAAAACCTCCAGCGGGTGAGCGCCGCGGTGAGTGCGCAGGTTCAGGAAGGCCGCGAGCTTCCCATCGAGAACAAACGCGTCGCGGTGGATTTGGCGCGCGCCAGCGAGCGGCTTTTGGGTCTCAGCGACGATCTCGATTACGCGGAGTCCTCGCTCGCGGTGGTCTTAGGTTATCCCGCGGCCGACCGCGTGGAACCCGCCCAAGAAGAGCGCGCCGCCTTTGAAGTTCCCGAGAGCGAACAGGCCGCCGTCGAGCAGGCGCTCGATAACAACAAAGATATTCACAAGCTGGAGTCGCAGCTTCAGGCCAAGGGCTTCGAGGTGAA
>JASHQT010000062.1 GCA_030039005.1 Bryobacteraceae bacterium
TACCGCCGCCAAGGTGCGCGTTCTGGTCGAATGGTCCGATCATCGCCGGAGCTGGGCCACCGTCGGCGTCTCCGACAACGTCATCGAAGCCAGTTGGGGTGCGCTCGTCGACGCCATCCGCCTGGAGCTCATGCGCCTCACCGAGCAGGACGAAAACCTCGACCGGCTCGTCGAAGACTACTCCTGGGGCGTCTAAACCTGTGTGGCGTTCACACTCGTGTGAACGCATGGCTTAAAAATGTCCACCCTCCTCACGTCCAACCAGTTCCTGGCGTTGCCCGACGAGCTGGATCAGAACGGCAATCGCATCAAAGTCGAACTGATCGGAGGTGAAGTCGTCCGCATGCCACCCGCGTCCCTATTGCACGACCTTATCAAGAATAAGATCCACGAGCTGTTGATGGATTTCCTCCGCGGCAATCCTCAACTCACCTTAAGAGTCTCGTCGAGATCGGCGCGCTGGTGAGCAACACCGATGCCTTCATTCCGGATGTCTCCGTGGTGACCCGAGCCAGTATATCCACTGAATCAAGAATCTATCGCGGCTCCCCCGAAATCGCCATCGAAGTGGTCTCCCCCACTGACACTGTCAGGAATGTCAAGTGCAAAGTCGATGCCTATTTTGAAGGCGGCGCCAAGTCCGTTTGGATCGTCTTCCCCGAATCCCGCGCCATCCAAGTGTTCAACCCCGAATCCATCCGCGAGTTGAAAGCCGACCAACCCATCACCGATCCGCTCCTCCCCGGCTTCTCCCCGCCCGTGTCCGCTTTCTTCGACCTCGCCTGAGTCACAGTTCTCCCCGCCTCTATCTGCCAGCCCGCGTGCTGTTTCCCCCGTCCCCAAACCCCAGCCCCGGTTCGCATTGCTAATCTCCTCGCGCACAAATGATCCTTTCCCTCCACGCTACTTCGAGTTCGCCGAACTTTCGCCGCTCTGCGAGAAAAAATCGCCGCACCCCACAGCATCCCTCCTCCCCCTTCTCCGGATGGAACCCGGCCGCCGCGCGCTAAAATGAAATGGATGGCGGCGACAACCCTCCTCACCTCCGATCAGTTCGTGGCGTTGCCCGAGGAATTCGACGATCACGGCAACCCTATCTATCAAGAACTGATTCACGGCGAGGTGGTCACCATGGCCCGGCCGGCAAAGCGGCATCAGATTATCCAAAACAACATCCTCAAGGCTCTGGTCATCTATTTGGACCAAAACAGAACCCTCGGCCTAACGGCTTTCCAAGACGCAGAATATATCGTCAGCGGCAGTGATTCCTTCATCCCAGACGTAAGCGTGCTGGCAGTAAACCGCTTGAATCCCCCCGAGGAGACGTATGTTCACGGCGCCCCCGAGCTTGCAATCGAAGTCGTTTCCCCTAACGAAAGCGCAGGTCACCTCCGCCTCAAGACTGACGCGTATCTCGCCAACGGTTCCCATTCCGTCTGGATCGTCTTTCCCGAAGTCCGCTCGGTCATGATCTACACCCGCGACTCCATTCACGAGCTCAAAGCCGACCAACCCATCACCGACCCGCTGCTCCCCGGCTTCTCCGCGCCCGTCTCCGCCTTCTTCGCGCTCACCTGACCCCCTCAATGCGCCACTTCTTCACGCGATCCATCCCAGCGTTCTCGCGCGTTCTCCTGGTCGAAAGCGGCAGCCGCGATCTCTTCGAGAAGCTGCTACCCATCCTCTACCAAAATCATCCCGGCATGACCTGTGACCTGGTCACCTGCTACGCCGGCGCTCCCAAGAGCTTCCGCGAGGACCAGGGCGCCGTCTACCACGTCACTGATTACCCCGCCGGCCCCGCGCGCCAGCGCTTCTACCGCGAGCTTGCCGCCAACCGATACAACAACACCGGCATCATTTGTTCCGCCGAGCCCATCATGACCAAGTGGAAATGGATGCTCGCCGCCCGCCTGCCCGCCAAGGTTTTCGTAGTCAATGAAAACGGCGATTACTTCTGGCTGGATTACGGACACCTGGAAAACATTCGCTATTTCATGCTGTACCGCGCCGGCCTCACCGGCTCGGGCGCTGTCCGCACCATCGCGCGAGTGGTATTGTTCCCCTTCAGCCTGCTATACCTGATCTTGTACGCCATGCTGGTTCATTCCCGGAGGATCTTGCGAACCCTATGAAAGCGGTCTTCGTCGAACAACCCGGCGGCCTGGAAAAACTCAAATACGCGGAGGTCGCGAAACCCTCGCCCGGCCCTGGTCAGGCGCTTGTGAAGCTCGCCGCCTCCGGCGTGAACTACATCGATGTGTATTTCCGCATGGGCGTGTATCCGGCGTCTCCGCCCATCATCCTCGGCAGCGAAGGCGCGGGCACTGTGGAATCTGTCGCGCCCGATGTGAAGAACGTCGCGCCCGGCGATCGCGTCGCCTATGCCATGCCGCGCGGCTCTTACGCCGAGTATCAGGCGGTCCCCGCCTGGCAACTGGTGAAAATCCCCGCTTCCGTCGATTTCGAGACCGCCGCGGCCGCCATCCTCCAGGGCATGACCGCGCATTACCTCACGCATTCCACCTATCCGCTCAAACCCGGCGACTCTTGCCTGATCCATGCCGCCGCCGGCGGCACCGGCCGATTGATCGTCCAGATGGCCAAAATGCTGGGCGCGCACGTCATTGGAACCGTGGGCAGCGAAGAGAAGGCGGAAGAAGCCCGGCGCGCCGGCGCCGACGACGTCATCATCTATACAAAAGAGGATTTCGTCGCCAAGGCCAAAGGCGTGCACGTCGTCTATGACTCGGTAGGTCAGGCCACCTTCTCGCAGAGCCTCGATTGCCTGCGCCCGCGCGGGATGATGGTCAGCTTCGGCAATGCCAGCGGCCCGGTGAAGGAAATCTCTCCGCTCCTTCTGATGCAGAAGGGTTCGATTTTCCTGACTCGTCCTACGCTCGGCAACTACGCAGCAACTCCCGAGGAACTCGATTGGCGCGCCGGCGACGTATTGACTTGGATCAGCCAGGGCAAACTGAAAATCCACGTTCACAAGGTGTATCCGCTGTCCGCTGCTTCCCAAGCACAGAGCGATTTGGAAAGCCGCAAAACCACCGGAAAGCTGCTGCTGCGTGTCGCCTGACCGCACCGCGATTCCCTTCACGGAGCTGAAACTGGACGCGCTGCTCGTCTCCGCGCCGCCGAACGTCCGGTACCTCTGTGGATTCACCGGCGACAATGGCCTGCTGCTGGTCACGCCCCAATCGCAAACCTTGTTCACCGATCCGCGGTTCACGATTCAGGCTGCCCAAGAGTGTTCGTGCGAAGTCAAGACCGTTACCAAAACTCCGCTCGATCAAGCTGCGCTCCAGATCATCCGGCGCAAGCGCCTCAAGCGCGTCGGATTTGAAGCCACCCGCGTTTCTTACGAAGTTTTCGAGCGTCTCGAAAAAGGATTGCCGCGCGGCTCCACGCTCATTCCGGCCGGTCCCGTGGTGGACCGTCTGCGCATGGTGAAATCCGAGGGGGAACTCGCGCGCATCCGCCGCAGCGTGCTCACGAACTCGGAAGCTTTCGAGAAGGCCGTCCGGTCCATCCGCCCCGGAGTGCGCGAATCGTCCATCGCGGCCGAGCTTGAATACCAGATGCGACGCCTGGGCGCCGAGAAACCGGCGTTTGAAACCATCGTGGCCGCAGGACCGCGCTCGGCGCTCCCGCACGCGCAGCCCACCGCGCGCACACTCGCTAATCATGAGCTGCTGCTGATCGACATGGGCGCCTGCCAGGACGGCTACATGAGCGACATGACTCGCGTGCTGTTCCTCGGCACACCCAGCCGCCGCGTACGCACCATGTACAGAGCCGTATTGAATGCCCAACTGGCTGCCATCGATGCCGTCCGCCCTGGCGTCACCGCTGCGCATGTCGATCGCGCGGCGCGCCGCGTGCTCGAGCAAGAGGGCCTCGGGAAAGAATTCGTGCATTCCACCGGTCACGGCCTTGGCCTCGAGATCCACGAAGGCCCGCGGCTCGGCCGCCGCGACAAGACCAAGCTGGAACCCGGCATGGCCATTACAATTGAGCCTGGTGCCTACATCCGCGACTTCTGCGGCATTCGCATCGAAGACACTGTATTGGTAACGAAGAACGGCAGCGAAATTCTCACTCCCACGTCGAAGGAGCTCAGGCTGCTCTAGCATGTCGAACGATGAAATTAAAGAGCTGATCCAGCTCGTGCTGGAAAGTGGTATCGCGGAACTCGAGATTGAGCGCGGCGGCGATCGCGTTCGCATCCGGCGAACGATTGAGGCGCCGGCCGCGGCTCCGGTCAGCGCCGCCGTTCCCACCGTGGAGATTCCTCACCTGGCCTCCGCTACGGCGCCGGCGGCTTCCTCACCTGAATCCGCTTCGAACGAGTACATTCAAAAATCTCCCATTGTAGGCACGTTCTATGAATCGCCGAAACCCGGAGATCCGCCCTTCGTGAAGATCGGCGATGCCGTCGAGGCTGGCCAGATTCTCTGCATTATCGAATCCATGAAATTGATGAACGAGATCGAGTCCGACGTCGCCGGCACCGTTGTCGCCAAGCTGGTCGAGAACGGCCGCCCGGTCGAATACGGAGAAGCCCTGTTCGCCATCCGTCCGCATTGATTGTTTTGAAGTGATATGTTCCAGAAGATTCTCATCGCCAATCGGGGCGAGATCGCCGTTCGCGTCATCTGCGCCTGCAAAGATCTGGGCATCAAAACCGTCGCCGTGTATTCGGAAGCCGACCGCCACAGCCTGCACGTGCGTTTCGCCGACGAAGCAATTTGTATAGGACCAGCAAAGAGTTCGCGCAGCTATCTCGACATTCCTTCCGTCATCAGCGCGGCCGAGATCACCAATGTCGACGCCATCCATCCCGGCTACGGATTTCTGAGCGAGAATGCCGATTTCGCCGAGGTGTGCGAAGCGTCCGGCATCAAGTTCATCGGCCCCAAGCCGGATGTTACACGCGCGATGGGCCTCAAACAACTTGCGCGCGCGGCCATGGCCGAATGCGGCGTGCCTATTTTGCCAGGCTCCCAGGGAATTCTCCAGAATTCCGAGGAAGCGCTCGAAACCGCGCAGCGCATCGGATACCCGGTGATGCTCAAAGCATCCGCCGGCGGTGGGGGCCGCGGCATGCGCATGGTGCACGGGGCTGCCGAGCTGCCCTCGTTATTGTCCCAAGCGCAGCAGGAAGCCGGCGCCGCGTTTTCGGTGCCCGACGTCTACATGGAGAAACTCGTCGTGGCGCCGCGGCATATCGAGTTTCAGGTGCTCGCGGACGAACACGGCAACGTCGAGATTCTGGGCGAACGCGATTGTTCCATCCAGCGACGGCATCAGAAGCTACTCGAAGAAGCGCCCTCGCCGGCGATGACGCCCGAGTTGCGCACAACGATGCGGAACAAGTTGGCTGCCGCCATGAAGCAAATCGGGTACACCAATGCCGGAACGATCGAGTTTTTGATGGGCCAAAACGGCAATCTGTATTTCATCGAAGTAAACGCGCGCATTCAGGTGGAGCATCCGGTCACCGAATCGATCACGGGCCTCGATCTAGTGAAAAGTCAGATATTGATCGCCGCGGGTTACAAATTGACTGAAATCATCCGGCAACCGGTGACGATTCGCGGTCACGCCATCGAGTGCCGCATCAACGCGGAAAACCCCGACACCTTTGCGCCCTCGCCGGGCCGCATCACGGCGCTGAACTTGCCGGGCGATGTCGGCATTCGCGTCGATACGGCGGCTTATACCGACTACGTGATTCCGCCGTTCTACGATTCTCTGGTGGCGAAATTGATCGCCTATGGCCACGACCGCGCGGAGGCCATCGCGCGCATGCGGCGGGCACTCGACATGTTCGTGGTGGAGGGCATTTATACGACTATTCCATTACACCAGCGCATCATGCAGGATGCCGATTTCATTTCAGGAAAATTCGACACGTCGTTTCTTACTTCGCGATCTCGCTCTCACTGACTTCGATTTCCATGCGCAGGAGCGCCGCGCCGAGCGTTTTGCCTTGCGCGTCGACGCGCAGCGACAAGGTCCCGCCTCCGCCCAGCGCTTCATACAACAGGAAATTCAGGGCGCCGAGGTTCGGCAGTTCGTAGCGCTCGACCTTCCCTTTAACCATTTCGCCAAAGAAACGTTTTACCCGTTCGGCGGTGACTTCCCGCGCCAACACCGGGTAATGCCGCGGGTCAAACGCAATGATGCCGATGTTCGAGGTATCGCCTTTGTCGCCCGAGCGTGCGTGCGCGATGCGGGAAAGCGGGATTTTCACGCCACCACCTCCACGGAGGTGTGAATGAGCTCGCGTGGAATCAATGCAGGCCAATAGGCGACCACTTCGCGGACCGGCGGCCGGCCGTCGCCGAAACCGGTGGCGGTGGGAGGGCCGCTCAACACCAACGGGATCAGTTCGCGGGTGAATCGATCCACCGCGCTGCGATCCTGGCCCCGGACTCCGATCCGGAGTTGGACTTCGGGCGGATCGGGGTTGGGCACGGCGACCGGGCCGTGGCAGGCGTTGACACCAAAGAATTCCGTGTAGATTTCTTCGAATTTGAGCCCGAGCTGATGCAGGCGTTGGCGCGCGATGCGGTCGGCGGCGCGCGATTTCTCCAGAGCCTGTGGCGCGCTGAAAACCAGCGTGCCGACGGCCTTCCAGCCGTAGGAATAGGCGATGGAAAGCTTCAACATCTCCGGGCGCGGGCCGCCGCGAATTCCGGAAACCTGCACGCGATCGGGCCCCGAGTCCTTGAGCTGGATCGTGGTGAAATCGGCGCTGCAATCCGGCGTGATGTAATTCTTCGGATCGCCGAGCTCATAGAGCAGTTGCTCTTTGACGATATCGGCGGAGACGCGGCCGCCAGTGCCTTCGTGCTTGGTGATGCTGAAGCGGCCGTCGGGCTCGGCCTCGATGATGGGATAGCCGATGTTGGCCATGTCGGGGATAGATTCCCAACGCACCTGGCAATTGCCGCCGGTGGTCTGCGCGCCGCATTCAACAATATGGCCGGCAATTGTTCCGGCGGCGAGTTTGTCCCATTCGTTCGCTTTCCAGCCGAAGCGATGGATCATGGGGCCGAGCGACAGCGCGGTGTCGGTGCAGCGGCCGGCGATGACGACGTCGGCGCCGGTGGCCAGGGCTTCGGCGAGAGGGAACGCGCCGATGTACGCGTTAGCGCTCAGGATGCGAGCGCGAATCGCGCTGAGCGGTTCGCTGGTTTCCATGTTTTTCATGGCTTGGCCCGAGGCGAGAAATTCATCCAGACGCGAGAAAACGTCGTCGCCCAACACGACGGCGACTTTGAGGGACGGCGCCAAACGCTTTACCTCGCGCGCGCAGGCGATGGGATTGACGCCGCCCGCGTTGGCGATCACCGTGACTTCGCGTTGGATGAGACGCCGCTGAAGGAGGCCGATGAGGGGAGGGAAATCGCGTGCGTAGCCGAGATTCGGATCAGCCTCCTTCTGTTTTTGCAGGATGGACATGGTGATCTCGGCCAAGTAATCGAGCGCGAGGTAATCGATGGGACCTTGCTCGACCAGGCGCACGGGCGCTTCGAGCCAATCACCCCAGAAGCCTTGGCCGTTGGCGATGCGGATCACGTTACAGAGTCTCCAAGACGAGATGTTCGCGGTGCCGGTGGGCGGTGGAAACTTCGAGCGCGAAGGCGAGAATGCGCCGTGTCTGCAAGGGATCGATCAGGGCATCGACATGGCCGCGGGCGGCGGCATAACGCGCATCGAGCCAGCGCTCGTAATCGGCGCGGGTTTGATCGATGCGGTCCTGCAACTCCCGGGGAACGGGCTGGCCTTCGGATTTCAAGCGATCGAGTTCGGTGCCATGGATGGCCTGGACGGCCGAATCGCCTTCCATGACGCCGATGCGGGCCGTCGGCCAGCCGAAGGTGAAATTAGGATCGAAGCCCTGGCCGGCCATGGCGTAATAGCCGGCGCCGCTCGCGTGGTTCAACGTGAGCACGATCTTCGGAACAGTGGCGCAGGCCATTGTTTCAACCATTTCGGCACCAGCGCGTATGATGCCATTGCGCTCGGCATCGACGCCGACCATGAAGCCGGAGACGTCCTGCAAATAGATCAACGGCACGTTGTTGCGGTGCGCATTCTCGACGAAATAGGCGACCTTGCGCGCGGATTCGGTGTACACGATGCCGCCGATGCGCGCGCCGCCTTCGGTTTTCAAGAACCCGCGGCGATTGGCGATCAACGCGACGGCGCGGCCGAACAGTTTCGCGTCGGCGCATAGCAACTCGGGGGCGTGGTGCGGCTGAAACTCCAGATAATCGTCGCGATCGAAAATACGCTCGATGGCCTCTTCGACGTTGTAGGGCAGCCGGTGATCGGTGGGCATCAGATCGTAGAGGCCTTCGGCGGGTTTGGCGGGGGACGAGCTGTCGTGTTCAGCGATGGGGCGAGGCATGGCGCGAAAACGCTCGCGAATCATTTGAAGACAGTCCGCGTCGTTCTTGGCCGTGTAGTGCGCGACGCCGCTGGCGGTAGTGTGCATGCGCGCGCCGCCGAGCGATTCGGCATCCACCACTTGACCCACGGCGCCTTTCACCAGGTTGGGCCCGCCGAGGCCCATGAAGCTGGTGCCTTCCACCATGATGATGACGTCGCTCAAGGCGGGGAGATAGGCGCCGCCAGCGATACACGGTCCCATGACGGCGGCGATCTGCGGAACGTGCAGACGCCTGCGCATCAGCGAATTGTAGTAGAAGATGCGCGCGGCGCCATACTGGCCGGGGAAAATTCCATCCTGCAAGGGAAGGTTGACGCCCGCGGAATCGACCAGGTAGACGATGGGAACGCGATTGCGCATGGCGATTTCCTGCGCGCGGAGGATTTTGGTGATGGTTTCGGGCCACCAGGCGCCGGCCTTCACGGTAGCGTCGTTGGCGACGACGACCGCCGGACGGCCTTCAATTTTTCCAACGCCTGTGACTACGCCTGCGGCGGGTGCCTGACCATCGTACTGATCGTAGGCGACGAGGAGGCCGACTTCAAGGAACAGCGCGCCGGGATCAAAGAGCTTGGCAATGCGCTCGCGCGCGGTGAGTTTGCCGTCGCGATGCTGTTTTTCGACGCGTTTGGGCCCGCCGCCTTGCCGCAATTGATCCTCGAGCACGAGCAGATCGTCGACGAGCTGCCGCATGTGGGGCGTCGAGGCGGTGGGCACCAATTTCAGAATACATGAGTCGCGCGAAGCCCCACGCGCTACTGCAGGGAGAATACGGCATCCGGAGTCTCGACGCCGCCGACGGCCGCCTGCAACGAAACTTCGCCGGAGCCAAGGCCCCCGGGAACCGTCAGGTTGATCTGGTAAAGGCCGGGGCCGGACAACCCTGCAAACGACGGCGTCACGCTAACCTGGTTGATTTCGAGCGTCACGGGATTGGTGGTTGGCGCCACTCCGGAAAATGCCTGACCAGCCGGAACCGCGGGATTGGTCGGCCCAAACCCAGTACCGAAAAGTTCAACCACATCGCCTGGTTTCGCGGCAACAGTTGGATAACCGAGTGAATTTCCGGTCGGCCCAAGGATGTCGTAGCTGCCTCCACCGTAGGCGCCCGAACCGTCGGATCTCAGGATGATGCCAGCTACATGCATGGAAGCGTCCAGCAGGAAAAACAAAGGACCGAACTCAGCCAGCGTTACAGTGGATGCACCACTACCGACAGCGGTGGTTACCACCACGGGCGCCGTCCCGCTTGTCGTGACATTCGGGACTTGCAAGTCAATCTGTCCGGGGCTGACATACGAAAGATAAGCCTCTTGCCCGCCAATGGTCACAGTGGTGCCGCCGAGGGACGTTGGAAAGTTTCCCGTCCAATCTGCCGTGCCGCCGGCCAGATTGGTTCCGTAAATCGACACCCACTCTCCGGACTGTACCGTTCCTGGGACGATCCCATTTGAACTAATCTTCGGGAGAAGCCCCGTCCCACCACCCCCGGTGGTGAAGGCCACCCCAAAGGGTGAACTGCCCACGCCTATCGTGCCGACAACAGCGTTGCTCGATGTGTCGATTACCGTGACGGCGCCGTTGCCGATACCGGTAACGTTGGTTGCAATCGTCACATAGGCACGCGTTCCGTCCGGGCTAACAGCCACGCCAGTGGGTCCAGTCCCCACGCTCACCATGTCGACTACAGTGTTGCTCGACGTGTCGATCACCGAGACGGGGCCGGTGCCTCCGGGGCCGAAGGTCACCACATAGGCGTGCGCTCCGTCAGGCGTGATGGCAACCCCAACGGGGGAGTCCGCTACATTCGGCACGGATACTGTCGTGTCCACGGTGTTGGTCGAGGTGTCGATAACCGACACCGAGCCCAGGGCGTCGGCCACATAGGCACGCGTTCCATCCGGGGTGATGGCCACCCCCACGCTGCCCACGTTTCCCAACGTCACTGTGGCGGCCACCGTATTGCTTGATGTGTCGATTACCGAGACGGAACTGGATCCCATGCCGACGTTGCTGATGTAGGCGCGCGTTCCGTCCGGCGTGATGGCCACTCCACCGGGGGCAATCCCCACCGGAACCTTGGTCACCACCGTGTTGCTCGACGTTTCTATCACCGCCACGGAGTTGGCGTTGGCTTGCGTCACATACGCGCGCGTTCCGTCCGGGGTGACAGCCACGCCGGTGGGGCAGCCCCCTACGAGAAACTTGCTGGCCACTTTGTTGCTCGATGTGTCGATCACCCAGACGTCGCCGCCGCAATTCGCTACATAGACGCTGGTTCCGTCCGGTGTGATGGCGACCCCTTGGGGTTGGGTTCCCACCATTACTGTAGCGATCACGGTGTTACTCGATGTGTCGATCACCGAGACGTTATCGGAGCCGAAGTTCGCCACGTAGGCGAGAGCTTGAGCGTAAGAAAGCTGGCTTGAGCCCCAAAGCCCAGTTAACGCTGGGATCGAAACAGCGAAGACAGACGCTATTCTCCCAGACATCATCTTCTTCACCCCGTGACGCAAGTATACACCTACTCGTTTTGAGTTGAGCCCTGGGTGGTGGGGTCTTAGCGGGGATACGCGGGGTTCGGTGGTGGTGGCGGATGAGATTTTCGCTCCACGATGATTGCGCGGTATTGCTTGTTTTTTTCGTCCGAGAAATACATTGGATCGCCTGCCTGAGCCTTGGGGTCAATAGATACGTCGATTGGGCCGATGTTGAGACGTGGAATACGATGGCCAGCCTTATAACGTACTGTAAACAGCCCCAGCGGACTATCGATGGAGTACAAGAACTCATGGCCAGTTTGCTGGATTGAATTCAATTTAGCTTGATGGAAATAGTGAGTCCTGCCTTGAGCAGCCCCAACTATCAGGACCGCGAGGATTGCAGTTTCTGGATGCGCTCGTAGTCTAAACAAGTCACCCATCCAGCCGAAAACCCTAACATCCTGGGACATGTTAACTATACCTACGTTACCTATGCAGAGATTATTGCAACGGCCACAGATGTCAGGATTGCTTTTGGTGACCGACTTCCACCAATAGGGGAGGTCAAACCGCTCGGTGGCCTGACGATGCCACATGACGTTGCACTCAGCTTCGCCCAAATGGTCGCTAAGATTAGACCCGCTATCGAAAGGGCCAGAGGTTTCAGCGGCGATAAAACGGCGGTTCTCGAACAGACTGTAGATCCCGCGCGGTAGCTACTGCAGGGTTCTTCAAAGCAACGCCGTAGTCATCTCTCGCTAAGACCCCACTACCGAGGCCTGGAGCGCCTTTTACGGCCGCTATGACCACGGATGGCCCGCGCAGTTGCAGCCTGTGCAATTCCAGGGAACTCGCCAAGGCGTCTTCACGCTATGCTAAGGGCGTGCGCGGGATGGACAAGAGGGGGCGTTGCGACGCGGTGTCCGCAGGGATGCGGACACGGCACGCTGGGAGCGTGCGCCACCGGTCAGACAAATGTTAGGGATCGATCCGAAGGCGGCGCGGGCGGCGTGGACGGTGTTTCTGGTCGCGTTGCTGGTGGCGGCGGCGTACGCCATTCGCGAGATCATCGCGGTTTTTGCTATCTCACTCCTGTTCGGTTATCTTTTGATGCCGCTGGTGGGACTTGTGGGGCGGGTGACGCCGCGGCAGGTTTCGCCGCGCATTGCGCTCGCGATCGTCTATTTGGCGCTGGTGGGCGCGATTGTGGCGCTCGCCTTGACGCTGGGGCCGCGTTTGGCGGATGAGGCGAATAACCTCGCGATGCAATTGCCATCGCTGCTCAGCAACCCGAGCTGGATGGAGAACATTCCGCTGCCGGCGGCTCTGGAGCCCGCGCGGGCCGATCTGGTCCAGCACCTGGAAGCGCAACTGAGCAGCAGCGGCCAGCAGATTCTGCCCTATATCAGGAGCCTGAGCGGGCACCTGGTGTCGGGTGCGAAATATGCGTTGTATTTCGTGTTGATTCCCATCCTGGCGTTTTTCTTTTTGAAAGACGGCACGCTTATCCGCGACGACATCCTTTCGGCGCTGGTGGAAGAGCGGCGGCGTCCGGTGGTGGAAAACATTCTTTCGGACATCAATGAGCTGCTGGGAGAATATATCCGGGCGCTACTGCTGCTCGCGCTCGCGAGCTTCACCGCGCACAGTATTTTTCTGAGCGTGACCGGGGCACAATTTGCCTTGCTGCTTTCGGGTGTGGCGGCGACCGGCGAGTTTATCCCGGTGATCGGGCCGGCGGCGGCCGGAGTGATTATCGTACTGGTGACGGGTCTGAGCGGGTATAACCACGTCATTCTATACATCAGTTTTTGGATCTGTTTCCGGCTGGCGCAGGACTATATCTTTTCGCCATTCTTGATGAGCAGAGGAGTGCAGCTCAATCCGCTGCTGGTGCTGTTTGGGGTCCTGGCTGGAGACCAGATCGCGGGGGTAGTGGGGATGTTCTTGTCGGTGCCGGTGCTGGCGATTTTGCGCGTGATGTTCGTGCGCCTGCGGCGGGCGCGGGCGGCGGATTTAGTCGCGCCGCGGGGCGAAATATGAAAGCGCTGGCAGGTCTGCTGGCGATCGTCATGCCGGCGACGGCTCACATGGTGAGCATGAGCACGGGCGACTTAAAAGTGGACGGCGCGCACGCAAGCTATGAACTGCGCATGCCGATGTACGAGGTCGCGCACGTGCATGCGCCGGAGCGGACGCTGCTGGAGCATGTGCGCTTCGCGAGCGGCGGCGTGTGGGCGAAGCCGTCGAATGAAGCGTGCCGGCAGGAGCAGGCGAGCTACGTTTGCACGGCGGATTATCAATTCGCCGCGCCGGTGGAGACGGTGGAAGCGGAGTGCACGCTGGCGGCGGTGACGGTACCGAATCACGTGCATCTGCTGCGCGCTTATCTCGGCGATAAGACGGACCAGGCGGTGTTCGATCTCACATATACGAAGGCGGAATTGCGTTTCCGGCCGCCGACGGCTTTCGAAATCGCGACGCGCGAGATCGGCGCCGGGTTCATGCGCGCGGCGGGGGGGCTCGCCCCCTTATTGTTTCTCGTCAGTCTTACCTTAGCAGCGAGGACCCGGCGGGAACTCGCGGCGCTGGTGGGATCGTTCGTGGCAGCGGAAGCGCTGGCGTGCGCGGTGGCGCCGCGACTGCCGGTAGCGCTCTCGCCCAGGTTCATCGAAGCGGCGGCGGCGCTGACGATCGCGTATCTGGCGTTCGAGATCATTCTGCTCCCCGCTTCGGGCATGCGCTGGTTGGTGGTGGCGGTGCTGGGGCTGTTTCATGGCGCGTACTTCGCGGCGTTCCTCGCGGGGAGCGGGATTCATTTTGCGCCGTTTTTTGCGGGCGTCGTGATTTGCGAACTGATCCTGATCGCTCTATTCGCCTTCGTGTTGGACCGGCTGCTGCGGCTGAGCTTTCTACGGCGCGCGGTTCCGGTAGCGGCATCGGTGTTGCTGGCGGTGGGGGTGGGGTGGTTTTTGCTGCGCCTAAGAGCATAAGGAGTGAAGGCCTGAGATCATGATGGAATGCGCAGCTTTGACAGCCTGAACGAACGTGAAATTCTAGCTCTTGCCATTTCGCTCGAAGAGGAAGACGAGCGCGTGTATGCCGAGTACGCGGAGGGATTGCGCGAGAATTTCCCGGCGTCGGCCGCAGTGTTCGACGGCATGCGGGAAGAAGAATCCGGGCACCGGCGGCGGCTGATCGAGCTGTTTCGCAAAAACTTCGGCGAACACATTCCGTTGATCCGGCGGCAGGACGTGCGCGGCTTCGTGCATCGCAATCCGGTGTGGCTGATGCAACCGCTGGGACTCGATACGGTGCGCAATCAGGCGAGCGCGATGGAAGTGGAGAGCCGGCGGTTTTACGAGAAAGCCGCGGCGCGGGCGCAGGACGCGAGTGTGCGGCAGTTGCTGGACGATCTGGCGGCGGAAGAGCGGACGCACGAGGATCGCGCGGAGGAACTGGAGAAGAGCAAGCTGCGGCCGGATGTGAAGAGCAAAGAGGACGAGGCGAACCGGCGGTTGTTCGTGTTGCAGATTGTGCAGCCGGGGCTGGCGGGCTTGATGGATGGGTCGGTATCGACGCTCGCGCCGGTGTTCGCGGCGGCGCTCGCGACGCAGAACAGTTTCGATGCGTTCAAGGTGGGGCTGGCGGCATCACTGGGCGCGGGGATCAGCATGGGATTCGCGGAGGCGCTGTCGGACGATGGTAGCTTGACGGGGCGGGGACATCCTTGGCTGCGCGGGATCGTGTGCGGATTGATGACGGCGGTGGGCGGGATTGGACACACGCTGCCGTTTTTGATTCCGGGTTTTCGCACCGCCATGATCGTCGCGGGCGCGGTGGTGCTGGTGGAGTTGGGCGTGATTTCGTGGGTGCGGAATCGATTTATGGAGACGCCACCGCTCGCGGCGGCGGTGCAGGTGGGGCTGGGAGGGGTGCTGGTGTTTTTGACGGGGATTTTGATCGGGAGTTCGTAGGCTACGGATGCGCGTCGGTTCGTTGCGGATCGAGAGCGTTGAAAAATAGCTTGAACGTCTGGTAGCTTTGGGCGCGATATTGCGGTCGGAAGCCGAACAAGATGGCGCGGCCCTGGCCTAGAGGGACTTCGACGAGCGCGGCACGGTCCTTTATATAGGATTCGCCGAGGAGCCAGCCGGAGGCGAGCAGATGATCGCTGGGGTAGCGCACGATCACTTTGTCATGGCTCGCGGCGGGAACTTCCCAGGCCGGGCTTTCTTCGCTCCAGATGGCGATATTTTCCGGAAGCCCGAAGGCGAGCGGACTGTGGGTGTCGAGCATGGCGTTGAGGATGGAGCCGGGCGAATAGAAATCGCGGTTGGGGACGCCCGCGACGACGTTGCGCACGTCGAGATGCAGGTGCTCGACGGCGTAGTTAGCGGAACGGTTCAGGAACACGAGCGTGCCGCCTTGTTCGGCGAAGGCGCGTAGATTCGCCGCGGCTTTGGAGTTGAGGCCGCCCGAGTATTCCTGCGGCATCGTGCCGAGCTCGAAGCCAGAGGAGATTTGCGAGGCGGGCTGATCGGGAAACACGATCACATCGAAATGTTCGCGCAAGTTTCCGGCGTCAATATCGGGATTGCGGACGCTTTGGTAGGCGAAATGGAAATCTTCGAGCAGCCAGCGGGTCCAGCCCTCGTCGATGGCGGGGACGTAGCTTTTGTACAAGCCGATCCGGGAAGTTTTCTTCGCGGTGCGCCAGTAATCCGTGCCGCCGGGCGCGGCGCCATCAAACTCGAACGATTGCGCGAGCTTTGAGGGAACGGTGAACGAGGCGTCGACGGTGTCGGTTTCGACACCCATGAGCAGTGGCAGGGTTTGCGCGGTGACGTCGTAGGGGCGCTGCGGTGGGCCGCCGCGAAACAGGCGAAGGTCGGGATAATGCTGGCGCTCGAGCAGCGTTTTGGCGTAGCTGGAATCGGGCTGCTGCATGCGGACGATGTAGCTGCCATCGCCGTAGCGTTTTCCTTGGACGCTGAAAGCGTCGGAGACGCGTTCTACTTCAACGCCACCGAAGCTCAGCAGTTCGAGCATTTTTCGCGCGGCGCCCGCATCGGATTGTTCGCGCGGGATCACGAAGGCGTAGGGCGAAGTCCGCGTGACGGCACGCGCGTTCACTTCATAAAAATTGCGCAGCAGATCCTCGCGGCGGATGGCGGCCTGATAGAGCAGGCTTTCGAAGGCGATCAACTGATCCGCGACGATGTCGCCGATCTTCCATGTCCCGCCTTCCCAGGGCTCCAGATAATTCCAGCTTCGCTCGCGCGGATTGAAGCCGAGAGCGGTGGTTTGGATTTGATCCGGGGCGACGTCGAGCGGGGAGGCGAGCGCGGCGCTGGCGGCTTCGCTCAAGATTCGGATGCCGCCGCGATAGGCGATGTACTGGCGGGCCGGGGACCAGAAATCGTAGAGCGCGTTGGTGACCACGCCTTTCTTGCCGGCGGCGGTGAGATCGGCGGCCATGGACATGCCCAAGTAGTTGCCCTCTTGGGCGAGCGTGGGGTCGACGTTGGGATCGATGGGATTCAGCCAGGGCGGCACGAACATGCGCGAGGCGTAGGCGCCCTGCTGGTGGACATCGTAGACGATTTGGGGATGCCAGGAATTTTCGAGCTGCGCGGTCAGGCGTTGCTCGGGTTGCGTGAAGATGTACCAGTCGCGATTGTTGTCGTGCCCCAGGTATTTCTGATACAGCTCGGGCGGGGAGGTGCCTTCAAACGGCGTGCCGAGCGTTTTGCGGTACCAGCGTGTGACGAGGTCGAGGCCGTCGGGATTTTGCGAGGGGATGAGCAGGATGATGACGTTGTCGAGGATGGCGCGGAATTTGGGAGAGTCCTCAGTGAGCAAGTTGTAAACGAACTGAACGGCGGACTCGGTGGAGGCGACTTCGGTGGAGTGGATGGAGCAGGTGATCACCACGACGGTTTTGCCGTCGGCGATCAGGCGGGCGGCTTGGGCGAACGGGGTTTTGCGTGGATCGGCGAGCGAGGCTTGGATTTCGCGGTAACGATCGAGATTGCGGAGGGTTGCCGCGGAGGCGATGGTGGCGGCGATGAAGGGGCGGCCTTCGGTGGTTTTGCCGAGCTCTTCCACGCGGATTTTGTCGCTCGAACGGGCGAGCGCCTGGTAGTAGGAGACGACTTTGTCCCAATCCAGCAGTTGGCGGTCGGCGCCCATGGGGTGTCCGAAGTAGGCGGCGGGAGCTGGAAGCGATGCGGGCGTTTGCGCGAGCGCCGCCGCGAACACCGACAACAGGAGCGGCACGGACAGCCAGCAAACTTTCAGGAATTTCATGCGGCGACGATAAAAACAAGCTACACCGGCGCGACGGCTGGCGTCCACGGGTACTTTTTGGAGGAAACGCGGGGATGCGATTTACGACACAGGATATGTGGGGCAGTACGTAACATTTTCCTAGCTGGATCGCTGGCGGATGGCTAAAGTCTTCTATTTCCTCAAGATGCCGAGTGGCCCCCGTCTTGCGATCTAATTGGCCAGGAGTCACAAGCCATGGCGTTAAGAATCACCCGCGGCGAGAAAGAGGGGATCTGGGTCCTGAAATTAGACGGGCGGCTGACGTTCGGGCCGGAGGACATCGAGATGAACGATGAGATCCGGCACGCGATCGCAGCGCGGAGGGTGCGGCTGGTGCTCGATTTAGGGGGGGTAGATAAGATCGACAGCGCCGGACTAGGCACTTTGTTGTATGCGCGCGCGGAACTGCGCCGAGCCGGAGGTGGGCTGGCGCTGGCAAACTTGAGGCCGGCTCATCTACAGACCCTGCTGGTGGCGAAGCTGGAAACGGTATTCGACGTTTTCGAGACCGAGCAGGACGCCGTCAACAGCTTTTTCCCGGAGCGCGCGGTGCCGCACTACGATTTACTGGCGGTCATCCAAGGGATGCGCCGCGAACGCGCGCAGGATCTGCAGCCGACGCGCTAGCGCGTGCAGGATCCGCATCATCTTCCCAGGCCCGCAATTGTTCGATCACCAGATCCGGGATTCTTTCGAGAGCATCGCGGACAGGCGGGGTCAATTCGGTTCCCCAATCGATTGACAGGGGCTGGATGCCGAAGAGCACGATCTGCTCGGGGGATTCGCCCAACAGTTCGAGCGCAACCATGAGGTCGGCGAAACCGAGTTGGTGAACGCTAGGCTTGCCGGGCAGATGGCGGAGCGCGTCGCCTTCCAGGCGCACCAGGGTACCGGGGGGTTCGCCGACGTCGAGGGCGTCGACCACAATGATGCGCTCGAAGGCCGAGATGTGCGGCAGCAAGGCCAAGCCTTGCGTGCCGCCGTCTAGGAGAACCACGTGCGAGGGGACACGGGAATCGCGCTGCAGGATCTGGATTGCGTGAACGCCGAGTCCGTCGTCGGAATGGACCAGGTTTCCTAAACCGAGGACGAGCGTACGGCGTTCACACGTCATGGCGTTATCGGGGGCTCACCTTGTCTTTGCGGGCTTCCATTTCGATTTCGTCCACCGGGATCACTTTGTAGCCGATGAAGATGCTGTCCATCAGGCCGTGCTTTTCAAAGCGCGAAACCAGCATCGCGAGGTGGACGTGGAAGACGCCGAAGGCGATAAACACATACATCAGGAAGAAGTGGATCAGCCGGAGCGTTTGGATGTTGACCAGGCGCGGAATCCAGCCGACCAGAGCGAGGAGGAACGCGTTGTGGAGCAGGCGCTGGTACATCACCAGGCCGGAGAGAACTTCGACCAGAACCAGCGCGTAGAGGCCGACGTAGGACATGGCGGCCAGGTGGTTGTGGCCGATTTTCGAGACTGGGCGCGGGCGGATGAAGGTGTAGAACTTCACCATCTCCCACATTTCACGGAAGTGCTCTTTCTTGGTGGGAATATATTCGCGCCAGCCCTCCCACTTGTTGCCGCCGAAAAAGAGGTAGATGCGCAGGAGCAGAAGGGCGGTGAACAGCATGCCGAAGGTTTCGTGAACGAAGCGGAACTCAGCCATCAGGAACGGCCGGTTGGAGAGGCCGTAGATGAACGGGTCATGGATGTAGTAGCCGGTGACCGCGAGCACGCCGATGGAGATCACGATGCCCCAGTGGACCAAGCGCAGCGGGTATTGCCAGACGTAGACGGGCGCCGTCGCTTCGACGCCCGAGAGTGCTTGAGTGGCCATGGCGAGTTCCTCCTAACCGGCCTTGCGGCCCGCGCCGAGGCGCGTTGTGGGAATGGTGTAGTCGCGGCCGCGCGCATCGAGGACATGCACGGCGCAGGCGATGCAGGGATCGAAGGAATGGATGGTGCGCAGGATCTCGAGCGGGCGCTCGGGGTCGGCGACCGGCGTCGAGAGTAGCGACGCTTCATAAGGGCCGCGCTGGCCCTGGCCGTCGCGCGGGCCGGCGTTCCAGGTGGTGGGGACCACGGCCTGGTAATTCTTGATGCCCTTGCCTTCGATCTCCACCCAATGGCCGAGCGATCCGCGCGGCGCTTCGTGCCAGCCGAAGCCGCGGCTGGAAGCGGCCCAGGTGCTGGGGTTCCATTTGGTGGTGTTGCAGATGGCCACCTTGCCGTGGGCCATGTTGGAGTCGAGCTGATCGACCCAGTCTTCCAGGTGATTGGCCATGATCTGCGATTCGATAGCGCGCGCCGCGATGCGGCCGAGCGTGGAGAACAGCACCGTGGGGGGGGCGTTGAAGTACTTGAGCACGCCGTCGACGGCGGCGCGGATTTCCTTTTGTCCGGCCGCGTAGCCGACTACCATGCGGGCGAGCGGACCCACTTCCATGGGCTTGCCCTGATAGCGCGGCGATTTGAGCCAGGAGTATTTTTTATCGACTTCCAGGTAATCGTAAGGCGCCTTGGGACCCGTGTAGTTAGGATTCGTTTCGCCTTCGTAGGGATGGCGCGGCTTGTCGCCGTCGGAATAATCGTACCAGGCGTGGCTCACCGACTCGGTGATCTGGGCCGGATCGACAGGGTAGACTTTGGAGATGTCGCGGTTCAGCACGACGCCGCGGGGGAAGAGGAAGGAACTGGCGTCGCCCTGATCGGCCGAGGCGTAATCGCCGTAGGAGAGGAAATTGCCGACCCCTTCCCCGCGCGTGAACCAGTCCTTATAAAAGCCGGCGACCGCGAGGACGTCGGGGATGTAGACTTGGTCGACGAATTTCTTGGCGTTGCGCGCCAGGTCCCGCAGCTTGCCGATGCTGTCCGGGTTGATGACCGCGAACGGTTCATTAGGGTCCATGGCGGTGGACATGCCGCCGACCAGGAAGGTCTGCGGGTGCGGGTTCTTGCCGCCGAGCAGCGCGTGGATGCGGATGAAGTCCTTCTGCCAAGTGAGGGCTTCGAGGTAATGCGCCACGGCGAGCAGGTTGGCTTCCGGCGGCAGATGATAGGCCGGATGGCCCCAATAGCCGCTGGTGAACAGGCTCAACTGGCCGCTTGCGACCAGGCCTTTCACGCGATCCTGCACGCCCTTGAAATACGTGGTGCTGGATTTTTCGTAGTTGGAGATGGATTGGGCGAGCTGCGAGGTCTTTCCGGGATCCGCTTTGAGCGCGCCGGTGACGTCCACCCAATCGAGCGCGTGCAGGTGATAGAAGTGAATGACGTGGTCCTGGACCATCTGCGAGCCGGCGATGAGATTGCGGACCAGGCGCGCATTTTCGGGGACTTCGATTTGCAGCGCGTCTTCGACGGCGCGGACGCTGGCGAGTGCATGCACCATGGTGCAGACGCCGCAGATGCGCTGCGCCCAGATCCAGGCCTCGCGCGGGTCGCGATCGCGCAGGATGATTTCGATGCCGCGGAACATGGTTCCGGCGCTCCAGGCGTCGGAGATTTTTCCCGAATCCACCTGGGCCTCGATGCGCAGGTGGCCTTCAATGCGAGTGACCGGATCTACTACCAGGCGTGCCATGTTAGTTTTCCTTTCTAGTGGCCGTGACGCCGCCATTGCCATGCGCCACCGGTTGAGTGGTCCGCGCGGGCTCGGGGGATGCGGGTGCGGAAGGGCCATCCGCGGGCGGCTTGGGCGCGGGCTTGATCATCTGAATCAGGCCGTGCGCGGTGACGCCGGCGATGGTGGCGCCGACTAATCCTAAGCCGATTTGCCCGGCGGTAACTTCGACGCCGAAGCCGGGGACCGAGGGCACGCGATCGTAGAACGGCGACATGTGGTCCCAGAAGCGCGGCGAGGCGCAGGCGATGCAGCCGTGGCCGGCGCGCACCGGCCAACTGGTATGGTCGTTCCAGCCTTCCACGGGGCAGTTAAACGTGGCGGCGGGACCCTTGCAGCCCATTTTGTACAGGCACCAGCCCTTGCGGTGGCCTTCGTCGCCCCAATCCACCACGAAGCGGCCGGCGTCGTAGTGCGCGCGGCGCTCGCATTGATCGTGAATGATACGGCCGTAAGCGAACAGCGGACGGTTGTACTGATCGAGCGCGGGCAGATCGTTGAATGTGAGGAAATGCACCAGCGCCGCGGCGGTGTTGGCCGGATTGTGCGGGCATCCGGCCATGTTCATGACCTTGATGCCGGGCACGGCTTCGTGGACGCCGAGGCCGCCGGTGGGATTGGGTGCGGCGCGCACCAGGCCTCCATCGAAGGCGCAGGCGCCTACCGCGATGGTGGCGGCGGCGTTGCGGCAGACTTTATTGGCGATCTCCATGGCGCTGTGGCCTCCGATGTTGCAGAAACCTTCGCCGGTGGGGATGGCGCCTTCCACCACCGCCAGGTATTTTCCCTTATCCTCATTCACTACGCGATCGAGCACCGCATTGGCGGCTTTGCCCGCGCCCGGCATGATCACTTCGTGGTATTCCCAGCTCAGCAGGTCGAGCACGGCCTCGGCGACATCGGGATGGCTGGAGCGCAGCATGGATTCCGAACAGCCGGTACAATCCTGGAACTGCAGCCATAACAAGACCGGTTTTCTCGCCTTGCTGACCGCACTCACCACTTGGCCGAGATATTTTTCCGGCAGCGCGAGGGTGCCGAGCATGGCGCTGCAAAACTGAATGAGCTGGCGGCGCGAGATGCCCTGGTGGGCCAGCGCGGCTTGTAGATTAGTGTCCGACGACAGCATGTTCCACCTCCTCCGCCTTTAAGGCGGCTCGTTTGGCTGCGGCGCGGCGGGCGAGCCAGTTGAGCCACAAGTCCAGGCCCGCGCCGGTAGTGCAGGATGTTTCGATTACTTCAATGCCCGGATGGATCCGGCGCGCGTTGTCCAGCGCCAGTTGCGGATCGAAGGGCACATACGGGAGCAGATCGATTTTGTTCAGAATCATCAGCTCGGCTTTGCGGAAGATGCCGGGATATTTAAGTGGCTTGTCTTCCCCCTCGGTGACGCTGAGCACGACGACTTTGGCGTCTTCGCCCAAATCGTAGCTGGTGGGGCAGACCAGATTACCGACGTTTTCAATGAAGAGATAGTCCAGGCGGCCGGCGAGCCGGTCCGTGAGTAACTCTTCGAGATGGTTCTCCACCATGCGGGCGTCAAGGTGACAGGCGCCGGTGGTGGTGATCTGGCGCACGGGGTAGCCGTAGCGGGCCAGGCGCCGCGCGTCGTTGTCGGTTTGGAGGTCGCCGGTGAGCACGGCCGCGCGTGTTCCTTGCGGGAGCATTTGGAGCGTTTTTTCGAGCAGGCTGGTTTTGCCCGAGCCCGGCGAGCTGATCAGGTTGAGCGTCAGGGTGCCGGAGCGGGCGAAGGATTCACGCAGCCGCGCCGCGATTTGATCGTTCTCGCTCAGGACTTTCTTCTCGAGGATTAGTTTCTCCATCTGAAGATTCCTCCATTTCCAAATAGGCGAGCTTCAGCTCGTCCGAGCCGGTGCGCCAGTCGATGGCAAGCTCGGGCGCCGGCACCCGGTCGCGCGCCAGAACCTCGAAGCAGAAGCGCAGGGATTCGGTGTCGACGCCCGCGTACTCGCCGATCACGACCGCGATCTTGGCCGGCCAGCGACCGGGGTAGTGCCGGGCTTCGTTGTCGGCGGCTTCGAGAATTGAACTGGCGATGCCCATTTCGTGCATTAGCAAATCCTCGGCAACTGTTCGCCGGCCAGCATGTCGACGATACGGGAGGAGCCGAATGCCGTTTGCATAGTGACCAGCCCTGCGCTTTCTTCTCCTACGGTTCCGATGATGGCCGCTTCGGCACCCAGCGGATCCTCCCGCATAGCTTGCAAAACCTCATCGGCCGCCTCGGGCGCCACGATCGCGATCAATTTGCCTTCGTTGGCGACATAGAGCGGGTCGAGACCGAGCAGTTCGCAGGCGCCGCGGACCTCGTCGCGGATCGGGATCTGGGTTTCTTCGATGCGAATGCTAACGCCGGACTGCGCCGCGATTTCGTTCAGCGTGCTCGACACTCCGCCGCGCGTCGGATCCCGCATGGTGCTAACCGCACCGGCGGGTGCGCAGGCGAGCATCCGTGAAACTAGGCCGTGCAACGCGGCCGAATCGCTACGGATTTCGGTCTCGAATTCCAGGCCCTCGCGCTGGGCGAGGATGGCGATGCCGTGATCGCCGATGGAGCCGCTTAAGAGAACGCGGTCGCCCGGGCGGGCCTGGCTCGCGCTGAGGCGCACACCGTCCGGTACCAGCCCGATCCCGGTCGTATTAATAAAGACACCGTCGCCTTTGCCGCGCTCGACCACTTTGGTGTCGCCGGTGACGATGGCAACCCCGGCCCGAGCCGCGGCATCCGCCATCGAGCGGGCGATGCGCCGCAATTGCTCGGTCGGAAAACCTTCCTCGAGAATAAATCCCGCGCTTAGATACAAGGGGCGTGCCCCACCCATGGCCAGATCGTTAATGGTGCCGTGGACGGCGAGGGAACCGATGTCGCCGCCGGGGAAAAACAGCGGCTGGACCACAAACGAATCCGTGGTGAAAGCCAGGCGCGCGCCCGCGATTTCGACCACCGCCTGGTCGTCCATGCGATCGAGCACCGGATTTCCGAATACCGGCAGGAAGACGTCGCGCAGCAGTTCGGCGCTGAGCCGTCCGCCCGAGCCATGGCCGAGCACGATGCGCTCGGACTGCGCGAGCGGAGCAGGACAAGTGAAACGAGCGATTTCTGTGGCGAGTTCAGGCATGGATTTGAATGGGAATGGAATGGCGGCGGTATTGATAATAGGCCGCGCAAGCGCCTTCGGAGGAAACCATGGGGGCGCCGAGCGGCGTCATGGGTGTGCAGCGTGTGCCGAAGGCGGGGCAGTCGAGGGGTTTCTTCAGCCCCTGGAGGACGAGCGCGCTGATGCACTCCGCGGGTTCCTCAGCGTGCCAGTCCTCCATCCCGTAAACGCGCTCGGCGTCGAAGTCCGCGAATTCCTCGCGCAGCCGGAACCCACTTTGGGCGATCGGGCCGATGCCGCGCCACTGGCGGCCCGAAACTTCGAACACCTCGCGCAAGACCTGCTGGGCGGGCAGGTTGCCTTCATAATTCACCGACCGCGCGTACTGATTTTCGACCTCGGCGCGGCCTTCTTCCAGTTGTGAGACCAGCATGGAGATGGCCTCGAGCAAATCCAGGGGCTCAAACCCGCCCACCACCATCGGCACGCGGAATTCGCGGGCGAGGTCTTCATATTCGCGGTAGCCCATCACGGTGCAGACATGGCCGGGTGCGATAAAGCCCTGGACGCGATTGGCGGGCGAGCTCAGAATCAGACGCATGGCCGGCGGAACGAGCACGTGCGAAACCAGCATCGAAAAATTCTTGAGACCTTCGCGCTTGGCCTGCCACACCGCCATGCCGTTGGCGGGCGCGGTGGTTTCGAAGCCGACGCCGAAGAAGACCACTTTGCGGTGGGGATTTTCGCGCGCCAGTTTCACCGCGTCCATGGGCGAATAGACGATGCGCACGTCGGCGCCTTGGGCCTTGGCCTGGAACAGATCCGATTCCGAGCCGGGGACGCGCAGCATGTCGCCATAGGAGGTGAAGATGACTCCCGGGAGCGAGGCGATACGGACGGCGCGGTCCACCATTTCGATGGGCGTGACGCACACCGGGCAGCCGGGGCCGTGCACCAACTCGATTTCGCGCGGCAGCAGCTCGTCGATGCCGTAACGCATCAGCGTATGGGTCTGGCCGCCGCAGACTTCCATGAGCACCCAGGGGCGGGTGACTTTGCGGGCGATTTCGGCGGCCAAGCCTCGAGCGAGCGTGGGATCGCGATATTCATCGACGTATTTCATCGCGCCGCTCCGATCCCGCGCCCGGCGGAGGATGCGGACTCACCTGACTGGAGGCCTTGTTCAGTGGCAGGCGCCAAGCCTTCCTCAGACAAGGCCCCGATCTCGAGCAGATATTGATAGGTCCGGCGGGCTTCCTCTTCATCCACGCGGGTCAACGCGAAGCCGACGTGCACCAGCAAGAAGTCGCCGGGCGCGGCGTCCGGGGTGAAGGCCAGGTTGACGGTTTTCTTGACGCCGCAGAAATCCACGCGACCGAGCCGGAAGGCGGGATCGTCGCCTTCGATGCTCAACAGCTTGCCAGGAACTGCCAAACACATCGCGGTGTGGCTCCTTACATGACTGCCGGTTAAGTGGCTGCCGGATAACTCTAAAGCAGTTTCCCGCCCAGAGCGCGATCGAGTGGCGCGAACGCGCTGGTCGCTCATATCGGCCATGATTCTTCAGGTTTTAGCGCCGCGGCCAAAGAAAATTCGCTGCAATTTCAATGAGTTCGGGGGTGGGGAGAATTACGCTCGGGTGCGCAAATTGGCGCACGGGATTTGGCGCGGGCGGGATTTTGGCGCCTCCTCAGCATTCGCAGCCGGGGCGTTTGTGGAGTGATATGAT